>CAXYUC010000172.1:0-8992 GCA_964292075.1 uncultured Mycolicibacter sp.
CGGCCACCCCGCCCATCGGGGCATTGAGGACGGGCCACCGCAGCCCGGCCCCCTGCGACCAGGGTGTGCTCAGGGGCACGCTCAGTGCGAGGCGCTCTTGGCCACAGTCAGCAGCACCACGGAGTCTTCCAGCGACTCGAGCGCGTGGCGGGTGCGCGGCAGGGTGACGAGTTCGCCGGCGGTCCCCTCCCAGCTGTCATCGCCGGCGGTCAGCCGCACCCGACCCCGCAGCACCTGCAGCGTCGACTCCCCCGGGCTGTCGTGCTCGGCCAGCGACTGGCCGGCCTGCAGTGCGACCAGGGTCTGGCGCAGGTGGTGCACCGATCCGCCGTAGACGGTGTGGGCCGCTCGACCGCTGTGATGTTGGGTGGCCTCGGCGAGCTTCTCGTCGGCCAACACCTTCAACGAGGTCGATTCCATGGGTTCTCCTTCACACTCGGTGGGACAGTTCAGCGAGACAGCAGCAGGATGCCCAACGGCACCAGCGCGGCGACCTTGATCAGCTCCAGTGCCACGTAGGCGTAGTGCGCACGCGAGCGGGGCGCTTCCAGCCCGGACAGCACCTGGTCAGCGCGTCGGCCCAACGCCGGGCGCACCGCCAGCACCTGAGCCGCCAGCATCGCCAGGGCGACCGCGTAGGTCCCAGCGATGCCGACCGTCGGCCGCTCGAACGCGAACGTGACCGCGAGAACCGCGGCCAGCAGGAACTCGGCGGAGTTAAGCGCCCGAAAGACCAGCCGGCCGATGCCGAGACAGATCGGGATGGTCGCGTTGGGTGCCCGAAACTTCAGCGGCGCCTCCATGAACGAAATCGCGGTCACCATCCCCAGCCAGATGAATGTCGCAGCGATCGCAACCGAGGCGCCGGCACTCACCCGGTGGTCCCTTCCGCACGTACGGCGGCGGGGGGCGAAGCGTCGACCGGGCTTCCGTTGAGGGTCGCCGATTTCAGGTGCGCCACACACAGATCGGGCTTGGCGAAGGGGTCGAGTCGGTCGACGGTCACCGGCGAGTCCCAGGCCTCCAGCGCTCCCTGCATCAACCCCAGATGGATCGGGCAGACCACTTGGGTGGAAGTTTCGGCGAGCTCCAAGAACGGGCAGTGGCGCAGCCCGAGTTGCTCGTCTCCGCCTGCATCGGGTTCCAGGCGTTCGGGTTCGAAGCCCAGCTCATCGAGCATCTCGAGCAGATGATCGGTGGATTCCTCGGCGTCGACGGGCCCAGACGGTTGGTGCAGCGGCCGCAGCCGATGACCCCATGCCCGGCCGGCAGCCAACGCTTTGCCGCTGGGATCGGAGTCGGCGGCCAATCCGATGGTGAGGATCTCGGCGAGCAGCCGGAACCGGCGGGTTCCGCCCCGGTCCATCTGCCGGATGGCCCGGAACATCAGCGCCGGCCGTCCCCGCCCTTTGTGGTCGGGTTCGGTGTGTTCGACGCGGCCTTCCTCAACCAGGGTGTCCAAGTGAAAACGCACCGTGTTGGGGTGCACCCCCAACTCGTCGGCGATCTGCGCGATGCTCAGCGGGTCCTCGGCGGCCTGTACCAGCCGCAGAACGTCGAGGCGACGTCCTCCAGGTGGCACAGGCGGCTTGGCGATGTCGGTCACTCCCCCTGGGGTGGGTAACTGGCCACCAGCGGGGTGTCGATACCGAGGGGGCCGATCTTGGCGGCGCCACCGGGTGAGCCGAGCGCCTCATCGCGTCCGGGCAGGGCCTCGGTAAAGAACTCCGCGTTGTCGGCCAGGTGCGGTTGGAGCTCGTCCGGGAGGTCATCTTCGTAGTAGATGGCCTCGACCGGGCAGACCGGCTCGCAGGCTCCGCAGTCCACACACTCATCCGGGTGGATGTACAGGGCTCGACCGCCTTCGTAGATGCAGTCGACCGGGCACTCCTCCACGCAGGCCCGATCCATCACGTCAACGCACGGCTTCCCGATCACATATGCCATGGGCAGAGAGTTTACACAAGGGATTTTGTAGAAACTAGAAAGGCGGACCTAAATGTCAAGGGCCGAATGCGACCCCTCAGCGCTGCCCCGCAGCGGCCACCCCACCGACTTTAGAACGATTGCGTTCGTTGAGGATTCGCGCAGATCGGCAGATCGCTTGGGGCGATTCGGGGAGCGCGGCGGTGGGAGGCCTCCAGTGCCGCGACGCGGGGCCGTCGAGTAGAAACAAATGATGACTGACGCCCCCCGCTACCGTGCCTCCTCCGACTTTCCCAGCCTTCGGTTCGAGCCCGGCGACAACGGCGTGCTGGAGCTGGTGCTCGACGCGCCGGGACTCAACTCGGTGGGCCCGCAGATGCACCGCGACCTCGCCGACGTGTGGCCGGTTATCGATCGCGATGACGACGTGCGCGCGGTGCTGGTGCGCGGGGAGGGCAAGGCCTTCTCCGCCGGCGGCAGCTTCGAGTTGATCGAGAAGATCGTCGGCGATCACGCCGGACGGATGCAGGTGCTGCGAGAGGCCCGCGACCTGGTGCTGAACATGGTCAACTTCTCCAAGCCGGTGATCTCGGCGATCAACGGGCCGGCCGTCGGCGCAGGACTGGTGGTCGCGCTCTTCTCGGCCTCCACGGTGGGGGGGCGCACCCCGCGGTTGATCGACGGCCACACCAAGCTCGGGGTGGCCGCCGGGGATCACGCGGCGATCTGCTGGCCGCTGCTGGTGGGCATGGCCAAGGCCAAGTACTACCTGCTGACCTGCGAGACGCTGCACGGCGAGGAGGCCGAAAGGATCGGCCTGGTCTCCAAGTGCGTCGACGACGATGAGGTGCTGGCCACCGCGACCCGCATCGCCGACGATCTGGCGCACGGCGCCCAAGACGCGATCCGCTTCACCAAGCACAGTCTCAACTACTGGTATCGGCAGTTCGCGCCGGCCTTCGAGACCGCGCTGGGGCTGGAGTTTCTCGGCTTCTCCGGTCCCGACGTGCACGAGGGCCTGGCCGCCATCCGGGAGAAGCGCAAGCCGCAGTTCGGCTGAGCCGGCCCGGGCCGGCGCTCAGACCCGGTGCGCGGCGAGCGCCTGTTCCTTGGCCCAGCGGTAGTCGGCCTTGCCCGACGGTGAGCGCTGCACCTGGGCGCAGAACACCACGTCCTTGGGCAGCTTGTAGCGCGCGATGTAGTTGGCGGCCTCGGTGACGATGTCGTCGGCCCCGGCGTCGGCGCCCTGCGCCAGCTGTACCACCGCGACGACCTCGTTGCCCCACCGCTCGCTGGGCCGGCCCACCACCACGACGTCGTACACCGCGGGGTGCTGGGCGATCGCGGCTTCGACCTCCTCCGCGAAGATCTTCTCGCCACCGGAGTTGATCGTCACCGAGTCTCGGCCCAGCAGCTCGATGCCGCCGTCGGCGTCCCAGCGCGCCCGGTCACCGGGGACCGAATGCCGGATTCCCTCGATGACCGGGAAGGTGCGCGCGGATTTCTCCGGGTCACCGAGGTAACCCAGCGGCACATAGCCCTGCTGCGCCAGCCAGCCGATCTCGTCGTCGCCGGGTTGGAGAATGCGGGTCATGTCCTCGCTGACCACGACCGCGCCCGGGTTCGGGGTGAAGCGGCCGGTGGAGGCCACCGCGCGGCTGGTGGTCTGTCCCATCTGCGCCCCGGTCTCCGAGGAGCCGCCGGCATCGAGGATCGACAGCTGCGGCAGCAGACCCAACAGCCGTTGCTTGATCGGCACGGTCAGCGCCGCACCGCCGCTGGCCAGCACGAACAGTCCCGACAGGTCATAGTGCCCGGCTGCAGCGTTTTCTAACGCGTCGGCGAGCGGACGTGCGAAGGCGTCGCCGACGATCGACAGCGAGATGACCCGCTCCTTGGCCGCCACCTCCCAGGTCCCGACCGGATCGAACCGGTCGGTGGTCGCCGACATCACGAACGGCCGCCCGCCCAGCAGCGTGATGAACGCGGCCCACTGGGCTGCGCCGTGCATCAACGGTGCCACCGTCATCGACCCGGCGGCCCCTGCCGCTCGGGCGCGTTCGACGATCTCCTCCAACGTGGTGGGCACGACACCGGTACCGAACTCACGGCCGCCCATCGCGTTGATGAAGATGTCGTGCTGGCGCCACAACACGCCCTTGGGCATGCCGGTGGTGCCGCCGGTGTAGAGCACATACAGGTCGTCCGGGGACAGCTCCAGGCCCAACGGTTCGGCGGAGGTGGCGGCCAGCAGCTCCTGGTAGCGGACCGCACCGGGTAGCGGATCATTGCCGGAGTCGTCGTCGACGTGGATCAGCGGCATCGCGGGCAGCCGGTCACCGGCCTGCTGCAACGCTTCGGCCAACGTGGGGGCATACCGGGCGTGGTACATGATCGCCTCGGTGGAGGCGTTGGTCAGCAGGTAGACCAATTCGTCGGCGACGTAGCGGTAGTTGACGTTGAACGGCGCGACCCGGGCGTTGTAGGCCCCGAGCATGCCTTCCAGGTATTCGTTGCCGTTGGCCAGGTACAGCGCGAGGTGGCTCTGGCCGGATTCATCGGGGGCCAGCTCGGACCGCTCGCGGCGTGCGCCCAGGCCGCGCTGGTGCAGCGCCCGCGCCAACCGGCGAGACCGGTCCTCAATCTGCTGATAGCTGAATCGCCGGGCGCCGAAGACAATGCAGTCCCGGTCCGGAATGGCCGCCGCCACTGCCGAGAACACTTGGGCGAGGTTGAATTCCACGGCCGCTCCTCGATTCGATAGCAATGCCTGGGCAACGCTACTAGGTGAGGCATATTCGGACCGCGGACAGTTCGCGACGGGCTTTCCTGTGCAACGTCAGGCATGCTTGGCCGCATGTCGGTGGATGTCCTGCTGTACTCGATCCCGCCTGTCCTGGTCTACCTGCTGGTCGGCACGGTTATCGGGATAGAGAGCCTGGGCGTCCCGTTGCCTGGCGAGCTCATGCTGGTCGGAGCCGCGCTGTTGTCATCGCGGCACGAGTTGGCGGTCGACCCGGTCGGGGTCGCGGTGGCGGCGGTGATCGGCGCGGTGATCGGTGACTCGATCGGTTATTCGGTCGGCCGACGATTCGGTATGCCACTCTTCGACCGCCTGGGCCGGCGATTTCCGAATCACTTCGGTCCCGGCCACATTGCCTTCGCCGAACGGTCCTTCGGCCGTTGGGGCGCCAGCGCGGTGTTCTTCGGCCGATTCGTCGCGCTGCTGCGCATCCTGGCCGGCCCGCTGGCCGGGGCCTTGAAGATGCGTTACCCGCACTTTCTGGTCGCCAATGTGACCGGCGCGATTTTCTGGGCCGGTGGGACCACTGCCCTGGTCTATTACGCCGGGGTGGCGGCCGAGCACTGGCTGTCCCGGTTCTCCTGGGTGGCGCTGCTGATCGCGCTGCTCGCCGGGCTGATCGCGGCTCTCGCGCTGAAGGGCCGCGTCGGCGCCCAGATCGCGGAGTTGAACGCCCAACATGGCGCCGAGCCGGACCCCATCACCGAATAGCCAGCGAATTGGGGGGCGCATAAGGGTTGTCCCGGCAACACAGCCGGAGCATGGTGGAAGGGACCGGCGGCGCCGCCGCGGCGTCGCCCCGTCCAACCGGAGGCCGACATGTTCGCGCGCGCAACTTCGATACACGCCCATCCATCCTTTCTCGATGAGGGGATCACCCACGTCCGCGGCGTAGTGATGCCAGCCCTGGCCGACACCGATGGCTGCGCAGGAATGTCCATGCTGGTCGACCGCGACGCCGGCAGGTGCATCATCACCTCGTCGTGGCTGGATGAGGACACCCTGCGCGCCAGTGAGGCCGACGCCGAGCACTTGCGCGACCGCGCCACCGAGATCTTCCACGCCACCGCCGAGGTGAGCCGCTGGGAGATCGCTGCGGTACGCCGCGATCACCGGTCCCGGCGGCACGCGGGTGTGCGCGTCACCTGGCTGCGGACCGACCCGGCGGCCTGCGAGCGGATGATCGACACCTACAAGCTGGCGCTGATGCCTGAGCTGGAGGATCTCCACGGTTTCTGCAGCACCACTTTGATGGTGGACCGGCATTCGGGACGCGCGGTGTCGTCGGTCAGCTTCGACGACCGGGCGGCACTGGTGGCCAGTCGCAGCGGTGAGCAGGCGATCTGGGCCCGGGCCGTCAACGACGCCGGCGCAGAGATACTCGAAGTCGCCGAATTCGATTTGGCGATCGCCCATCTGAACGTGCCCGAGATGGCCTGAACCCGGCGGAGTCCTCTGGCTGGCCTCCCTGACCGACAGCCAGGTGTCCTTCGGCCGATCAGGCGTGTGGACTGACCCGCGAAACTGGCCACGCCCGAACGCGTGGCGCTGGCTACGCTCTGCTTCATGACACGCCAACGGCGACCGCACTCGGCCCCGAGTTATCCGAAGACTCGGCGGATCCGTTTCCGCTTCGACGACGGCCTCGACAACAGCGACGGCTACGGCAAATATTTCGCCGACGACGATATGGTGCTCAGCCACTTCCTGGCCGCTTTGTCCGGTGGTTTTCCGGCGGGCGAGGAGTCTTTCATCCGGTCGGTACGCCGCTTCGCCGATCGCGTCACCGACCCGGTGCTCAAGAAGCAGGTGGCAGGGTTCATCGGTCAGGAGTCCACCCATGGCCAGGAGCACCGCCGGCTCAATGCGGTGCTCGCAGCCAAGGGGTATCCGATTCGCTGGCAGGACTCCGAAGCCGTGCACCGCTGGCGAATTCGTACCGAAGAACGCACCCCGGCCATCGTGCACCTGGCCCAGACCGCGGCACTGGAGCACTACACCGCCGTGCTGGCGGAGCGCATTCTTTCCACCGACGAGATCCAGGCCATTGCGGGGACGCCGGAGGTCTGGAATCTGCTGAATTGGCATGCGGTGGAAGAACTTGAGCACAAGTCGGTGGCGTTTGACCTCTATCGCGCCGTCGGCGGTTCCGAGGCGATCCGGATTGTGGCAATGGCGGTCGTGATCGCCGCCACGGTTCCGCTCATCGCACTCGGGCTGCTCGTGTCGCTGGCCCGCGATCCCGCGGCACGCCGGCATCCGCGGCGGGCGTTGCGTGGAATCGCCGCGCTGTACCGCGGGCCGTTCTTCCGCGGCTTTCTGCGGGACGCAGCAGCGTATCTACGACCCGGATTTCACCCCGACGATGTGGATACCGTTGCTTTGCTTGACCATTGGCGCTCACACCTGTTCGGCGCCGAGGGTGCCCTCAACGGGCATCTGCGCTGAAAACCCCTGCGCTGCAGGACATCCGTAGCAGGCGAAGCTACCCGTGGGGCGCGCTTCGGCCTTGAACGCCGTCATCATGCCGTCCATGGTGATGGCGCAGCTGAGCACCGCATCCCACGGCATCGGCGGTGGAACTGGCGGTCCTCCCCCCTCCTCGCGACGACAGCGAATTCCACAAACCGTCATTCACTAATACAGTTCCCCCATGACCTCCCCCGTCCTGCGGGTCACCCCGGTCAGCCTGCGCACGCTGGCGCAGCGCTGTGCCGCACTGTCGGGTCAGGTCGCGCCGGCACATCCCGCGGCGTACGCATCAGCATGGCAGTCCAGCGGTGCGGCGGCGAGCGCCACGAATGTCGTGACCAGCACGACCGCGACGGCGCTGCGTGGACGGATGACGGCCAGCGGGGGCAAACTCACCGCCGCGGCGCAGGAATACGAAACGATGGACAACGACGGAGTCGCTGCTCTGGCCGCGGTGCCGCAGGGCGCAGCGGGCTTCACTCCGCTGGTCCCGCGTGGCTCCGGCATCGACGGCGGTGCGGCCGGTGGATTCGAGACGCCGAGGTAGACCGCGATGGCTTTTCCGACGCTGTCGCAGGTCGAGGGCGCAAGCTGGGATTTCCTGCGGGCCAACGCCACCGCTTGGAGCAGCCTGGCCCACACCTGGGAGAGCGCGTTCACCGAAATCCGCGACGCCTCGGCAAGTCCCGGTGGCACCCCGTGGACAGGCGCCGGCGCCGAAGCGTTCCAGCAGCGCGCCGCCGGTGACGTGGTGAAGGTCCGCGGCGCCGCCGACCTGCTGGTGAAGGCCGCCGGGATCGCCAGCCGCGGCGCTGATGCGCAAGACGGCAACAAGCAGTCAGTGCTCGACGCCGTCAACGCCGCCGAGCGCCAAGACTTCCAGGTCGGCGAATTTTTCTCCGTCACCGATACCTGGACCTACTACACCTCCGCAGCCGAACAGGCAGAGCGTCAAAACGAAGCCCAGCGCCACGCCGAGTTCATCACGGCCCGAGTCCACACCCTGGCCAACAACGAGGACGAGATCGCCCGCAACCTCACCACCGCCACCGCAGGCCTGCACGGGTTCACCTTTCCCGACGAGGGGGCCGACGGCGGGGCGGGTGCCGCTGACAATCACACGCCGGGACCACCGCCGCAGGACCCGAAGCAGTTCGCGCAGTGGTGGAATCGATTGACGCAAGCAGAGAAAGACGCCGTCTACGACCGTGACCACTTCATCGGCAACCACCCGGGGATGCCGTTCGACGACAAGACCCGCTACAACGAGCGGCACATGCCCGAACTGATGGCCACCGCCCAGGCCGATGTCGATCGTCTCCAGGCCAGTCGAGACCAACTCGCCCTGACCCCGGGCGGCAACCTGGCCACCTTGTCCCAATTGAGCGTGCTCGACTCGCAGCTCCAAGAAGCCAAGCACAACCTCGACGGGTACCGCGCCGTCCAACAAGCCATGCAGGCCGACCCCAACGGACCGCCGCGCTACCTGGGTTACCTCGATAATCAAGGACATGCGGCGGTCTCCCTCGGTAACCCTGACACGGCCAGCCACAACGCTGTCTTTGTCCCAGGCACCGGGGCTGACCTGACCACCATGGGCGAAAACGCAAAGCGCTCTGCGGATATGCACGGCGCAGCTGTGGCGGCCAACCCCAATCTCCAGGCGGGGGATGTATCGGTGACGACCTGGATGGACTACGACCGCCCGATGTCGGTGCTGTCACAGGCTCCCTGGCCTAGCTGTATTGACCACGGACGTTAGGTACGGCGTGGCGTGGTGACATGACGAAG
>CAXYUC010000173.1:0-8881 GCA_964292075.1 uncultured Mycolicibacter sp.
GGGCTCCCGCGGTTCGGGCCGTGGAGGTGCTCGACGACCAGATCGATCCCCCGACCTATGTGGGGGATCTCGACGGCGCACTGCTGGGCCGGGCTGCCGCACCGCCGAGTGCCCGGGTGGTGCACGCCGCCAACGCCGGTGCCGCGAGCCGCTACGAACAGGCCCGTGCGGTGTTCGCCGCGGTCGGCGCCGATCCGGACCGGGTGCGCCCGGTCAGCAGTGCGGCGCATCCGCGCCCGGCGGCCCGGCCCGCCTACTCCGCGTTGTCGGGCACCGAGTCGGCGCGGGCCGGCCTGGCGCCGCTGCGCCGGTGGAGCGATGCATTGTCCGCCGCCGTGGCCAGATAACCTCTACGCCGTGAGTGAGGCCCTGCCGGTAGTGACGGTGACCTATTCGCCGGGATGGCATCTGGACCGCTTCCTGGCGTCGCTGTCGCTGGCGACCGATCGTCCGGTGCGGGTGGTGATGGCCGACAACGGGTCCACCGACGGTTCGCCGGAGGAAGCCGAGCAGCGCTATCCGAACGTGCAGCTGCTGCACACCGGGGCCAACCTGGGCTACGGCGGAGCGGTCAACGCCGGGGTGGCCCTGCTGGAGGCCGAGGGTGGCGAACGCAGCGACTTCTTTATCGTGGCCAACCCCGATGTGCAGTGGGGTCCGGGCAGCATCGAGGCCCTGCTGGACGCGGCGGCCCGGTGGCCGCGGGCGGCGACGCTGGGTCCACTGATCCGGGAGCCGGACGGCTCGGTGTATCCCTCGGCCCGCCACCTGCCCAGCCTGATCCGCGGCGGCATGCACGCCGTGGTCGGCCCGGTGTGGCCCAACAATCCCTGGACCCGCGCCTATCGGCAGGAACGGCTGGAGCCCAGCGAGCGGCCGGTCGGGTGGCTGTCGGGGGCATGCCTGCTGGTGCGCCGGGCGGCGTTCGACGCGATCGGCGGCTTCGATGAGCGCTACTTCCTCTATATGGAGGACGTCGACCTGGGGGACCGGTTGGCCAAGGCCGGCTGGCTCAACGTCTACGTGCCCTCGGCCGAGGTGTTGCACCAGAAGGGCCACGCCACCGGCAAGGACCCCGCGCTCAACCTGGCCGCACACCACCGCAGCACCTACACCTACCTCGCCGACCGGCACACCGGCTGGTGGCAGGCCCCGCTGCGCTGGAGCATGCGGGGCGCGCTGGCGGTGCGCTCACAGTTGGCGGTGCGTAACGCCCGCCGCAAACTGACGAAGGGACACCCGTGACACTGAGCCAAGTCGACGCGGTCGTCCTCGTCGGCGGCAAGGGGACCCGGCTGCGGCCGCTGACCCTGTCGGCGCCCAAGCCGATGCTGCCGACCGCGGGTCTGCCGTTCCTGACTCATCTGCTGTCGCGGATCGCCGCTGCCGGCATCGGGCACGTCATCCTCAGCACCTCCTACAAGCCGGAGGTGTTCTCGCAGGAGTTCGGCGACGGCTCGGCGCTGGGCCTGCAGATCGACTACGTAACCGAAGAAGAGCCGCTGGGCACCGGCGGCGGGATCGCCAACGTCGCCCCCAAGCTGCGCCACGACACCGCGATGGTGTTCAACGGTGACGTGCTGTCCGGGGCCGATCTGACCGAGCTGTACGACTACCACCGCGAGCAGGGTGCCGAGGCGACCCTGCACCTGGTCCGGGTCGGCGACCCACGGGCGTTCGGCTGCGTGCCCACCAGCGACGGCCGGGTCACCGCGTTCCTGGAGAAGACCGAGGACCCGCCGACCGACCAGATCAATGCCGGTTGCTACGTGCTGTCCCGCGAGGTCATCGACCGCATCCCGCGCGGGCGCCCGGTCTCGGTGGAGCGCGAGGTGTTTCCCGCGCTGCTGTCCGACGGCGTGAAGGTCTGCGGCTACGTCGACACCAGCTACTGGCGCGACATGGGCACCCCGGAAGACTTCGTACGGGGCTCGGCGGACCTGGTGCGCGGCATCGCGCCGTCACCGGCGCTGGGCGGCCGGCGCGGCGAGGCCCTGGTGCACGACGGTGCTTCGGTGGCGCCGGGCGCGGTGCTGATCGGCGGGACGGTCGTGGGCCGGGGCGCGGAGATCGGCCCGGGTGCTCGACTCGATGGCGCGGTGATCTTCGACGGGGTCAAAGTCGAGGCCGGCAGTGTGATCGAACGCTCGATCATCGGGTTCGGCGCCCGGATCGGGCCGCGGGCGCTGATCCGCGACGGGGTGATCGGCGACGGCGCCGACATCGGGGCCCGCTGCGAGTTGCTGCGCGGTGCCCGGGTGTGGCCCGGGGTGTCGATCCCCGACTGCGGGATCCGCTACTCCAGCGACGTCTGAGGCGCGCGTCGCGCATTGATGACTCTGCTCAGGGTGCACCCTTCTCGAACTTTTCCACACTGAGCAGTGTCAACGGTGGATAGTCGTGGCTCAGTGCCGATCCGTCGCCACGCCAACCAGATGCGCCAGGGCGTCGTCGGCATCCGGCGGTAGCGCATCCACGGGCCACCAGCGCAGGTCGACCGATTCTTCGCTGATGTCGATCTGTGCATCCGCGGGCGCATGCGCCACGAACTGCAGGTCCAGGTGCCGCGTCGGCACGCCCAGCGAGCAGGTCACCGGATGCACGTGCACGGCCGCCAGTGCCGGATCCAGCCGCAGACCCGCGATGCCGGATTCTTCGGTGGCCTCGCGCAGTGCGGCGGCGACGATGTCGGCGTCGGTGTCCTCGCAGTGCCCGCCGAGCTGCAGCCAGCGGCCCACCCGAGGGTGCAGTGTGAGCAGCGCGCGCTCGCCGGTGTGATCGAGTACCAGGGTCGATGCGGTGATGTGGCCGGGAACGCATTCGCGCCGGCACGCGTTCGGGCGGGCAGCTAGAAAAGCCAGCACCGCGTGCCGTAGCGAGTCCTGCGCGGGATCCGGTGCTGCCCAGTCGCTCAGTGCCGCGACAGCGGAGTCGTGCAGGCTCATCGCCGCACCAGCAGGTCGCCGACGTCGGCCGGTGGGCGGGGTTCGGGCGGTTCGGTGGGGTAGCCGATCGCGATGGCGCCCAAGGGCTCCCAGTCGGGCGGTAGATCCAGTTCGATGCGTACCAAATCAGGGGTGAAGATGGTGGAACCGATCCAGCAGCTGCCCACCCCACGGACCGCCAGTGCCACCAACAGGCCCTGGACGGCGGCACCGACGGCAACCGTGAACATGGTGTGCTCCGCGGCGGTGCGGGTGGCGTCGGGGTAGTGGTGGGCGCCGTCGGGCACCATCATCGGAATGACGACTTCGGGTGCGTCATAAAGGATCTGGCCACGCGAGACGCGGGCCGCAATGGACTCGGGGGACTTGCCGTCGTCGGTCAGGTCGGACCGCCATTGCTGCGCCATGGCATCGAGCAGTCGGGTGCGCACGCTCGGGGTCTGCAGCCATACGAACCGGACCGGGCGGGTGTGGTGCGGGGCCGGGGCGGTCAGGGCCTCGGCCATGGCATCGGTGATCAGTTGCGCCGGAACGGGTTCGCTGGCGAAGCTGCGCACGGAGCGGCGCAAGAGCTGTGCTTGGCCTCGTCCGACCTCGATGGCCTCGGCGGTGCCCAGCCAGAACAGGTCATCGGGGCCGGAACGCACCAGTGCGGCTGCGGTGGAACCGTTGTCGGGGCTGGTAACGCCACGGACCACCGCCACTGGAACATCGGTGAGCTTGCCCTTGACCAGGTCGGCGGCCGCGGCGAGTTCGTCAGCGACGGCGACTTCGGTGACCACCAATTCGTTGCCGTGCCGGTCGACGGACCCGGCGTAGCCATTGATCACAGACAGGCCCGACGCCCCGATCGCGACGTCGATCTGGCCGTTGCGCCAGGCGCGGCCCATGGTGTCGGTGATCAGCACCGCCACGCTGATGCCCAGACGCTCGGCCAGTCCGGCGCGCAACGCGGCGGCGCTACCGTCGGGGTCGACCGGCAGCAGCGCGAGTTCGTCGGAACCGACGTTGGAGCCGTCCACACCGGCGGCGGCCTGCACCAGTCCGAGGCGATTCTCGGTGATCAAGGTGCGGCCCTTGCGGGCCAGTACGCGTACCGCCTCGGCTTCGACCAGTTGGCGACGCAGCGCGTCACGAGCCTCGGCGTCGTGCGGTGCCGGCACGATGCGGCCCTCGCACTTGGACACCACCTTGCTGGTGACGACCACGATGTCGCCTTCGGCCAGCCACGGGGCGGCTTGTGCCAATGCGGCCGCCAGGTCATCGCCGGGCCGGAATTCGCCCAAGCCGGTCACCGGCAAGATCTCGACCTTGGCGGCGCTGCCGTGCTCGGTCATCGCACGCCCGCGAGATCCAGTCCGGTGCGGACCATTTCGGCCGTGGCCCCGGGATCGGTCATCAGCAACGGTGCGGAATGCACCTGCACCCCGGCCAAATCCTCGGCCTCGATCTTCTCGCCCTCGTGCACCAGCCAGTAGTCCAGAATCCCGGTTCCGCTGCGGGCGCCGTAGTGCTCGCCGACAGCCCGAGAGGTGGAATCCAGCCCGATCACGCTCAGGCAGACATCGGCCATGCCGCGCAACGGCTTTCCGGCGACGATCGGGGAGTAGCCGACGATCGGTGCCGCGGTGGAGCGCAGCGCCGCGCGGACACCCGGAACGGCCAGGATGGCACCGATGCTGACTACCGGATTGGAGGGGGCCAGCAGCACGATGTCGGCGCCGGCGATGGCGTCGACGACTTCGGTTGTGGCCGTGGCCTTCTCTGCGCCCACGAAGCCGAACCCGTGGGTGGGCACCTGGGCGCGGTAGCGCACCCACCACTCCTGGAAGTGGATTGCGCGCTGGGTGTCGTCGGCCGGATCGGTGATGACGACGTGGGTTTCGCAGCTGTCGTTGGTGACCGGCAACAGCCGCGCTCCCGGCTGCCAGCGCTCGCACAGCGCTGAAGTCACCTCTGTCAGCGGGTAACCGGCGCGCAGCGACTGGGTGCGGACCAGGTGGGTGGCCAGGTCGCGGTCGCCGAGGCCGAACCAGTCCGGCTGCATCCCGTAGCGGGCCAACTCCTCCATGGCGTGCCAGGTTTCGTCCCGGTGACCCCAGCCGCGCTCGGCGTCCACGCCGCCGCCCAGGGTGTACATGCAGGTGTCCAGGTCGGGGCAGATGCGCACCCCGTGCATCCAGGCGTCGTCGCCGACATTGACGACTGCGGTCAGTTCGTGCGCGGCGGCCCCGTCGTCAGCTGGGGATTCGGCGAATTGGCCCAGACCCAGTAGTTTCTGGACGCCGAGCAGGAACCGGGCGCCGCCGACCCCGCCGACGAGAACGGTGACCTTCACAGCGCACGACAGTACCTTTGGCGCCGACAGGGCCAATGTGGCGGACCAGCCGTCGCCGCCGCAGTGGGGCACGGTAAGACACGCCGACGGGTGGGTGTGGGGTAGATGACAGGGACTCGCCGGTCTCGAACACGTGGGAAATCGATCACGAGATGGTAAGGAATTTGGCCGATCGGCTTGACCGGGCTGATCAACCCGTGTCTAATCACACTAGTGTCATTTCCCGGTTGGCCAGCCGATTTCGGTGTCGCAGACCGAGATTCGATCACATGTTCGAATCGGGATGGTCAACATCTTCCGATTCGGCCGACATATCAGGATCGCGCTACAGGTGAGGAGGCGGAGCATGTCCTATGAGCACCTTTGGGGCGTGATGGGGGGAGCACCGCACGCCGGTGCCGAAATGGCTCCGCGGAGCGGGCTGGAGGCGCCGGAGGCGCTGGAGTCGCTGCCCAGCCGGCCGCATCTGAGCCTGGTTCCCGAGCCCGAGGACTACGACGAGTTCGAGCCGTTCGACCCTGCGTCGGCCACCAACGAGCAATGGCAGGACCGAGCCCTGTGCTCGCAGACCGACCCCGAGGCGTTCTTCCCGGAGAAGGGCGGCTCGACCCGGGAGGCCAAGAAGATCTGCCAGCGGTGCTCGGTTCGCAGCGAGTGCCTGGAATACGCCTTGGGGCACGACGAGCGCTTCGGTATCTGGGGTGGGCTTTCCGAGCGTGAACGCCGTCGCCTCAAGCGCGGCATCATCTGAGTCTGCGTCCGGCGTCAGTCGTCGATCGTCGGGTCGATGACGGTGGGCTCGACATCCAAGTAGGTGGCGACTTGGGCCACCAAAATATCGTGCAATAAATCACCGAGCTCTGTGCTGTCGTTTGCGCGTTGCTCAATGGGCTTGCGAAACAACAAGATTCGGGCCCGCGTCGGATTTCCTCGAACATCCACCCCGGCCGGTATCAAACGCGCCAGGGGAATCGGTCCGTCCGCGACCACCTCCGGGGGCCACTGCACGCTGTCGGGATCCTTGGCGGCGATCCGAGGGATCTCATCGACCGCGACGTCGAGCGCCGCCAACCGTTGCTTCCAGCGTTGTTCGATGGGCTCGTAGGCCTCCAGCACCGCCATGTCGAACCGCTCCGCACGGGTACGCCAGCCCGGCACAGTGGGCGGCAACAGCGGCCCGCGGGTTTCACGGCCGCGCCTGCGGCGACGCGTGGCGATCACGCAGAAGATGGTAACGGTTGTGCATAGGGTGCCGGCCCATTGCGCGTGTCCGGCGCTGCGGGGGCGCGCGGCCACGATAGCCTCACGGGCGTGAACGTTCCCCGCCGTTGCTGCCGGCCAGGGTGTCCGCACTATGCGGTGGCGACGCTGACGTTCGTCTACTCGGACTCCACCGCCGTGGTCGGCCCGCTGGCGACGGCCGCTGAGCCGCATTCCTGGGATCTGTGCTTCAACCATGCAGGCCGGATCACAGCCCCGCGCGGTTGGGAACTGGTCCGCCACCCCGGCCCCTGGGTGTCCCCCGAAGAGGATGACCTGATCGCGCTCGCCGAGGCGGTTCGCGAACGCGAATCCGGGCGGGCGGCCCCGGCCAACGGGTGGTACCCACAGGCCAATCCGGCCGACTCCCCGACCCGGGGGGCGCCCACCGCTGGACCCGGTGGTGGTGTGCTGGCACCCCCCGGTCCGCCCGGCAAGACCAATGGTCGACGCCGTGGCCACCTGCGGGTGTTGCCAGACCCGTCGGACTGATCGCGGGTTCCGGGCTAGGCTTGAGCGTCAAGAGTCCACTGCGTCAGGAGCCCTGTCCATGTCTCGGCCCGCTGCGGCTGTCCACCGTGTGATCAAGGCGTACGACGTACGCGGCCTGGTCGGTTCGGAGATCGATGAATCCCTCGTCACCGAGGTCGGGTCGGCGTTTGCCCGGCTGATGGCCAAGGAAGGCGCCCGGCAGGTGGTGATCGGCCACGACATGCGGGACAGTTCGCCCATGCTGTCGGCGGCGTTCGCCGAGGGTGTGGTTGCCCGCGGCCTGGATGTGGTCCGGATCGGGCTGGCCTCGACCGACCAGCTCTATTTCGCCTCCGGAGCGCTGGACTGCCCGGGTGCGATGTTCACCGCCAGCCACAACCCGGCCGCCTATAACGGCATCAAGCTCTGCCGGGCGGGTGCCAAGCCGGTGGGTGCCGACACCGGCCTGGGCCGGATCCGCGATGAGCTGATCGCCGGCGTCGACCCGGTCGGCGACGGCCACGGATCGCGCGGCGGCATCACCGACCGCGACGTACTGGCCGACTACGCGGCATTCCTGCACTCCCTGGTCGATATCTCCGGTCTGCGTCCGCTGCGGGTGGCCGTCGACGCCGGCAACGGCATGGCGGGCCACACCGCACCGGCAGTGTTCGGATCGGTCGGCGCGATCACGCTGCTGCCGCTGTATTTCGAGCTGGACGGCAACTTCCCCAACCACGAGGCCAACCCGCTGGATCCGGCAAACCTGGTGGATCTGCAGGCATTCGTGCGCGAGCACGGCGCCGATATCGGCCTGGCCTTCGACGGCGACGCCGACCGGTGCTTCGTGGTCGACGAGCGCGGCGAGCCGGTGTCGCCGTCGGCGGTGACCGGCCTGGTGGCGGCCCGTGAATTGGCCCGCGGGCCGGGTGCGACGGTGATCCACAACCTGATCACCTCGCATGCCGTGCCGGAACTGGTGACCGAGCGCGGCGGAACTCCGCTGCGGTCGCGGGTCGGGCACTCCTTCATCAAGGGGCTGATGGCCGAGACCGGGGCCATCTTCGGCGGGGAGCACTCGGCGCACTACTACTTCCGGGACTTCTGGGGTGCCGACTCGGGCATGCTGGCCGCCCTGCACGTACTGGCCGCGCTCGGCGAACAGCAGCGGCCGCTGTCGGAGCTCACCGCCGACTACCAGCGTTACGCGGCGTCCGGCGAAATCAATTTCACCGTCTCCGATGCGCAGGCCTGCGTAGATGCGGTGGTCTCCTCCTTCGGTGACCGGGTGTCCGTGGACCACCTCGACGGCGTGACCGTCGACCTGGGTGCGGGCAGCTGGTTCAACCTGCGCAGCTCCAACACCGAGCCGCTGCTGCGGCTCAACGTCGAGGCGCCCGACGCCGCCGCGGTAGACGCGGTGGTGGCCCAAGTGTCCGAAAAGATCGCCCAGCAAGGCCGAGCCGTCACCGCCGCGGAGACATCGCGTCCGTGACCGCGTTCTCCGGCTCTTTCTCCACCGTCGACCTCGATGACACCGAGGCCCTGCTGGCGGCTGACCGCGACGGTGCGCTCTGGGCCGCGTCGATGGCCGGGGCGCAGGTGCGCGCCACCGCCGCAGCCGTCGATGAGGGCGCCCTGGACGCCGTGCGCAGCGACAGCCGTGACTACCCGCCCCGGACGATCATCTGGCTGTCCACTCGCGGTACCGCGGCCACGGCCGGGAGCCTGCTGGCCGCCACCCGCGGCGATTCGGCGCGTGCACCGCTGGTGCTGGCCGCCGAGGCCCCGGCGTGGATCGGGTCGCCGGGCGTACTGATCGTCCCCGGCGGCGGCCCGGGCGAACCGGCGCTGGGCGCCGCGGGCG
>CAXYUC010000174.1:0-8837 GCA_964292075.1 uncultured Mycolicibacter sp.
CCAGGCAGGACATGCCGACACCCAACAACCCGCCCACCAATTTCGCAACAGCCCGACACGCCACGTCACGTCGCCAGATTCCCACTGGGCACGGGGCGGTCCCAGCCAGTCCTAGCCACCCAGTACCCGGGCGACGGCCAGCGCGGTCCGGCCGAACGCGCAGTCGACCTGCTCGCACAGCCGGGCCAACGGGTCGACGGCCCGGGCATCGCCGAGCTGTACGGCCACGTCCCAGGCCTGCAGCGCCACCGCCGACTGCCCGGTGCGCTCGGCCATACGGGCGGCATCCCGGGCGGCGGCGATCGCCCCATGCTGATCGCGCATGCCGGCCCGCTGCCAGGCCTTCGCCACCCCGAGCTCTGGGGCGAACAGCGCCGATTTGGTGCCGTGCCGGGATTCGGCCCGGCTCAACGCCTTTGCCGCACCGGCGATGTCGGACTGGCGGGCCAGCGCGGTGGCCAGCAGGGTCAGTGACAGCGGTCCCCAGGAGTAGCCGGTGCGTTCCAGGGTTGCCGCGGCCGGCGCCAGCAGTTTGATCGCATCGTCGTACTCTTCGGCGGCGATCAGCACCTGCGCCACCAGCACCTCGCCGATCGCCCGGCCGGGCTGGGACAACTCGGCGAAATCGGTGAACTGCCAAGCCAGTTCGCGCGCCTCAGCGAGCCGATCGGCCATCAACAGTGCGGTGATCTCGGCGAGCCCGACGGTGAACCGCAGCACGCCGGGATGTTCGGCGTCCAGCGCACGACGGGCCAGCGGGCCGACGTCGTCGAAGCGGCCGGACCGCGACGCACACAGGGCCGCGGCGCTGCCCGCCCACGCCACCGCCATGTCATCGGCGGCCGGGTCGGCCAGCACCGCGGTGGCGGCCTCGACGGCGCGGCCGATGTTGCCGGCATTCATCGCGAAGGTGGCGCCGAGCGCGTCCAGGGTGATGCGCGGCCCCAAGCCGGTCACCCGGCCACGCGTGGCGGCCAGGAAGGCGGTGGCGCGTTCGGGCGCGCCCAGCATGAAGAACAGTTTGCCGGCCCGCGGCACAGCCCCGCCGCTCAACCCCGGCTCACCCAGCCCGGGGGGGGGGCCCCCCGCCAGCACCGCGTCGGCGTCGCGCCCGCGGCCCTGCCAGCCCAGCGCGTGCGCCAGCGCCAGTCGGGCCGACAATCCGTCCGACCGCTCCAGGGCGTGCCGGGCCAGCCGCTCACCCAGTTGCAGATCGCCCAGCCGCAGCGCCTGCTGGGCGGCGTCCACCACGTCCGCGGTGGGCTGCGGCGCGTCGCTGTCGGCGGCCAGCTCTGCCAGCCGCAGCTGCTCGCCGACGTGTGCGCAGGGCCGCGCCGCCAGCGCCCCGACCACCTCGGTGCGCCGGGTGCGCGCAGCTTGCCCGCCCTGGGCCCCCAGCGCGTCGCGGGCCCGCTCGGCGAACAGCGGGTGCGCGGTGTAGACCACCGGGTCCGGTTCGCGGCCGCCGCGGGCACGGGTTTCCACCGCGCCCAGCTCCTCGGCCTGGCGGACCGCGTCGGCGCTGGTGAGGTTGATTAGGTCGACCAGCGCCAGCGGCTCGAAGACGGCCAGATAGTCCAGCACCGCACGCGCGTCGGCCGGCAACCCCGCCACGAACGCGGCCACGTCGCGATCGGCCGCACTCGTCTCCTCGGAAGCGGTGATGTCGATGCGTGCCAGCAGATTGTCGCCCCACAGCGCGCCGATCGGCGGCGGCGGTGCAGGGGAGCAGTCGGCGCGCCCAGTGACGATCATGCGGGCCGTCCCGGTCAGCGCCAGCTGGTAGACCAGCGTCGCCGACAAGATGTCGAGCAGATGCGCGTCGTCGACCACCAGCAGCAGATCGCCCACCGCATCGACCAACGACGCGCGCGCCGCCCGCAGCAGCGCGGCCGGCTTACCGATGTCGGCCACCTGAACCAGATGGCTGAAGGCGCCGAACGGCACGGCGCGTTCGGCGGGTGTGCCGATCACCCAGCACACCCGGGTGCTTCGGTGGCGGTCGGCGTGGTCTTCAGCAGCCAGCCGGGCCAGGGTGGACTTGCCGCACCCGTCGGGACCGAGCACCACCGCGCCCGCGCGGGGCCCGTCGGGGTCGAGTGCTGCGGTGAGCTGATGCAACGTCGCCGAATGCTCGGGGACGTTCCACCGGATCGGCATCGCCGAGAGTTTACGGTCTGAGCCAACTGCCCGATAGCCTTTCGGTGTGCGGTGCAGCGAATGGGCGGTCTGTGTCTACTGCGCGTCGGGCCCCAGCGATCCGGCGCTGCTGGCGCTGGCCGCCAAAGTCGGTGCGGCGATCGCCGAGCGGGGTTGGACGCTGGTGTGGGGAGGCGGCAATGTCTCGGCGATGGGCGCGCTTGCCGTGGCCGCCCGCGAGCGCGGCGGGCATACCGTCGGGGTGATCCCCAAGGCGCTGCTGCACCGCGAGGTGGCCGATGTCGACGCCGACGAGCTGATCGTCACCGACACCATGCGCGAGCGGAAACAGGTGATGGATGATCGCGCCGACGCATTCCTGACCCTGCCCGGCGGCATCGGCACGCTGGAAGAGCTGTTCGAAACATGGACCGCCGGGTATCTGGGCATGCACGACAAAGAGGTGGTGCTGCTGGATCCCGACGGCCACTACGAGGGGCTGTGGAGGTGGCTGTCGGGGCTGATCGACACCGGGTTCGTGTCCCAGCGTGCGAGGGACCGCCTGCTGGTGTTCGGCGAGATGGAGGCGGCGCTGGACGCCTGTTCACCCGGTACCGCCGGTACCGATTAAGCTCTCGATTTTCGGCGAAATGAGGCGATAACGTGTCCGACCACGACTCCGGAACCGTCACCAAGGTGGGACTGGTCGACGTTCTCGCCCGCACCCCCAGCCTGTTAGCCGACGGGCCGACCATCCTGCGCGGGCTGTGGACCGGACTGCGGGCCCGCCCCACCTCCAAGGCTTCGATCGGCAAGGTCTTCCAGGACCGCGCGGCCCAAGTCGGTGACCGGGTCTTCATCCGGTTCGGCGAGCAGCAACTGACCTACCGCGAAGCCAACGAGACCGTCAACCGCTACGCCGCCGTGCTGGCCGCGCGCGGCGTCGGCCACGGCGATGTCGTCGGGATCATGCTGCGCAACTCCCCGGACGCGGTGCTGATGATGTTGGCCGTCGCCAAATGCGGTGGGGTCGCCGGCATGCTCAACTACCACCAGCGCGGTGACGTGCTGGCCCACAGTCTGGGCGTGCTGAACGCCACCCTGCTGATTGCGGAGTCCGACCTGGTCGAGCCGGTCAAAGAATGCGGTTGCACCGATGCGCCGGTGACCATCGAGGAGTTCCGGCGGCTGGCCGCCACGGCACCGGCCGGCAACCCCGCCTCGGTCAACGCGGTGCTGGCCAAGGACACCGCGTTCTACATCTTCACCTCCGGCACCACCGGCTACCCCAAGGCCAGCGTGATGACGCACTACCGGTGGTTGCGTGCGCTGGCGACCTTCGGGGGCATCGGGCTGCGGCTGCGCGGCACCGACACGCTGTACTGCTGCCTGCCGCTGTACCACAACAACGCGCTGACGGTCGCGGTGTCGTCGGTGCTCAACGCCGGTGCCACGCTGGCGTTGGGCAAGTCGTTCTCGGCCTCGAGGTTCTGGGACGAGGTGATCGCCACGGACGCCACCGCGTTCGTCTACATCGGCGAGCTCTGCCGGTATCTGCTCAACCAGCCCGCCAAGGCAACCGATCGGGCGCACAAGGTGCGGGTGATCGCTGGCAACGGGCTGCGGCCAGAGATCTGGGACGAGTTCACCCATCGGTTCGGTATCAAGCGGGTCTGCGAGTTCTACGCCGCCAGCGAGAGCAACAGCGCCTTCCTCAATGTGTTCAACGTGCCGCGCAGCACCGGTGTCTATCCGGGGCCGCTGGCCTACGTGCAGTACGACCCCGACACCGGCCTGCCGCTGCGCGGCGCGGACGGCTGGGTGCAGCGGGTGCCGGCGGGCCAGCCCGGACTGCTGCTGAGCCCAGTGAACCGGTTCTCGCCGTTCGACGGCTACACCGACCCGGAGGCCAACGAGAAGAAACTGGTGCGCAACGCCTTTCGCGACGGCGACTGCTGGTTCAACACCGGTGACCTGATGCGCCCACAGGGCATGGGGCACGCCGCGTTCGTCGACCGGCTCGGGGACACCTTCCGGTGGAAGGGCGAGAACGTCGCCACCACTCAGGTCGAGGCTGCGCTGGGCGCCGACGAGTCGGTCGAGGAGTGCGCCGTCTACGGGGTGGAGGTGCCCGGCACCGGTGGCCGTGCCGGGATGGCCGCGGTCAAACTGCGGGACGGAGTGAGCTTCGACGGGCCGGGGCTGGCCGCCGTGGTCTCCGGCCAGCTGCCCTCCTACGCGGTGCCGCTGTTCGTGCGGGTGGTGCCGTCGATGGCCCACACCACCACGTTCAAGAGCCGCAAGGTGGAGCTGCGCGAGCAGGGCTACGGCGGCGGGGGCGCCGTGATCGAGGACCCGCTGTACGTGCTGGCCGGCCGCGGCGAAGGCTACGTGCCTTACTACGCCGACTACCCCGCCGAAGTAGCCGCCGGTAAGCGTCCGTAGGGCTGACACGCTGGTCAAGCCCGCGTACGTTGGGGGACATGTCGAGCACGGATGACTTGAGCAGAGATCCGACTCCAGATCCCGCCGAGGACAACGCCTTCTTCCCGTCTCCCTATTCGCTGAGCCAGTACACGGCACCGCGAACCGACTTCGACAAGGTGACACATCAGGGCGGCTACCGCGGTCGGTGGAAAGTGCTGATGATCGCGACCGAGGAACGCTATGTGCTGCTGGAAAACGGGCGGATGTTCTCCACCGGCAATCATCCGGTCGAGATGCTGCTGCCCGCCCACCATCTGATGGAGACAGGGTTCGAGATCGACGTCGCGACCATCTCCGGCTACCCGGCCAAGTTGGAACTGTGGGCGATGCCGTCACAGGACCAGGCTGTCGCTGCGACCTATGCGGCATTGAAATCGAAGCTCAAGGCACCGAAAAAGCTTTCCGAGGTCATCGAGAACGAGCTCGGCCCGGATTCCGACTATCTGGCCGTCTTCATCCCGGGCGGCCACGGTGCCGTGGTGGGGCTCCCCACCAGCACCTTGGTGGAGCAGACCCTGGATTGGGCGCTGGCCAACGACAAGTTCATCATCACGTTGTGCCACGGCCCGGCGGCGCTGCTGGCCGCCTCGGTGAGCAAGCAACAATCGCCGTTCGCTGGATACTCGGTGTGCGTGTTTCCCGATGCGCTCGACGAGGGCCCCAATCTCGAAATCGGATACCTGCCCGGCCGACTGTGCTGGCTCGTCGCCGATCTGCTGAGCAAGCAGGGACTGACCGTTGTCAACGACGCGATGACCGGTCAGGTGCACCGGGACCGCAAGTTACTGACCGGGGACAGTCCGCTCGCGTCGAATAGGCTGGGTCACCTCGCCGCCGCCGCGCTGTTGGAAGAGGCCGGCGCGACGGTGTGAGCGGCCACCAGGTCTGAGCGGACTGAGCATCACCGGGCACCATAGATGGGTGCAGTCCCACTTCTGCGGTCGTCCGGTGGCGGCTGATCGAGCGCTGATCATGGCGATCATCAACCGCACCCCGGACTCGTTCTACGACGCGGGCGCCACGTTCACCGACGAGGCGGCCAAGTCCGCCGTGCACCGCGCAGTGGCCGACGGCGCCGATGTCATCGACGTCGGCGGGGTCAAGGCCGGGCCGGGCGAGACCATCGACGCCGACACCGAGACCGCTCGGGTGGTGCCGTTCATCGAGTGGCTGCGCAGCGCCTATCCCGAGCAGCTGATCAGCGTGGACACCTGGCGTGCGGAGGTGGCCAAACGCGCCTGCGCGGCCGGTGCCGACCTGATCAACGACACCTGGGGCGGCATCGACCCGGATCTGCCGGTGGTGGCCGCGGAGTTCGGGGCCGGGCTGGTCTGCTCGCACACCGGAGGCGCCAAGCCGCGCACCCGCCCGTTCCGGGTGAGCTACGGCACAGGCGTCGACGGCGTGGTGAAAGCGGTGATCAGCGAGGTCACTGCGGCCGCGGAGCGAGCGGTGGCGGCCGGGGTGGCCCGGGAGCGGGTGCTGATCGATCCCACCCATGATTTCGGCAAGAACACCTTCCACGGGCTAGCGTTGTTGCGACACACGGAGGACTTGGTCGGTACCGGATGGCCGGTGCTGATGGCGCTCTCCAACAAAGACTTCATCGGGGAGACTCTTGGAGTGGGCCTCACCGAACGACTGGACGGAACATTGGCGGCCACCGCGTTGGCGGCGGCCGCCGGAGCCCGGATGTTTCGGGTTCACGAGGTCGGGCCGACCCGGCGCGTACTGGAGATGGTGGCATCGATCCAGGGCGTGCGGGCCCCGACCCGCACAGTAAGGGGATTGGCATGACCGACCTGGTCTCGGCGCCGGGCGACACCCGGCTGTCCGGGCGCACCTGGGCCCGGCCGCAGTGGACGGTGGCCGAGCTGCTGGCGGCCAAGGCCAAGACCGGTCGCAGCATCTCGGTGGTGTTGCCCGCGTTGAACGAGCAGGCGACCATCGAATCGGTGATCGACAGCATCACCCCGCTGGTCGACAACCTGGTCGACGAACTGATCGTGCTGGATTCCGGCTCCACCGACGACACCGAGATCCGCTCGATCGCCGCCGGTGCCCGCGTCGTCAGCCGCGAACAGGCGGTCCCGGAGGTCCCGACGCAGCCCGGTAAGGGCGAAGCCCTGTGGCGGTCGCTGGCGGCCACCAGCGGCGACATCGTGGTGTTCATCGACTCCGACCTGATCGACCCCGACCCGATGTTCGTGCCCAACCTGGTCGGGCCCCTGCTCACCGCGGATGGCGTCCACCTGGTCAAGGGCTTCTATCGGCGGCCGCTGAAGGTCAACGGCACCGAGGAACCCACCGGCGGTGGCCGGGTCACCGAGCTGGTGGCCCGACCGCTGTTGACCGCGCTGCGCCCCGACCTGGGTGCGGTGATCCAGCCGTTGGGCGGTGAGTACGCGGGCAGTCGTGAGCTGTTGGCGTCGGTTCCGTTCGCGCCCGGCTACGGGGTGGAGATCGGGCTGTTGATCGACACCTATGACCGGTTGGGGCTGGAGGCGATCGCCCAGGTCAACCTGGGTGTGCGGGCCCACCGGAATCGCCCGTTGGCCGAGTTGGCCGTGATGAGCCGCCAAGTCGTCGCCACCTTGCTGTCGCGGTGCGGTGTCCCGGATTCGGGGGTGGGCCTGACCCAATTCGTCGCGGACGGCCCGGACGGAATGGACTATCTGCCGCGCACCACGCCGTTGTCGCTGGTCGACCGGCCGTCGATGAATACCTTGCGCCAGCGCTGATCCTGGCGATCGCCAGCACTGATCCTGGCGATCGCCAGCGCGGCGGAGCCGGGCGCAGCGGGTCGCCAGCACTGATCCAGTCGGCGCCGCCCCTCGTGTCGGTGTAATGAGGCACTATCGATGCCGTGACACTGGTGTTGCTGTATCTCGTTGTGCTCGTGCTCACCGCGTTGCTGCTGTTCGGGGTGGCCAGCACGCTGTTCGGCCGGGGTGAGCAGCTGCCGCCGCTGCCGCGGGCGACGACGGCGACCATGCTGCCGGCCTCCGGGGTCACCGGTGCCGATGTCGACGCGGTCAAGTTCTCCCAGGTACTGCGCGGCTACAACACCGGTGAGGTGGACTGGGTGCTGGAGCGCCTCGGTGCCGAGCTCGACCAGCTCCGCGGTCAGCTGGCCGCGGCGCAGGCGGCCGCCGCGACCGCAACGGAGTCGCGTTGAGCAGCGCACCCGAGGACGGCCAGATCCGCTGCGGCTGGGTCGACGGCGCCTCGGTGCTGTACCGCGACTACCACGACCTGGAGTGGGGCCGTCCGGTGCGGGATCCGGCCGCACTGTTCGAGCGGGTCAGCCTGGAAGCCTTTCAGAGCGGACTGTCGTGGCTGGTGATTCTGCGTAAGCGGGAGAACTTCCGGCGGGCGTTCGCCGATTTCGACGTCGAAACCGTCGCGCGTTTCACCGACGCCGATGTGACGCGGCTGATGGACGACGCCGGCATCGTGCGGAACCGAGCCAAGATCGAGGCGACGATCGCCAATGCGCGGGCGACCATCGACCTGGGTTCCACCGATTTGGCGGATCTGTTGTGGTCATTCGCCCCTCCGCCGCGTCCGCGGCCGGCGGACCTGTCGGCAATTCCGGCCGTCACGCCGGAATCGACGGCGATGGCGCGCGAATTGAAGCGTCGCGGGTTCCGATTCGTGGGTCCCACTACCGCGTATGCGTTGATGCAGGCCACCGGCATGGTCGACGACCACGTCCGGGCATGTTGGGTGCCACCGGTAACCGCCTAGATCCACTAAAATGCACTACGGAATCGGGTCTTGTGCACGCGCCGTCGCCGATAGGGGAGAATGGCGGAGTGAATTTGCAGTTCGAAGCCGGACGCTGCGACTGCTGTGCACACCCGGCGCAGATCATGGGCACGGCTTGCGGGCTGGTACCTGGAGGGAGCACTCGATGGCGGCGATGAAGCCCCGGACCGGCGACGGTCCGTTGGAAGCGACCAAAGAGGGGCGAGGCATCGTGATGCGAGTACCACTTGAGGGCGGTGGCCGACTGGTCGTCGAGTTGACTCCCGATGAGGCCGCCGCGCTCGGCGACGAACTCAAAGCCGTCACCAGCGGCTAAGGCGATCGCAAGCGCGGCGGAGCCGGGCGAAGCGGGTCGCCGTCAGGACCGCACGCGTGACGGTCTGGGGCTAGACGGTATGGAGGCGACTTGAGGCCGAAGGCCTCGGGCTGCAATCGGACGT
>CAXYUC010000175.1:0-8831 GCA_964292075.1 uncultured Mycolicibacter sp.
CGCCGGGGCGGCGGCGATGACACCCAGGGGGGTGCCCCCCCCGGCCCCGTTGGCGCCTACGATTCCGGTGCGCTCACCGGGGCCGATCCGCCATTCGACATCGCGCAACACCGGCTTGCCGTTGAACGAGACCGACACATCCAGCAGGTCGATGACATCCTTGCCCAGCCTGGCGGTCGCCAGCTTCATCAGCTCGACCTCGTTGCGCAGCGGCGGGACGTCGGCGATCAACGCGTTGGCCGCCTCGATCCGGAACTTCGGCTTGGAGGTACGGGCCGGTGCCCCACGTCGCAGCCAGGCCAACTCCTTGCGTAGTAGGTTCTGCCGCCTGGCCTCACTGGCCGCGGCCATCCGGTCGCGCTCCACCCGCTGCAGAACATAAGCCGCGTAGCCGCCCTGAAACGGTTCCACGATGCGGTCGTGCACTTCCCAGGTGCTGGTGGCCACTTCGTCGAGAAACCACCGGTCGTGAGTGACCACCAGCAGGCCGCCGCTATTGCGGGCCCAGCGCTGCTGAAGATGCCGCGCCAGCCAGGTGATCCCTTCCACGTCGAGGTGGTTGGTCGGCTCGTCGAGGCAGATCACGTCCCATTCGCCGATCAGCAAGGCCGCCAACTGCACTCGTCGGCGTTGCCCTCCGGACAGCTCGGAGATGGTTGCGTCCCAAGCGATGTCGGAGACCAAGCCGTCGACCACGTCACGGATTCGCGGGTTGGACGCCCATTCATGGTCGGCTTGATCACCGACCAGTGCGGCCCCCAGCGTGCTGTCGGGATCGAGGGTGTCGGCCTGGTCCAGCAACCCGACCCGCAGACCGCTGCGCCGGGTGACGCGGCCCGAATCCGGCGTCGCGGCGCCGGCCAACAGCCGCAGCAGCGACGATTTGCCGTCTCCATTGCGCCCGACGATGCCGATCCTGGCGCCGTCGTTCACCCCGAGGGTGACTGAGTCCAACACCACACCGGTGGGGTATCGCAGGTGAAGGGCCTCAGCTCCGAGCAGGTGTGCCACCGCTGGAACGGTACTGCCTGCCGGTCGGCGAATGCCGAACCAGCCGGTCCTACGGTGCTGATGTGCCAGAATGTGCACGATATTCCGGGATCGGGCGCGAAGTAGGGGAGCAGCGGTGGATCTGAACTTGTCGGCCATCACCCGGCCGGTCGAGTGGCTGATGGCCACCGCACAGAACGGCCTGGAGGTGCTGCGCTGGGGCGGCCTGGAGACCGGGGCCGTGCCGTCACCGTTCCAAATCGTCGAGAGCACCCCGATGTACAAGCTGCGGCGGTACTTCCCGCCGGACAGCCGACCGGGGCAACCGCAGCCCGGACCGCCGATACTGCTGGTGCACCCGATGATGATGTCGGCAAACATGTGGGACGTCACTCACGATGAGGGCGCGGTCGGCATTCTGCGCGACGCCGGTGTGGACCCGTGGGTGATCGACTTCGGCTCACCCGACGAGATCGAAGGCGGCATGCGCCGCAATCTGGCCGACCACATCGTCGGCCTGAGCCAGGCCATCGACACCGTCGCTGAGACCACCGGGCGTGATGTGCACCTGGCCGGTTACTCCCAGGGCGGCATGTTCGCCTATCAGACCGGGGCATATCGGCATTCGAAGAACATCGCCAGCATCATCGCGTTCGGTTCGCCGGTGGACACGTTGGCCGCGCTGCCGATGGGTCTGCCGCCCAATCTGGCCTCCGGTGTCGCCGGCTTCATGGCCGACCACGTCTTCAACCGGCTGGACATCTCGGGATGGCAGGCGCGCCTGGGCTTCCAGATGATGGATCCGCTCAAGACGGCGAAGGCCCGGATGGATTTCCTGCGCCAGCTGCATGACCGGGAGGCGCTGCTGCCGCGCGAGGCGCAGCGGCGGTTCCTGGAGTCCGAAGGCTGGATCGCCTGGTCGGGTCCGGCGATCTCCGAGCTGCTCAAGCAGTTCATCGCCCACAACCGGATGATGACCGGCGGTTTCGCGATCAACGGTCAACTGGTCACGCTGACCGACATCACCTGCCCGGTGCTGGCATTCGTCGGTGAGGTCGATGACATCGGGCAACCGGTGGCCGTCCGCGGCATCCGCCGCGCCGCTCCCGAGGCCAAGGTCTTCGAATATCTGCTGCGGGCAGGGCATTTCGGTCTGGTGGTGGGTTCCAAGGCCGCCGAACTGACGTGGCCGACCGTGGCGCGCTGGGTGCTGTGGCAGTCCGGGATGGGTCCGCAGCCGGCGGGCGTGGCACTGATGTCCGCGCAGCCGTCCGAAGGCGCCCAGCGCGGCGTCGCGATGACGTCGCGGATCGCGCACGGACTGGGGGAGGCCTCCGAGGTCGCACTGACCCTGGCGCGCGGTGCCGCGGACGCCATGCTGGCGGCGCAGAAATCGGTGCGCACCATGGCGGTTGAGACCGCGCGTACCCTGCCTCGGCTGGCCCGCCTGGGACAGATCAACGACCACACCCGAATCTCGCTGGGCCGCATCATCGATGAGCAGGCCGCGGACTCACCCGATGGCGAATTCCTGTTGTTCGACGGGCGAGTACACACCTATGAGGCGGTCAACAAGCGCATCGACAACGTCGTCCGCGGCCTGATCGACGTCGGGGTACGCCAAGGCGCCCACGTCGGCGTGCTGATGGCCACCCGGCCCAGCGCCCTGGTCGCGATCGCGGCGCTGTCCCGGCTGGGTGCGGTGGCCGTGCTGATGCCGACGGACGGGGACCTGCTGCCCGCGGCCCAACTGGGCGGCATCTCCGACATCATCGTGGACCTGGGCAGCCTCCAACTGGCCGGCGAAGCCGCCCGCGAGCTGGACTGCCAGGTGCTGGTGCTCGGCGGTGGTGAAGCCCGCGACCTGGATCTGCCCACCGACATCGACGTCGTCGACATGGAACGGATCGACCCGGACGCCGTCGAACTGCCCGGGTGGTACCGGCCGAACCCGGGATTCGCCCGTGACCTGGCGTTCGTGGCCTTCGGCAACGCGGCCGGTGAGCTGGTGGCCAAGCAGATCACCAACTTCCGCTGGGCGCTGTCGGCGTTCGGTACCGCGTCGACAGCGGCCCTGGGCCCCAACGACACGGTGTACTGCCTCACGCCGCTGCACCACGAGTCCGGGCTGCTGGTCAGCCTCGGCGGCGCCGTGGTCGGCGGGGCCCGCATCGCACTGTCGCGCGGCCTGAACCCGGACCGGTTCGTCGCCGAGGTTCGCCAGTACGGCGTCAGCGTGGTGTCCTACACCTGGGCGATGCTGGGCGAGGTCATCGACGACCCGAACTTCGTCTTGCAGGGCAACCACCCGGTCCGGCTGTTCATCGGCTCCGGTATGCCCACCGGCCTGTGGAACCGGGTCACCGAGGTGTTCGCACCGGCCCACGTCGTCGAGTTCTTCGCCACCAAGGACGGTCAGGCCGTGCTGGCCAACGTCTCCGGCGCCAAAGTCGGCAGCAAGGGGCGTCCGCTGCCCGGCGCGGTGGATGTGGAGCTGGCCGCCTACGACTGCGATCACGACCTGATCCTGGAAGACGACCGGGGCTTCGTGCGGGTCGCCGAGACCGACGAAGTCGGTGTGCTGCTGGCCAAGCCCCGCGGGCCGATCGACCCGTCGGCCTCGGTCAAGCGGGGCGTGTTCGCCCCCGCCGACACCTGGATCTCCACCGAATTCCTGTTCCGGCGCGACGCCGACGGTGACTACTGGCTGGTCGGCGGGCGCGCATCCAGCGTCCACACCGACCGGGGGATCGCGTTCCCGGTGGTCATCACCGATGCCCTCGGTGCCGTCACCGGCGTCGATCTGGCGGTCACCTATCGGGTGCCGACCGAGCGGGCAGACCTGGTGGTGTCGGCGGTGACGCTGCAGCCGGGCGCCACGGTCACCGCCGCCGACCTCAGCGAGGCGGTGGCAGCTCTGCCCTCCGGTGCCGGTCCCGATGTCATCCACGTGGTGCCGAACCTGTCGCTGAGCACGGTGTACCGCCCGGTGGTGGGCGCGTTGCGCGAGGCCGGGCTGCCCAAGGCCGGACGCAACGCCTGGTACTTCGATGCGGACAGCCGGCAGTTCAAGCGGTTGACCGCCGCGGTCCGTGCCGAATTGGCAGGGGGCGGCAAGTGATCGACGAATCCCTGCTGGCGATCCTGGTCTGCCCGGCCGACCGCGGGCCACTGCTGCTGGTCGATGACCGGCTCTACAACCCCAGGCTGCGGCGGGCCTACCGTATCGAGGACGGCATTCCGGTGCTGCTGGTCGACGAGGCCACGTCGGTCGACGACGACGAGCACGCCCGTCTCACGGCGCAGGCAGGGCCGGCAGATCCCCGGTGAGGTAACGCTGCAAGTTCGGCGCGATGGTTGCCGCGATCTGCTCGGCCGGCAGCGAGGCGAACGGCTCCAGGGCGATGATGTAGCGGGCCATCGCGACGCCGACAAGTTGACTGGCCACGAATTCCGCTCGAACAATCCCGGTTCCGGGCGGATCATCGACCCGAGCAGCCAGTTCGGCGACTACGACGTCGCGCAGGAACGTGCGCGCCAGGCTTGCGTCGTCGCCGCCGAGGATCGAGCGCAACGTACCGATGAACACGCCGCCGAGCGTGCTGTCCCACAGTGGGAGCAGCAGCGACGGCAGGGTCAGCCCGAGTTCTTCTGACGGCGTCTCCCGCAGCGGGCCGATGATCGTCATGGGATCGATCGGAATATGCATCGCCGCGGAGAACAGCTGCTGCTTGGTGCCGTAGTAGTGGTGCACCAGTGCGGCGTCGACGCCCGCATCGGCGGCCACCGCACGAACCGAGGTGTTCCCGAACCCATTGCGGGCGAACAGCTCCCGAGCGGCCGCCAAAATCCGGCTCCTGGTGTCGGAGGTGCCCGGCGGGCGGCCGCGCCTCCGGTTGGTCGCCTCGGCCGTCATCACGCCGTCCGTCGTCGCAGCGTCACCGCGGCCAGGCCCAGTGCCGCAACCGCGAACGCCAGCACAATGACGATGTCGCGCACCGCGACCCCGGTCAGTTGCGGGTGGGTGCCCACCTGCTGCAGCGCTTCGAACGCATAACTGGCCGGCATCGCGTTGCTCACCCACTGCAGCCACTCGGGCATCGCCGCGCGCGGCACGATGATCCCGGCCAGCAACAGTTGCGGCACCATCACCAGTGGAATGAACTGCACGGCTTGAAATTCGGTGCGGGCGAACGCGCTGCACAGCAGTCCCAAACCGACACCGAGCACCGCGTTGATGATCGCGATGCCGAACACCCAGGCCGGGCTGCCCACGGTGTGGAAATCCAGTAGCCAGAAGGCGACAACACACGCCAGGCTGGCCTGGGCGGCCGCCGCGATCGAGAACGCCGTCCCGTAGGCGGCGAGCAGGTCGACCCGGCGCAGTGGGGTGGTCAAGATGCGCTCCAGGGTTCCTGAAGCGCGTTCGCGCTGCATGGTGATCGCGGTGATGACGAACATCAGAAACAGCGGGAACAGGCCCAGCAGAATCAGGCACGCGGCGTTGAACGGCGACGGGGTGCCCGGCGGGTGTACAGCTTGGGCGAACATGAAATACATCAGCGTGATGACCAGGCTGGGCACCAGCAGGATCATCGCGACACTGCGGTGGTCACCGGCGAGCTGGCGCAGGATGCGCAGCGTGCTGGCTACGAAGGGCCGCAACTGCAGGAATCCGGTCAGCCGGCTCGGGGCGCGGTGGTGCGCCGGATGATGGACAGGAACGCTTCCTCCATCGACGTGCATCCGGTCTCCTCTCGCAGTCGCCTCGGGGTGGTGCGCGCCAACAGCCAGCCCTCGCGCATCAGCAGCAGATCTCCGCAGTGATCGGCCTCGTCCATCACATGACTGGACACCAGCAACGTGGTGCCGCGCCGGGCCAGCGCCGAGAACTGCTGCCAGAGTTCGGCGCGCAGCACCGGGTCCAGGCCGATCGTCGGCTCGTCGAGCACCAGCAGGTCCGGCCGCCCGACCAGGGCGCAGGCCAGCGAGACCCGGGCGCGCTGCCCGCCGGACAGGTTGGCGCAGTAGTCGCCGCGGTGCTTCTGCAAGTCCACCGCCTCGATCGCGTCGTCCGCCTCGCGGGTGTCCACCCCGGCGAGTGCGGCGAAGTACCGCACGTTGTCGATCACCCGCAGGTCGTCGTAGATGGTGGCCTGCTGCGGCATGTAGCCGACCCGGTGGCGAAGCTCAGGGGAGCCGGCCGGGCTGCCCAGCACCTCGACCCGGCCGCCGGTGATCAGTTGAGTGCCCACGATGCAGCGCATCAAGGTGGTCTTTCCGCAGCCAGAGGGCCCGAGCAGGCCGGTGATGGTGCCCGGGGCGATCTGCACCGAAAGGTCGTGCAATACCGGCCGCTTGCCGCGCACCACCCGCAGGTGATCGATCGCGACGGCCGGACCCGAGCCCGAGAATTCATCACGCGATGAAATCATCATGTGATGAATAATCTGTCCGGCGCGACACCCTGTCAAGGGGCATCGGGGTCGCAGGGCAGAATTCCCAGCGTGAGTGCTGCCCGGCTTGCCGCGGATCCGCTCGCGGCTGCCCAGCGGTTGCTCGGCGCCACCCTGACCTGCCGCGGCGTTGAGGCGACGATCGTCGAAGTCGAGGCCTACGGCGGGGTGCCGAACGGCCCCTGGCCCGACCCGGCGGCGCATTCCTATCGCGGCCCCACCGCACGCAACACCGTGATGTTCGGCCCGCCCGGGCGCCTGTACACCTACCGCAGCTACGGCATGCACATCTGCGCCAACGTGGTCTGCGGCCCGGACGGTACGGCGGCCGCGGTGCTGCTGCGGGCGGCGGTGATCGATCAGGGGGAGTTGCTGGTCCGGGCCCGCCGCGGTGACGCCGTGCCGGGGGTGGCGTTGGCCCGCGGTCCGGGCAATCTCTGCTCCGCATTGGGAATCACTATGGAAGACAACGGAATCGACCTGTTTGACCCGGGCAGTCCGGTGCGGCTTCGACTCGGCGGGCCGCTGCCGGCGCAGGCCGGACCGCGGGTGGGTGTCAGCCAGGCCGCCGACCGGCCGTGGCGGCTCTGGGCGCCCGGCATGCCCGAGGTTTCGACGTACCGACGCAGTCCGAGGGCACCGGCGCCGGGCGCCTCGGACTGATCCGGGAAAATCCACCCATGCCGACGACGGTTCTCGACGAGCTGTCCTGGCGGGGGGTGAGCGCCCAGTCGACTGACCTGGACGCTCTGACCGCCGACGTGACGGGCGGGCCGATCACGGTCTACGCCGGATTCGACCCGACCGCACCCAGCCTGCATGCCGGAAACCTGGTGCCGCTGCTGGCGTTGCGCCGATTCCAGCGGGCCGGACACCGGCCTATCGTGCTGGCCGGCGGTGCCACCGGGCTCATCGGCGACCCTCGTGACAGCGGCGAACGCACCCTGAACACCGCCGACACCGTGGCCGAGTGGTCCGAGCGGATCCGCGGGCAGCTGGAGCGCTTCGTCGACTTCGACGACGGCCCGACCGGCGCCGTGGTGGTGAACAACCTGGACTGGACCGCGCCGCTGTCGGCGGTGGAATTCCTGCGTGACGTGGGCAAACACTTCTCGGTCAACGTCATGCTCGACCGGGACACCATCCGGCGCCGCCTCGATGAGGGCATCTCCTACACCGAGTTCAGCTACATGTTGTTGCAGGCCAACGACTACGTGCAGCTACATCAGCGGTACGGCTGTTCGCTGCAGATCGGCGGCTCCGATCAATGGGGCAACATCATCGCCGGCGTCCGGCTGGTGCGCCAGAAGCTGGGCGCCACCGTGCACGCGTTGACCGTGCCCCTGGTCACCGCCGCCGACGGCACGAAGTTCGGCAAGTCCACCGGCGGCGGCAGTCTGTGGCTGGACCCGGAGATGACCAGCCCGTACGCCTGGTACCAGTACTTTTTCAACACCGCCGACGCTGACGTGGTCCGTTACCTGCGCTGGTTCACCTTCCTGTCGGCCGAGGAACTGGCCGCACTCGAGGAAGCGACCGCCGAGCGCCCGCACGAACGCGCCGCCCAGCGCACGTTGGCCCGGGAATTCACCACCCTGGTGCACGGGGAGGCGGCGACCGAGGCGGTGGAGTTAGCCAGCCAGGCGCTGTTCGGCCGGGGTGAGCTGACCCGATTGGACGAATCCACCCTGACGGCGGCACTGCAGGAGACCTCGGTTGCGCGGCTGGAGCCCGGAACCGCGGACACCATTGTCGACCTTTTGGTCGCCACCGGTCTGTCGGCAAGTCGGGGCGCGGCCCGGCGCACTATCGGCGAGGGCGGCGTCTCGGTGAACAACGTCCGCGTCGACAGCGAGGAATGGACGCCGCAGCCCGAGAATTTCTTGCACGGCCGGTGGTTGGTGCTGCGCCGCGGCAAGCGCAATGTGGCTGGTATCGAGAGGGTCTAGAGGGGGTCTAGCGGCCTGTACGTCGACACAGGTTGATCTTGAAAAATCATCCTGACCAGCGGATTTGACTCCAAGATTCCCCTCGCGTAACTTAATCCAAGTCGCAGGGAGCGCCGGAAACGGAAGCCCCAAAGACGCCCCGGAGAGATTCGAGAGAATCACGACGGATTCTGACTGTCCGCACTGCATGCAAGCGGTTAAACGCCGCGGGTAGGTTGCGCGCTCAGTCGGGCGTGTTGTTTGAGAACTCAATAGTGTGTTTGGTGGTTTTTGTTTGTTGTTGTTTTTGCCATGCCTTTGGCGCCCCGTGTTGGGGGTGTGGCGTTTTTTTGTCGGTTTTTCGGAACTGATGTTTTGGGATTGTTTCCAAATGGTTTTTGTTTGGAGAGTTTGATCCTGGCTCAGGACGAACGCTGGCGGCGTGCTTAACACATGC
>CAXYUC010000176.1:0-8764 GCA_964292075.1 uncultured Mycolicibacter sp.
CGACGACAGCGATCCGCGCCGTCCCGCCCCTCATGTCCCCCCCTGCGCGGGTTCGGCCGACCCGGCCGGCGGCACGAACGCGGCCACGCCCGTCCAGGCTCCACTGGCCACCGACGCCGCCACCGCGGCGTGAATGGTCGCGGCCCGCAGACCGTCACCAAACAGCGGCAGCCCCTCGGGCGCCTGCCCGGTACGCACGGCCTCGTACACGTCGGCGACGAACAGATTGAACAGGTCCTGGTAGCCCTGCGGATGTCCGCTGGGCAGCAGCGAATACCGCGCACCGGCCGGCCCCAACGCAGCACCGTCGCGCGCGATCACCGTGTTGGCGTGCAAACCCGCGACCATGAGCTCGTCGGGGTGCTCCTGATCGAAGAGCACCGCGGTGTCATAGCCGTCGAAGGAGAACGCGAGCTGATTCTTGCGTCCCGGGGATGCCTGGCTGACGATCACACTGCCGATAGCCCCCCGATCGGTGCGAAACGCGACAACAGCACCGTCGTCGGGGCGCTCGGTGGGACGCGGCGCACTTGCCTGCACCGCGCAGACGGAGGTGATCCGGTGCCCGGTAACGAATTCCATGGTGTCGCACCAGTGCGATCCGATATCAGCGAACGTCATCGACAGCCCGCTCTGCGCGGGATCCGAACGCCAGCCACTCGGATCCGCTTTGGCCATGTTGTCCTGCAGATAACCGCCGTGGATGAGCCAGACGCCGGTGTCAGCAATCTTGCTGCGGGCTTCGCGCACCATCGCATAGAAGCGGTAGGCGAACGGAATCGCGGCCACTGTGCCGGCGCGTCCGGCCGCATCGACCAGCGCGGCAGCGTCGTCGACGCTGGTCGCCAACGGCTTCTCGCAGATCACATGCTTGCCGGCGGCCAGGGCCGCCAAGGACTGGTCACGATGCATCGAGTTGGGTGTGCAGATGTGCACCACGTCGACGTCATCTGCTGTGATGATCTGCTCGACGGTGGCGGCGCGCTGGGCGCCCAGTTGCTCGGCGGCGTGCTGACTGCGTTGCGGTGTGCTGGCGCATACTGCGGCCAGCTGCCCGCCAGCTCGGCGGACCGCGTGAGCGTGCACCCGACCGACCATGCCCGTCCCGATAATCGCGCTCCGCAGTGGGTTCGCCTGGCTCAACACTTCTCCTAGAATCCGGGCTCGATCACCGAGACGGTGTGGTCGTCGTTTGCTGTGTAGACCATTAGCGGCCGATCCGCAACGCCGTCAGGTGTGTGTGATCGCGCCCAGCTGGCGAACTAACGCCTTCTTGTCGATCTTGCCGACCGCCGTGGTGGGCAGCGTCGGCAACGCCACCAGCTGATCGACCCGGACATGGGTGGCCGCCCCGCACTCACCCAGATGGCGGTTCAGTTCCGCCAGTGTCGGCGATGCTCCGTTGAAAATAACCGCGGCGCAGACTTTTTCGCCCAAATAGTCATCCGGCAGGCCGACCGCGGCCGCCGTGCGGATCGCGGGGTGGCTCAGCAGGTGCGCCTCGAGCTCGTCGGCCGCGATGTTCTCCCCGCCGCGGACGATGACGTCCTTGACCCGGCCGGTGACTTCCACATAGCCGTTGGCGAAACGCCGGACCCGGTCGCCGCTGCGGTAGAAGCCGTCCGGACTGAACGAACGCGCGTTGGCCTCGGCCGCGTTGTAGTAGCCGTTGATCGTGTAGGGCCCGCGCACCAGCAGCTCACCCTCGGACGCCTCGGAGCCGTCCTCGTCGACCACCCGTAGCTCGTCGTCGGGGCACAGCGGCCGGCCCTGGGTGGTGTCGAGCAACTCCGGCGCGTCGCCGGGCCGGGTGTAGCACAGCAGGCCCTCGGCCATGCCGAACACCTGCTGCAGGCCCGGGGTGAGTGCCTCCCGAATCTGGGCCGCGTCGCCTGCGCCGAGTTTGGCGCCGCCGACCTGCAGCAGCCGCAGTGTCGTCGGCTTCTGCGGCTCCCAGTCGCAGGCCTGCGCCCACAGTGTGGCCAGCGCCGGCACCAGCGCGGTGACCGTCACCCGGTGCCGGGCGATGACGGCGAACGCCGCCTCGGGACTGGGGTCGGTGCTGAAGACGGTGGCCGCTCCCACCGACATGGCGCCGAGCAACCCCGGGCAGGCCAGCGGAAAGTTGTGGGCGGCCGGCAACGCCACCAGGTAGACGTCGTCGGCGGTCAGCTCGCACAGCTGCGCGCTGGCGGTGGCGTTGTAGACGTAGTCGTCGTGGGTGCGGGGGATCAGCTTGGGCATGCCGGTGGTTCCGCCGGAGACCAGCAGCAGGGCCGGGGTGGCCGGATCGGGGGTGAATCGCGGCGCGGGGGAGCGCTCGGCCGCGCCGTCGACGATGATCCGTCGCAGCCCCAGTTCGGCGGCCATCGCGGGGTAGTCGAATCCCGCAGTGGCGTCAGGGATCACGATCCCGACCGCGTCGCTGACCGCGGCCAGATGTCCGATCTCGGCGGCGCGGTGACCGGGCAGGCACAGCACCGGGATGGCTCCCGCGCGCAGCAGCCCGAACAGCGTGACCGGGAACGCGCAGGTGTTGGGCAACTGCAGCAGCACCCGGTCGCCGGGGGCGACGCCCAGCCGGTGCAGGCCGGCGGCGGCACGGTTGGCCGCCGCGTCCAGCTCGGCGTAGGACAGCGTGGTCGTCGTATCGATCACTGCGGGCCGGTCCGGCCAGCGCGCGGCGGCGTCGTCGAGCAGCGATGCCAATGGTCGTCCGCGCCAGTAGCCGGCCGCCCGGTAGGCGGCGGCCCGCTCGTCGGGAAACGGTACGAACCCGTGCATGTGTACTCCCTGGCTTACCTACGACCGAACCTAGATAGAGTAGCTTCGAGAAATTAGGGCAGCCTAACGAAGGGTGGAGTGGCGCCGTGGGGCCGGACGAGATACGCGCGCAGGTCGCTGACCTGCTCGGCACCGACGCCGGCGCCGTCGATCCCGAGGCCGACCTGGTCGGACAGGGCCTGGACTCGATCCGGATGATGAGCCTGGCCGGGCAATGGCGGCGCCAGGGCCTGGACGTCGACTTCGCCGCCCTGACCGCCGAACCCACCGTCGCAGCCTGGTCGGCACTGGTGTCGGGCGCGCCGTCGTCAGCGCCGGTGGCCGACGGCGCCGCTGCTGACCCCGACGACGACAACGCGCCGTTCCCGCTCGCCCCGATGCAGCACGCCATGTGGGTGGGACGCGACGACGACGTGACGCTCGGCGGGGTGGCCGGGCACCTGTATGTGGAGTTCCAATCCAGCCCCGGCGGCCCCGGACTCGACCCCGACCGGCTGGCCGCCGCCCCCCGCGCGCTGACCGCCCGGCACCCGATGCTGCGGGTGGGATTCTCCCCCGACGGCACCCAGCACATCCGGCCCGAGGCCGGACTGCCGGCCGCGGTGCAGGATTTGCGCGCCCAGGACGCCGCCGAGGTGGCCCGGCGGCTGGCCGGCACCCGCGAGACGAAGTCGCACCAGCAACTCGATGGCGCGGTCTTCGAGCTCACCGTGTCACTGCTGCCGGACGGCACCGCGCGCCTGCACGTCGATCTCGACATGCAGGCCGCCGACGCGATGAGCTACCGCACCCTGATGGCGGATCTGGCCGACGCCTACCGGGGCGAGGCGTTGCCGGAGCTGGGCTACTCCTCCCGGCAATACCGGCTGGCCACCGCCGATCGAGCCCCCGACGAGAGCCACCGGCAATGGTGGACCGAGCGCATCCCCGAGCTGCCCGATCCGCCCAAGCTGCCGCAACCGGCCGGTGTCCCCGCCGATCCCCGGCGCAGCACCCGGCGCTGGCACTGGCTGGACCCGGCCACCCGCGACGCACTGTTCGGCCAGGCCCGCGCCCACGGCGTCACCCCGGCGATGACGCTGGCCACCTCGTTCTCGCACACCCTGGCCAGCTGGTCGGACGGGCCGCGCTTTTTGCTCAACGTGCCGTTGTTCGGCCGGGAACCGTTGCACGACGACGTCGATCGGCTGGTCGGCGACTTCACCTCGTCGCTGCTGCTGGACGTGGATCTGAGCCAGACCAGCACCGGTGCCCAGCGCGCCCACGCGGTGCAGGACGCCATGCGCACCGCCGCCGCGCACGCCGACTATCCCGGCCTGGCGGTGCTGCGTGACCTGAGCCGGCACCGCGGCACTCAGGTGCTGGCGCCGGTGGTGTTCACCAGCGCGCTCGGACTCGGAGAACTGTTCGCCGAGGACGTCACCACGGCCTTCGGCACCCCGGTGTGGATCATCTCGCAAGGACCGCAGGTGCTGCTGGATGCCCAGGTCACCGAGTTCGACGGCGGTGTTCTGGTGAATTGGGATGTGCGCGAGGAGATGTTCGCACCCGGCGTGATCGACGCCATGTTCGCTCACCACATCGCCGACCTGACCCGGTTGGCCGGCGGCGACGGCTGGGAGGAGCCGGCGCCGGCCGCGCTACCCGCGGAGCAGGCGCAGCCGCGTACCGCGGCGAACGCGGTCACCGCCGAGTCGAGTGGGGAAGCCCTGCAGGACGGCTTCTTTCGGCAGGCCGACCGGCATCCCGATGCCGTTGCGGTGCTGCACGGTTCGGGCGAGGTGAGTTACGGGCAGTTGCGCGCTTCCGCGCTGGCGGTGGCCGCCGAGTTGCAAGGGCACGGTGTGCGGCCCGGTGACACCGTGGCTCTGCTGGGGCCCAAGGGCGCCGAGCAGATCCCGGCGCTGCTGGGCATCCTGGCCGCCGGTGCGATGTATCTGCCGATCGCGGCCGATCAGCCCCGCGAGCGGGTCCAGCGCATCCTGGATCTGGGCGGCGCCACCCTCGCCCTGGTCACCGGGGACGCGGTGCCCGCGTTGGAGATTCCGGCGGTGGCTGTGTCCGATGCCCTAGAACGCCCCGGCGCGGTGGACCCGGTTCGCACCGACCCGTCCGAGCTGGCCTACGTGGTGTTCACCTCCGGCTCGACCGGTGAGCCCAAGGGCGTCGAGGTCACCCACGACGCCGCGATGAACACCGTCGAAACACTCAGTGCGCGTTTCGGATTCGGACCCGACGATCGCAGCCTGGCGCTACTGACCCCCGACGCCGACATGTCGGTGCTCGATGTCTTCGCCATGCTGCGCGCCGGGGGAGCGATCGTGATGGTGGACGAGGCCGACCGCCGCAGTCCCGAGGTATGGGCACAGTTGGTGCGACGGCACCGGGTCAGCGTGCTCAACCTGATGCCCGGGGCGCTGGAGATGTTGGTGTCGACCGGCGGCGAACTGTCCTCGGTGCGGGCGGTGTTGACCGGGGGTGACTGGGTGCGCCCCGAACTGGCGCGGCAGTTCCGGGCGGCGGCGCCCGGGGTGCGGTTCGCCGGGCTGGGCGGGGCCACCGAAACCGCCATCCATGCCACCCTCTGCGAAGTCGACGGCGAACCGCCGGCCGACTGGGCCTCGGTGCCCTACGGCACCCCGCTGCCCAACATCGCCTGCCGCGTGGTCGGCGCCGACGGAGCCGATCGCCCGGACTGGGTGGCCGGCGAACTGTGGGTCGCCGGGCGCGGCATCGCCTCGGGTTATCGCGGTCGGCCCGATCTGACCGCCCAGAAGTTCGTCGAGCGCGACGGCCGAACCTGGTATCGCACTGGCGATCTGGCCCGCTACCTTCCCGACGGCACCCTGGAATTCGTCGGCCGCGCCGATCACCGGGTCAAGATCAGCGGCTATCGCATCGAGCTCGGCGAGGTCGAATCCGCACTGCGCCGGCTGCCCGGGGTTGCCGAGGCGGTGGTGGTGGCGCTGACCGAGCCCGGTGGGCGTGAGGTGTTGGCGGCTGCCGTGCGCACCGGTGACCCCGCGGTGAGCGTTGCCGGATTGCGGGCCGGGCTGGCCGAGGCTCTGCCCGAGCACATGATTCCCCGTCAGCTGCACGTGGTTTCGGCGATTCCCTACACGGTCTCCGGCAAGATCGACCGGCGGGCGGTGACGGCCGAACTGGCTGCGGCCATGGCGGCGGGCGAGGGCTACCGCGAGCCGGCCGGTCCGCTGCAGCGCGCCCTGGCCGCGATCATCGCCGAGGTGCTCGGCGCCGCCCGAGTCGGTGCTGACGACGACTTCTTCGCCCTGGGCGGCGATTCGGTGCTGGCCACCGCCGCCGTGGCACGCATCCGCACCTGGCTGGACGCTCCGGGCGCGGTGGTCGCCGACATCTTCGCCACCCGAACCGTCGCAGGGCTGGCTGCTCGGCTGGCTGCTGCTGAGGCCGATCCGGGCCGGTTGGACGCGGTTGCCGAGATCTACCTGGAAGTGGCGCAGCTCGATGCCGCGGAGGTTGCCGAGGCGCTGCGATAGGGGGTGGTCGACCGCGCTCGCGGTGTGACAGCATCGGTGCTATGAACGCGCGCCGATCGGTCGGATTGCTCGGTGTTTCGACGGTGCTGGCCTGGGCGGCGCTGCCCAGCGCCCCGGTCGTGGTGCCCTCGGCTTCTGCTGCGGGCTGTCCCGACGTCGAGGTGACCTTCGCGCGTGGCACCGCTGAGGCGCCCGGTGTTGGCGGAGTCGGACAGAATTTCGTCGATGCGCTGCGCTCGCAGGTCGGGGGGCGCTCCGTCGGGGTATATGCGGTCAATTACCCCGCCACCGAAGACTGGCCGCCGTCGGCCTCTGCCGGCGCCGGCGACGCGAACGCTCACGTGCAATCCATGGTTGCGAACTGCCCCAATACCAAATTGGTGCTCGGCGGCTATTCCCAAGGCGCGATGGTTATCGACCTCATCACCATCGCGCGGGCATCGGTGGCGGGCTTCAACGCCGCAACCTTGACCGCGGACGAGGCTGAACACGTGGCTGCGGTCGCTGTTTTCGGGAATCCCACCGACAGGTATCTGGGGGGACCGATCAGCGAGATCAGCCCCTGGTACGGGGCCAAGGCCATCGATCTGTGTGCCGACGGCGATCCGATCTGCTCTCCGGGCTCCTTGGCGCTGCCTTCGCACGACGAGATGTTCTCCGCGCCGCACCTGTCGTATGCGCAGTCGCCGATGCCCGGTCAGGCCGCGGCCTTCGTGGCGAGCCATCTCTGACGCACGGCGCAGGAAGCTAACCCGCCTTAGCCGACGACCTCCGAAGTCCAGTACTCCCGCAGGCTGGCGATCCGCTCACCGGCGAATTCCAGGATGGCGACCTCACGCATCCGCTTGCGTAGTCCCTGGACACGGTCGTCGAAGACGGCTTCCCATTCGGCGATCACTGTCGTGCCGTCGGTGGCGGGATAGAGGTTGAGCAACCGGGCATCGATGTTGGCCTGTCCCGCAACGACTTTGGACTGCCAGTAGTCCCGGATCCCAGCCCGACCGCGGATCGGCTCTGCGAGCACGCGCTCGTGGTAGGTGGCGTCGTCGGTGAAAATCGAGACGATGAGTTCGGGGTCCTGCTGCATCCACGCCCGCAGGTAGGTGTCGATCGTGCCGCGGATATCCATCAGGGCAGTGTTCGACGGTGGCGTTCTGCGCGTCAAGCGGATCACCAGCGGGCCGTACGCAAACGTCCAGCTAAGGCAAGCCATGCCTACTTTATATTAGGCAAGCCTGACCAACACCGGCGTTCGTCGAGGCCGTTCTCATGTTCTTGTGAAGGAGATCTCATGCAGTCAGTTCTCGGCGTCACCAGCGTCGATCGGGCCTCCGGCTCCAATCGTGTCCTCCCGCTTCTGCTCGCGGGCATCGCGCTGGCGGGTACCGGCCTCACCGTGGTCACCCCTGCGGGTTCCCCAGATGCCGCTGTCGAGCACCTGGCGGTGCGGCTCACCAGTGGATTCGGTGACGTCGCGGCGGACTACCAAGCCGTTTTCGCCGCCGCTTCCGCCAACCTGCAACAGCTGTTCAGCGATGCCCAGACGGCGAATTCGGCGCTGACCCACGAGCTCACCGGTACCTTCTCCGGTTACAGCGATGCCATCAGCAACGCGCTCAGTGGCGCCGCGGCCGGTCTGCAGAACTCGATCGACGGCGGCTGGCACGGCGGTGACGACGGCTACGTTTTCGGGTTATTCGGGGGAACTGTGACGAATCCGAGCACCGGGATCAGCGAGACCGGCAGCACCCTGCAGGAGATCTCGGCCGCACTGCAGCAGGGCAACACGTTCCAGGCCTACAGCTACTTCGACGAGTGGTCCCTGGAGACGCTGGACCACACACTCAAGCCCCTGCTGAACCCGATTCTCACCGTGACCAGCCACGGCGTCACCACCCCGTCGGTGACCTCCGAACAGCTGCAGACGCTCACCAACGTCTACGACGAGTTCTTCACCTACACGAACCTGAAACATCTCGGCGATGCGCTGATGGCGCCGCAGATCGGTGCGTCGTTCGGGTTCACCAGCGACGTGGATGCCATCACCACCGCGCTGTTGTCCGGGAATCTTGACCAGGCGATGATCGACTTCCTTAAGTTGCCCGCCGACACCGTGGGCGACCTACTCAACGGTTACGCTCAGGTCAACCCGTACGACGGCAATGACGCCCCGTTCACTGGTCTGCTCAACGACGGCAGTCTGCTGCAGGACCTGCTGGTGACCTGGCCGCAGATGCTTGCCACGGCGCTGGCAGCGTGAGCAACGGACACCGGTAGCGCCGCGGCCTCGGCCGGCGGTGACGCTTTGCACGGCCTGCTCCGATCCAGCTGAGTCGCACCCGCCGCATGCGGTGCGCATGGGTCGTCGGGCCGTGCGGGCGGTGGCGGTGTGCGGTAGGTCCGCCGCCCGCCCGGTTTCCCGGCCGGCCTGATGCCGCTGAAGCTGCGGCTTGAGGAAATCC
>CAXYUC010000177.1:0-8711 GCA_964292075.1 uncultured Mycolicibacter sp.
TCCCCCCCCTTCCCCCCACGCCGCCGACCATGCCGGCCGGCGGGCCGGGGGCGCCCAGGAGGCCCGGGCCCGGCCCGGGCCGGGGCCGGTGGTGCCGGTGCCCGGGCGGCGGCAAGGGCTGGCCGTGCAGCCGCGCTGAGCGGTGCAAGGCGTCCTGGAGTTGGTGGTCGAGTTGGCCGACCAGATACTGGTAGAGGGCCAGCTCCGTCACCGCACCGATGCCGAGGCAGGCCACGGCGAGCAGCACGATCTGGCCGGCCAGCAGCCGCGCCCGCAACGACCAGGTGCGCGCTTGCGGCGATTTACCCAGCCGGCTTGAGCACATAGCCCGCGCCACGCAGCGTGTGGATCATCGGTTCTCGACCGTTGTCGATCTTCTTGCGCAGGTAGGAGATATAGAGCTCGACGATATTGGCTTTGCCGCCAAAGTCGTAGTCCCACACCCGATCCAGGATCTGCGCCTTGGACAGCACCCGCTTGGCGTTGTGCATCAGGTAGCGCAGCAATTCGAATTCGGTGGAGGTCAACGTGATCGGGTCGCCGCCCCGAGTCACCTCGTGGGAGTCCTCGTCGAGCACCAGGTCTCCGACCACGATCTGAGCCCCGGCATCGGCGGTGCTCACCCCGGTGCGGCGCAGCAATGCGCGCAGGCGCAACACCACCTCTTCGATGCTGAACGGCTTGGTCACGTAGTCGTCGCCGCCGGCGGTCAACCCGGCGATGCGGTCTTCCAGCGCGTCCTTGGCCGTCAGGAACAACACCGGCATCCGCGGATTGATCTCCCGCAGTTTGGGCAGCACATCCAAGCCGCTCATGTCGGGCAGCATCACGTCGAGCACGACGACGTCAGGGCGCTCGGCTTTCGCAGCCGCAATCGCCGAGGCGCCGTCACCGGCGGTGGCGGTGCTCCAGCCCTCGTAGCGCAACGCCATGGCCACCATCTCGGCCAGCACCGTCTCGTCATCGACCACCAACACCGTGATGGGCTTGCCGTCGGCACGCTCCATCACGACACGTTCCACCGATCCCCGTGGTGCAGTCATCGCATTCCAGTATGTCGCCGGCAATGGGCGCTTGCTGTATCGACACTATGCGCGCGCTGTGAACCACTCGCGCCGATATCTTCATCGCATGGCACGTACACCGCAAGAGATCTTCGACCACCACCTCCAGGCTCTGCTCGCTCGCGACGTCGATGAGCTGCTCGTCGACTACACCGACGAATCGGAGCTGATCACCCCCGCCGGCGTAGCCCGGGGCAGTAGCGGAATCCGGGCTGCGTTCAGCCAGCTGTCTGCAGCGCTGGCCGACGCGAACTTCGAGATCAAGTCGCGGACCTACAGCGGCAATGTGCTGCTGCTGGAATGGACGCTCGACTCAGCGGGGTTCGGCGTCGACGGCGTGGACACGTTCCTGTTCGACGACGACTCGATTCGGGTGCAGACGATTTCGCAGCAGATGCGCACCAAGAGCTGACGCGAATCCGGGCAAGCCGCGGCGGCCCGCCGGGTACGTTTCCCCCGTGAACCTCGAAGCGGTCACGGAATGGATGTCCTCCCAAGGCCTGGGCGAGGGCCCGCTGGACGACGTCACGGAGCTGTCCGGCGGCACCCAGAACGTCATGCTGCAGTTCACCCGATCCGGCCGCAGCTATGTGTTGCGCCGCGGCCCGCGGCATCTGCGACCGCGTAGCAACGCGGTGATGCTGCGGGAGACCCGGCTGCTGGCCGCGTTGGCCGGCACCGACGTGCCGCATCCGGGATTGATCGCGGTCTGCGATAACCCGGCGGTACTCGGTGACGCGGTGTTCTACCTGATGGAGCCGGTCGAGGGGTTCAACGCGAGCGGGGAACTGCCCGCACTGCACGCCGGCGACCCGGCGGTCCGCTACGGGATGGGGCTGTCGATGGCCGACGCGCTGGCGAAGCTCGGTGCCCTCGACCATGTCGCGGTGGGGTTGGCGGACTACGGCAAACCCGACGGCTTCTTGGAACGCCAAGTGCCGCGGTGGCTTTCCGAACTGGACTCCTACCGACAGTTCGAGAACTATCCGGGGCCCGACTTGCCCGGGCTCGACGACGTCGCCGACTGGCTGCAGCGCAACGTGCCGGCGTCCTGGCAGCCGGGAATCCTGCACGGCGACTACCACGCAGCCAACGTGATGTTCTCCCCCACCGGGCCCGACGTGGCGGCGATCGTGGACTGGGAGATGTCGACCATCGGGGACCCACTGTTGGACCTGGGCTGGCTGCTGGCCACCTGGCGCCAAGATGACGGGTCCAGCGTGTTCAGCCATACGCTGACCGGCATGGATGGGCTGGCCTCCCCCGACGACCTGGTGCAGCGCTACGCGGCGGGCAGCTCTCGCGATCTGACGCACATCGGGTGGTACACGGTGATGGCCGGTTTCAAGCTGGCGATCGTCATCGAGGGCACCCTGGCCCGGGCGTCGGCGGGCATGGCGCAGCAGGAGGTCGGCGACCAGTTGCACGAGGCCGCGGTATGGCTTTTCGGCCGGGCCCAGACCTGGATGGCGAGCGCGAAATGACAGACCGCATCGACGACATCGTCGCCGCAGACACGCGGCGTCTGGTCGAGATCTTCAAAGACCTGCATCGCAACCCCGAGTTGGGGTTCAACGAAGTGCGCACCGCGCGGATCGCCGCACAGGCACTCGGCAACCTCGGCTTCACGGTGACCACCGGGATCGGTCGCACCGGCGTGGTGGCGGTCCTGGCCAACGGCTCCGGCCCGGTGGTGATGTAGCGGGCCGACACGGGCGCGCCTGTCCTGGCCGAGGCCACCGGCCTGGGCTACGCCCGCGGGAACCCGCCCCTGGGACACATGTGCGGCCACGACGCGCACGTGACCTGGATGTTGGGGTTGGCCAAGGTACTCGCCGAGACCACCGACTCCTGGTCGGGCACCGCGGTGCTGATCGGACAGCCCGCCGAGGAACTGATCACCGGCGCCCAAGCCATGATCGACGCGGGCCTCTATGACGTCGTCCCCCGGCCGGACGCCTTCCTGGCGATGCACACCGCCCCGGTACCGGTCGGGATGGTCGCCGCGGTCGGCGGGGAAAGGCTGGCCGGCACCGACCAGCTCGACATCGTGTTCCACGGAATCGGCGGACACGGGTCGATGCCCCAGCTGGCCCGCGACCCGGTGCTCATGGCGGCGCAGGCGATCGTGCAGTTCCAGAGCGTCGTCAGCCGCGCCGTCGCCCCCAGCGAGACCGCGGTGCTGACGGTCGGCTCGGTGCAGGCCGGCAGCACCTACAACGTCATTCCGGACCGAGCCCTGCTCAAGGTCAACCTGCGGTGGTTCAACCCCGAGGTACGCGACACGATGCTGACCGGCATTCGGGCAATCTGCGCGGGCATCGCGCGCGGCTACGGCATGCCCGAGGACCGGCTGCCGGAGATCACCATGGCCGGTGGCGCCACTCCGCTGGTCAACGACACCGCCCTCACCGACCGGGTGGCGGTCGCGCTGGGCGACCTGCTCGGCTCGGACAAGGTCGTGCGCCAGCTGCCGGCAGTTACCGGCTCGGAGGACTGTCACCTGCTCAAAGGACCGCACGCCGATGTGCCGCTGGCATATCTGCTGGTCGGAGTGGCCGATCCACAGGTGTACGCCAAGTCCTCGGAAAAGGGTCAATTGTTCCCCTACACACCGCACTCGCCGGACTATGTGGTCGACCTTTCCGCCATCCCGGTCGGAACCAGGATTGCAGCCCGTGCAATGCTTGAATTGCTTACTCGCAGTCGGTTTCAGTAGTAATTACACTCCGCCGAGTTTCCGAAATACTTGTGCGGTCCACGAAGACGAGCTAAGGTGTATTGCTGTGGACGATCGTCACAAAGATCCAACCGTCGTGTTGCCTTACCTCGTGGGCAGGCCGCTGGGAGCGACCGAGGTCTACGAGGCATTCGGCTATCGCAAATCCGCCTACTACAAGGCGGCCCATGAGGGTCGGCTGATAAGCGCGGACAACCTGATCCGAGTTGCCAGGTACTTCGGTCTCAACCCCGTCGACCTGCAGGTACGGTTCGGATTGATCGAGCATGACGCCGTCGCCGAATACCTGGAATCCTCATCGCGCCCGCTACGCCTCGGTGATCTGAAGGCGGATTTGGAGAAACCCCCCGTCTAAGAGGACCCCAAGGAAGTACCGTCGACGCATGACGACGGCGTTAATTGGTGCCACGGTCGTGGTGGCGCTGTACACCCTGTGGGTGCGCCGCGATACGTGGTGGTCGCGGTGGGAGATCGGTATCACCGTGGCGATCGCACTGGAAACCGTCGCACTCGTTCTGATGTCGCCGTGGGCAGCCGAAACCCTGGGGCCGGGACTGCACCATGTCACGCGGATCTGGAACATTCAGCAGCTGGCCGGTCACATCTGCTTCGTCGTCGCCATCGCGGCCAACATCTACCACGTGCTGGCGCGGCTGGCCGCCTTCGACCAATTCCGCCCGCTGTTCCGCCTGCATGTGCAACTGCCCGTAAAGGCTGGCACGGTGGCGATGGTCGCGGTGTTCGTCATCGCCGACGCCGGCTATCGCCCGGATGGTTTCTCATCGCTCGGGGGCGGGGGCGCCTGGGCTCGCGCATACTGGGTGCTGTTGTCCGTGCTGCTGATCTACCTGTCCGGCTACGCGACGCGGGTGCTATCGATGGTGCGATCCGATCCACGCGCCGTGGAGACCGTCGGGCTCTACACGGCCTCCACGGCATTCGCGGTGGCGGCCATCATGGCCCTTTTGAGCAACGCCTGGTCCAAAGCCGAGGTCAGCCCGCTGATTTGGCTGTGCGCGTGCATTTCCGTGGCTATCTTCGCCGTTGGTTCGGCCCGTTCCTGGCAGGCCAAAGCCGCGTGGTTCACCACCAGCGATCGTCCGGTTGCCCAGCCCTATCCCCCGCAAGCCCCGTCGTGAGGGCACGCGATGACGTCCGCAATTATTGTCACCACGCTGGCGGTCCTCGCCTATAGCCTCTGGGTTCGCCGGGACACTTGGTGGACCCGTTGGGAGAGCGCCGCCACCTTCGCGTTGGCGCTGGCAGCCTGTGCGCTGCTACTGATGTCGCCGTGGGCTGGAACCGAGATTGGCTCAGTGCTGCACAACGGGCTCGGGGTGTGGAACGTTCAACACCTGATCGGCCACCTGTGCTTGATCGTGGCTCTCACGGCATCCATCTATCACATGCTGGTCCGACTCGCCGATCCCGTTCAAGTGCGGTTCATCATGCGCCGCCAGCTCATGATCCCGATCTGGCTGAGCATTGTCGTGATGGTGCCGGCTTACCTGCGCTCCGACCAGGACTTCCAACCCGACGTGTTCGCCGCACCCAGGACCGATGCCTGGATGATGCTGTACCAACTGGTGGTCTGCACCCTGGTGCTCTACCTCAGCGGCTATGTCAGCCGGCTGATGTTGACCCTGCGGCACGATCCGCGCGCCAAGCCCACCATTGATCTCTACTTCGTCTCGATCGCATTCGGCGCCGCGGCATGCCTGATCGTGCTCGCCTCGACGTGGGTCGACGGCGACAACGCCAGCCGCGGGATCTGGCTCTGCATCTGCTTGGCGATCGGCACTTTCGCCTACGGGTCCGCGCGATCTTGGAAGGCCAAGAGCGCCTGGTTCACCGCCAACGGCGACGAGTCGGTGATCGGCGCGCAATGACTCCCGCGTTCATCGTGGCCACCGTCGTGATGGTCAGCTATTGCTTATGGGTGCGGCGCGATACCTGGTGGTCCCGGTGGGAGGCCGGCGCCACCTTCGCCATCGCAATGGAAGGTTGCGCGCTGCTGCTGCTGACCCCTTGGGCGGCAATCGAACTGGGCCCGACCCTGCACAGCCTGCTGGGACTGTGGAATGCCCAACAGGTACTCGGTTTTCTCTGTCTGCTCGCCGGGGTGATCGGGAACGTTTACCACATGCTGGTGCGCCTCACCGATCCCGCGCACGTGTGGCCGATCATGCGCAAGCACCTCCTGGTCCCGGTGGGCCTGTGTATCGCAGTGATGCTGATGGCGTTTGTTAACACCAACCGAGGCTTCGAGCCCGACCTGTTCGCCGTTCTGCGCGGTGATCATTGGGTGACCGCTTTCGAGGTGACCGGCGCCGCGGTGTTGCTGTACCTGACCGGCTACATCGGTCGGCTGATGTTGTCGCTGCGGCACGATCACCGGGCCAGGACCACGCTCGCGCTGTTCCTGGCGGCTATGACTTTCGCGGTGGCGGCCTGCCTGGTCGGAATCACCTCGATCTACATCGGCCGCGACGCCGGCCCGGCGATCTGGGCCTGCGCCTGCCTGTCGGTGATGATCTTCGCCTACGGGCTGGCGCAGTCCTGGCAGGCCAAGAAGGCGTGGTTCGCGTCCAATATCTCCGCGCAGCGGTGATGCCTTCCGGTCTGATGGGCGCCTCGGCGGTAGGCTACAACGCCTGCCAGCACTGCAGATTTCAGCCGCAGCTGGCCGACTATCCACGGCCGGCGCTGATCATATCCTCGCGGGATACCACCTTGATCCGCTCTCGGCCCTGCTGCGCGCCAAGCGCGATCTCGTGGGCATCGAGGCGCTCCCACTCTTCCCAGGTGGTGTAGTCGGCGCCGTTGCCGGACACATGCTCCAGAATGGCGTCGGGATCGACGACTTCCGGTGGCCGAATTCCCGGAAGATCGGCCAACAGACTGGCAACCGTCTCAGCCGCATCGGATTTGGTGTGCCCAATGAGTCCGACCGGCCCACGCTTGATCCAACCCGTGACATAGATGCCTTCAACCAGCGCGCCGTCCATGTCGAGCACCCTGCCGGCATCATGCGGAACCACCCCGCTGTGGTGGTCGAACGGCAAATCGGCGAGGTGCGAGGACAGGTAGCCGACAGCACGGTAGACCGCCTGTACCGGCCAGTCAGTGAATTCCCCAGTACCCCGGACATTTCCGTTTCCCATCAGCTCGGTGCGTTCGGTTCGCAATCCTTCGACACGTTCGGCGCCGAGCACCGCAATCGGTGACTGACACAGGTGGATGTGGATACGGTGCGCGGCTCCGGCCGGTTCCCTGTCCATGTAGCGCATCATCGTGTCGACGACGAGTTTGACGGATTTGGTCGAGTTGATCGCCCGCTGGCTGGACTCATCGATCTCGAAACCCTCTGGATGGACAATGACGTCGATGTTGGGAGAATGCGACAGTTCGCGGAATTCCATGGGCGAGAACTTGATCTGAGCAGGACCACGCCGAGCGAACACGTGAACATCGGTGGCCCGGTTCAATGAAAGTCCATGGTAGACATTGCCGGCGATCTCGGTGCTCAGTTGTTCGTCGGCAGGCTTGGCGAGCATCCGCGCGATGTCTAGGGCCACGTTGCCCGCACCCAACACAGCGACGTCCCGGGCTTCGAGTGGCCAGTTGCGCGGCACGTCGGGATGGCCGTCATACCAGGAAACGAAGTCCGCGGCGCCGTAGCTGCCGGGCAGATCGATGCCGGGAATGTTCAGCGGCCGGTCCGCCCGGGCACCGGTGGCGAAGATCACCGCGTCGTAGTAGCGGCGCAAATCCGAAAGCTTGACATCCGTGCCGTAGTGCACGTTGCCGATAAACCGAATCTCGTCACGGGACAGCACTCGGCGCAGCGCCTTGATGATCTCCTTGATCCGTGGATGATCGGGCGCCACGCCGTATCGGACCAGCCCGTACGGGGCGGGCAGGCGATCGACGAGGTCAACCCTGGCCTGAGGGTATTCGCTCGTCAAAATGTCGGAGGCGTAGATCCCGGCCGGGCCGGCCCCGATCACAGCCACACGGATGTCACGCACTCAGCACCTCACTTTTATTAGGTAAGGCTATCCTAAATTGATACTAGGTTAGCGCAAGGATCCGCCTCAGAGATTCCAGTCACAGTGGCCGCCCCGCCCCCGGCGACGAATCCGCCGCGCCACAACGCAACTGGGTCACCGATCCGTCAAGCGCCGTCAGGATTTTGAACGAGTCCGTTCATTTGCCACCGTGGGCCGGAGCAGGGGAAGCGACAGAACCGGTACGCGCCAATGCCGGCCGCAGCCCTGCCGAAGTGGCACCGTGGTGTCCGACTTGAAGTTCAGTCAATGCTCGCCTGAGCGCTGTGGCTTCGTCAGCGCCGACGCGTTCGACAAAGTGAATCAACGCGGCCTCGCGCCCGCAGGAGTCGGCAACCTGGTCGAGCGCATAAGACATCAACTCGGCGACCAGCTCAGCACGGCCCTGCGTTGGTACATAGCGGTGGGCGCGATTATCACGCCGTTGGACCACCAGATTCTTCTTCGCAAGCCGTTGCAGCACAGTCATGATCGTGGTGTAGGCCAGGTTTCGCTTCACGGCCACCGACGCGTGAACTTCGCGGACGGTCAACGCCCCTGGTGCCGACCACAGGCACTCCATGACCGTACGTTCGAGATCACCCAACCCAATTCGCGCAGCCACAACCCTTAACCTCCCGCGGCGATCAGCAGCCGTCTTCGCCACGCACGAGGCGAAGCACGAAGGCATCCGACAGACTGTATGGTAAGGCTAACCTAATTAGTTCAAGTTTGGGGTCCGGACTGCTGCCGACCACAACTACCTGGCCCCCAAAACAGTTTCTGGTCCGAACGTTGTTGAGGTGGGCTTGACCCCGTTTGGTGGACACAGGGTCAGGCGGCTTGTGCCGTCTGAGT
>CAXYUC010000178.1:0-8687 GCA_964292075.1 uncultured Mycolicibacter sp.
GGGGGGCACGGCCGGCACCGGGGGCGCCACCAGCTTGATGTCGGGCACGGGCGGCAAGGGGGGACCCGGCGCCCCCCCGGGGGCGGGTGCCGCCGGCGCCACCGGTACGGCCGACCACGTCAACGGGGGCAACGGCAGCTGGGGTAGCCAAGGCGGCAATGGCGGAGCCGGCGGTGGCCGTGGGTCCAGCATCTACACCAGCCCGATGTACGGGCAGGCCGGAAGCGGCGGCAACGGCGGAAACGGCGGCAACAGTGGTGACGGCGGTAACGCCTACCGGGACACCGACGGCTCCTACCTCGGCAACGGCGGCAGTGCCGGCTACGGCGGGGATGCCGGTTCGGGCCACATCGGCGGGGACGGCGGCACCGGCGGTCACGGCGGCACCGGCCTCAATGGCGGGGGCGGTGGATACGGCGGATCCGGCGGCGCGTCCGAGAACAACAACATGGCAAGTCACGGCGGCAACGGCGGCGACGGCGGCGACGCCACTGCCGGCCGGGCGGGCGACGGCGGCGGGGGCGGCTTCAACGCCTACGGTGCGGGCGGCAGCGGTGGAAACGGCGGCAGCGGAATCGCCACGGACGCAAGCGTCAAGACCACCGGCGGTGACGGCGGCCTGGGCGGTGACAGCTACTCCACCGCCCCCGGATCCGGTGGAAACGGTGGTAACGGCGGAACCGGTAGCTACACCGGCGGTAACGGCGGCGCCGGCGGTTGGGGCGGCGGCAACGGCGGCGACGGCGGCAGCAGCACCGGCTGGCAACACGACGGCAGCACCTACAGCGCCGGCGCCAACGGCGGCGCCGGGGGGCTTGCTATTGCGGGCGGGGCGCCGGGCGGCGACGGGGGTGCCGGTGGCAACGGCGCCACCGGTGCCGGCGTGGTCAGCGTGGGTGGCAACGGAGGCAACGGCGGGGGCGGCAGCGGCAACACCGGAAGCGTGCTCGGACCCGGAGGCGCCGGCGGCAACGGCGGTGCGGGTGGTGCCGGAGGATCCGGTACCGCCTCGGGCGGCAACGGCGGAGCCGGCGGTAGCGCCGGCGCGGGGGGGACCACGGGGGGAAGGGGGGGCACCGGTGGGGCGGGCGGTGCCAGCGGCGGCGCGGAGACGCCGCCCAACGACCTCGGCCTCGGGCCCAGCCACGCCGGTAACGGCGGCAACGCCGGCAACGGCGGGGCCGGCGGAACCGGCTATCTCGCCGGCGGGCAACCCGCCACCAGTGGTGACGGCGGCGCCGGCGGCAACGGCGGCACCGGAGGCAACGGCGCGGGAACCGTCAACGGCGGTACTGGAGGCAACGGCGGCGACGGCGGCGCGGCCGGCGAGACCGCAGGCGGCCCCGGCCAGTCCGGCACCGCGCCCGCCGGGACCGTCGGCGGCGCCGGCGGAACGGGCGGCACCGGCGCCCATTGGGCGCCCGCGGGGTAGCCCTACGCCCCAGGCACCACGGTCGTCGGGTTCACCATGGCCCGGCGACCGTGGCGTCTTCAGCTTCCGCCGGTGGGTCCGTCGTTCAATACGCCACGGCTCGCCAGCTCGGCGAGCACCACATTGACATGCCACGCCGACCGGTCCACGCAGGCGGCCCGGGCCGCTTCGGGGTCGCGGTTGCGGATCGCCGTATTCTCGGCCTCGTAGCTGACCAGGATCTCAGCCGTGTAGTTGTGGTAATCGGTCCAGAATCGGATCGGCAAAAGTATTTGCGCTGCACTGATTTCCGCTCGGAGCCGAGGACCGGCGTACTCGTCGACAATGATCTTGCGGTACGCCGCCGCCGCCTCCCCGAACGCCGCGCCCTGAGCGGCCCGCATGGCCTGCATCCCTGAGGCGAGATCGGCCAGGACCCGGGGCGTGGGATTGGCGGCTGCCCGGGCCGACACCATGCCGACCAACATCCCGTACAACTCATGGTGCTCATGCACCACGGCTTCATCGAAGCGCTCGACGAACGCGCCGCGGCGATAGCGGGTGCGGACAAACCCATCGTGCTCGAGCTGGGCCACCGCTTCATGCACCGGAAGTCGGCTGACCCCTAACTCGGCGGCTATCGCGTCGCGATCGATCCGGTCACCGCCGCGCAGCTTCCCGGTCAGCACCAGGTCGATGATGTGAGCGACTACCAGGTCCTTCTCTTTGACCCCGTATTCCTTGGCCATCGCACCACCTAGCCCGGAGAATTGTCCGACGTCTCCCCCGGCGAACCCTGTTGCGGCAGCAGATCTTCCAGCGTCGACCGAACGATCCGCCGAAACGCACGCTTGGGCCGGTTGGCGTCCAGAATGGCCACCTCCAAGGTGCCCGGCCCCAGTTCGCGCGGTTCGGCACCGTTGCCGGTGTCGGTTTGCTTGAGCGCATTGACCGCGATGTGCAGCGCGTCAGCCAGCTCCGCGTTCTCGGCGTACGACTCCTTGAGCGCGTTGGTCACCGGCTCGGTGGTGCCACCCATCACCACGAAGTGCGGCTCATCAGTGATCGACCCGTCGTAGGTCACCCGATACAGCTCAGGCGCTTTCGTCTGGCCTTGGTAGGCGACTCCGGCAACGCACAACTCCACCTCGTAGGGCTTGGCCTGTTCGGTGAAGATGGTGCCCAGCGTCTGGGCGTAGACGTTGGCCAGCTGGCGCGCGGTGACGTCACGCCGGTCATAGGCATAGCCACGGGTGTCGGCGAACTGAATACCGCCGCGGCGCAGGTTCTCGAACTCGTTGATTCGGCCGGCGGCTGCGAAACCGACTCGGTCGTAAAGTTCGCTGATCTTCTGCAGTGAGCGCGAAGGGTTTTCCGCGACGAACAACACGCCGTCTGCGTAGGCCAAGGCCACCACACTGCGACCGCGGGCGATGCCTTTGCGCGCGAGCTCGCTGCGCTCGCGCATCGCCTGCTCGGGCGAGATGAAGTACGGGAAACTCATTTCTTACCCCGCTTGGTCTCCGACCCCGAATCCCCACCACGAGTTCGACTCTCGACCACTACACGCGCCAGTTCGGCGATCCGCTCCTCGGCGATGTCGACGGCGCCGTCGGCGTCGATGGTGACCGCGGTCGGGTAGATGCCCCGCACCAGATCCGGACCACCGGTGGCGGAGTCGTCATCGGCGGCGTCATAGAGCGCCTCGATGGCGACCCGCAGCGCGGTGTCGGCATCGCTGATCTGGTTGCAAAGCTTTTTGATCGACGACTTGGCGAATAGCGAGCCCGAGCCCACCGCCTGGTAGCCCCCGCTCTCGACGTTCCAGCCGCCGGCGGCGTCGAACGACACGATGCGCCCCGCGGTCTGCGGGTCGTCGGCGTCGATGTCGTAACCGGCCAACAGGGGCAACGCCACCAGGCCCTGCATCGCGGCTCCCAGGTTTCCGCGCACCATGGTCGACAACCGGTTGACCTTGCCGGCGAACGTCAGCGGGACACCTTCGAGCTTCTCGTAGTGCTCCAGCTCCACCGCGTAGAGCCGGGCGAACTCGACGGCGATCGCCGCGGTGCCCGCAATGCCGGTCGCGGTGTACTCGTCGGTGACGTACACCTTCTGCACATCGCGGCCGGCGATCATGTTGCCCTGCGTAGAACGGCGATCACCGGCGATGAGGACCCCGCCCGGGTACTTCAACGCGACGATGGTGGTGCCGTGCGGCAGTTGCTCGCCCACCCCACCGGTGTACGCGGCACCCCCGCCCGCCGGCAACAGTTCCGGTGCCTGCAACCGCAGGAACTCCGAAAACGACGACAGACCTACGCCGGTGAGGGCGATTCCTGGGGTTGCTGAGTTGAGGGGCAGACGATCACGCGACAACCAGGTCACTGGCCGCCCTTTTGGACGTACGCGCGCACGAAGTCCTCGGCGTTCTCCTCCAGCACGTCGTCGATCTCGTCGAGCAGATCATCGGTGTCTTCGGTGAGCTTCTCTCGGCGTTCCTGGCCCGCCGCAGTGCTGCCGGTGAGATCGTCGTCGTCTCCGCCGCCCCCGCCGCGCTTGGTCTGCTCCTGAGCCATTGCTGCCTCCTGAATCTCATCGGCCGCGCATGACCGCGGCCGGCTTCTCCACCCTACCGGTCGGCGCCGATGTTGCTCGGGGTCTAAGTGGTGAGTTGTTGGACCAGTTCGGCGGCACTGTCCACCGAGTCCAGCAAAGCTCCGACGTGCGCCTTGCTGCCGCGCAGCGGCTCCAGCGTGGGGATTCGCACCAGCGAGTCCCCGCCCAGGTCGAAAATGACCGAGTCCCAGCTCGCGGCGGCGATGTCGGCCCCGAACCGGCGCAGGCACTCACCGCGGAAGTAGGCCCGGGTGTCGGTCGGCGGGTTGTGGACTGCGGCCAGCACCTGCTGTTCGGTGATCAGGCGACGCATCGAGCCACGGGCAACCAGCCGGTTGTACAGACCCTTGTCCAGCCGGACGTCGGAGTACTGCAGGTCGATCAGGTGCAGTCGGGGCGCCGACCAGGTCAGGTTCTCCCGCTGCCGGAAGCCCTCCAGCAGACGCAGCTTGGCCGGCCAGTCCAGCAGGTCGGCGCACTCCATTGGGTCTCGCTCGAGCTGGTCGAGCACTCGGGCCCAGGTCTCGATGATGTCGTTGGCGCGCGGATCCGGATCACGCCCCTCCACCAGTTTGGCCACCCGGTCGAGGTAGATCCGTTGCAGCGCAAGGCCGGTCATCTCACGACCGTCAGCCAGTGCGACGGTCGCCCGCAGGGTCGGGTCACGGCTGATGACGTGCACCGCGCGCACCGGCCGGGCCAACACCAGATCGCTCAGGTCGATCCCGTGCTCGGCGCCCTCCTCGATCAGGTCGAGGACCAGCGCGGTGGTGCCCACTTTCAGATACGTCGACGTCTCGGCGAGGTTGGCGTCGCCGATGATCACGTGCAGCCGGCGGTACTTGTCGGCGTCGGCGTGCGGCTCGTCGCGGGTGTTGATGATGCCGCGCTTGAGCGTTGTCTCCAGACCGACTTCGACCTCGATGTAGTCGGCGCGCTGGGAGAGCTGGAAACCGGGTTCGTCGCCCGCGGCGCCCAACCCGACCCGGCCGGAGCCGGTGACCACCTGCCGAGACACCAGAAACGGGGTCAGACCAGCGATGATCGCCGAGAACGGCGTCTGCCGGCTCATCAGGTAGTTCTCATGGGTGCCGTAGGAGGCGCCCTTGTTGTCGATGTTGTTCTTGTACAGCTGCAGCTTGGCCGCGCCGGGGACGCTGGCCACATAACGCGCCGCGGCCTCCATCACCCGCTCGCCGGCCTTGTCCCAGATGACCGCGTCCAGCGGGTCAGTGACCTCGGGCGCGGAGTACTCGGGATGGGCGTGATCGACGTAGAGCCGGGCCCCGTTGGTGAGGATCATGTTGGCCGCGCCGACCTCGTCGGCGTCGATGATCGGCGGCGGGCCGCTTGAGCGGCTCAGGTCGAAGCCGCGGGCATCGCGCAACGGCGATTCCACCTCGTAGTCCCAGCGAGTGCGCTTGGCGCGCGGGATGCCCGCGGCGGCGGCGTAGGCCAGCACCGCCTGGGTGGAGGTGAGGATCGGGTTCGCGGTGGGATCTGACGGCGAAGCGATGCCGTATTCGACTTCGGTCCCGATGATCCGTTGCATGGCTAAAGACTAGAGGGGTCAGGGAACCACACCGTCAGAGGTGTTGACCTCACCGAGGTCAGTGGCTAATTTCACCGAAATGTCCATTGAGCAAGCCCGTCAGCGTACGACCGACGTATCCGGGAAGCGCTACGGCGAAGTGCTGCTCGTCGAGATCGGCGAATCGGGCCCGCAGGCAGGCGTCTACAACACGTTCGGCCTCAACGACTGCCCCGCGCCGCTGTGGTCCGCGCTCGACGCGCAGGCCATCGCGACCGAAAACGGCGCGGCCGCCGCCCTGCTCAACGGGCCGCGCTACTGGCTGATGAACACCATCGAAAAGGCGCCGCAGGGCCCGCGAGAGACCAAGACCTTCGGCGGTATCGAGATGATCAAGCAGGCCCAGGTCGCGCTGTCGTCGATGAATCCCGGCCCCTACACCGTCAACGAGGTGAGCCGCCACGCGGTCTTCATCTTCGATACCGGCGAGCAGGTCTACGAACTGATCGACCCCGACGGGCGACGTTGGGTCATGCAGACCTGGAGCCAGGTCGTCGATGCGAACCTGTCCCGAGCCGACCTCGCCGGACTCGCCGACCGGCTCAAGCTGCCACCCGGTTGGACCTACCAAGCGCGCGTGCTGGACACCCCGTTAAGGGTGGACACGACCACCGAGGTCGCTCGCGTGCTGCAGGACGACCTGACCAACAGCTATTCGCTGCAGAACCGCTAGCGCTACAGGTACTGACCCAGGTTGGACTCGGTATCAATAGCACGACTGGCGCTCGACGACTTGCCGGTGACCAGGGTGCGGATGTAGACGATCCGCTCGCCCTTCTTGCCCGAGATCCGCGCCCAGTCATCGGGGTTGGTGGTGTTGGGCAGGTCCTCGTTCTCGGCGAACTCGTCGACGATCGAGTCCAGCAGGTGCTGGATGCGCAGACCCGGCTGGCCGGTCTCCAGCACCGACTTGATGGCGTTCTTCTTCGCTCGGTCGACCACGTTCTGGATCATCGCCCCGGAGTTGAAGTCCTTGAAGTACATGACCTCTTTGTCGCCGTTGGCGTAGGTGACCTCCAGGAACCGGTTGTCGTCGATCTCGGCGTACATCCGGTCGACGACCTTCTCGATCATCGCCTTGATGCAGGCCGCGCGGTCCCCGCCGAACTCGGCGAGGTCGTCGGCGTGCACCGGCAGCGTCTCGACCAAGTACTTCGAGAAAATGTCCTGTGCGGCTTCGGCATCCGGGCGCTCGATCTTGATCTTGACGTCCAGGCGGCCGGGCCGCAGGATCGCCGGGTCGATCATGTCCTCGCGGTTGGAAGCGCCGATCACGATGACGTTCTCCAGCCCCTCCACGCCGTCGATCTCGCTCAGCAGCTGAGGCACGACGGTGGTCTCCACGTCCGAGGAGACACCGGTGCCACGGGTGCGGAAGATCGAGTCCATCTCGTCGAAGAACACGATCACCGGGGTGCCCTCGGATGCCTTCTCGCGTGCCCGCTGGAAGATCAGCCGGATGTGACGTTCGGTCTCGCCGACGAACTTGTTCAGCAGCTCGGGGCCCTTGATGTTGAGGAAGTACGACTTGGCCTCATGGGCGTCGTCCCCGCGCACCTCGGCCATCTTCTTGGCCAGCGAGTTGGCCACCGCCTTGGCGATCAGCGTCTTACCGCAGCCGGGTGGACCGTAGAGCAGCACGCCTTTGGGCGGACGCAATGCGTACTCGCGGTAGAGGTCCTTATGCAGGAACGGCAGTTCCACGGCGTCGCGGATCTGCTCGATCTGGCGAGTCAGGCCGCCGATGTCGCCGTAGCTGACGTCGGGCACCTCCTCGAGCACCAGGTCTTCGACCTCGGCCTTGGGGATGCGCTCGAAGGCGTAGCCGGCCTTGGTGTCGACCAGCAGCGAGTCACCGGGGCGCAGCTTGCGGGGCCGCCGGTCATCCGAGAGCGCGTCCGGGATGCTCTCGGGAAGATCCGCGGCGACCAGCGGCTCGGCCAGCCAGACGATGCGCTCCTCGTCGGCGTGGCCCACGACCAGCGCCCGGTGCCCGTCGGACAGAATTTCGCGCAACGTGGATATTTCGCCGACCGACTCGAAATTGCCGGCCTCGACGACTGTCAGCGCCTCGTTGAGGCGGACCGTCTGGCCCTTCCGGAGCGTTGCTACGTCGATGTTGGGCGAGATGTTCAGCCGCATCCGGCGGCCCGAGGTGAACACGTCGACGGTGTCGTCCTCGTGACTGCCCAGCAGCACGCCGTAACCGCTCGGCGGCTGACCGAGTCGATCGACCTCCTCACGCAACGCCAACAACTGCTGACGCGCCTCTTTGAGGGTGTCCATCAGCTTGGAGTTTCGCGCGGTCAGCGAGTCAATATGCGCTTCGAGCTGGCGCACGTCGCGGCCCACGCGAGTGGTGTCCTGCGGGGTGTTGTCGAGCTGCGCGCGCAACACCGCGGCTTCGCGGCGCAGTTCTTCCAACTCTGCGAAGTCATCACCGGGCGTCCCCGGCCCCCCGGATGCGTCGAATGTCTCAGGACGCGGCGAATCTTCCATGTTGCTCATGGTGCGCTCCTTTCCCGAACTGGAAGTTGAAGCGACGGATACCTCAACGCTACCGGCCATTGTGCATTCGCGTGCTCTGTGGCAATCCGACACACCGGCTCCGCTGCTAGCCTCGCTCTCAAATCGGGTGACCAACCGGGCCTAGAAAGGATCCGAATGAACGTGAAATCCCTCGCCACGGGGATGGCAGCCGTCGCGGCCATCAGCGCGGCCGTTTCAACTGTGAGCTACCTGGCAACGCCGGCGCCTGCCGCCGCCGAGGGCCCCACGGCGGGGGTCTTCGTCCCGCTGCCGTAGGACCCGGCCGCCGCCGGACCGGGCCCCGGTCTGCTTCTGCTCGGTCACTCCGATGTGGTGCTCGCCGGCCCGGACTGGACCGGCGACCCGTTCGTGGTGCGCCGCGACGGCGACCGGCTGATCGGGCGCGGCACCGCGGACATGAAGGGCGGCCTGGCCTCCGCGGTCGCGGCGATGGCCGCGCTCGCACGGGGCGGCGGGTTCGGCGTCGAGCTGTCCGGGCCGGTGCATCTGCTGGGGACCGCGGGCGGGGGGGGGCAC
>CAXYUC010000179.1:0-8638 GCA_964292075.1 uncultured Mycolicibacter sp.
GTTCGAACAGGCCGATGTCACCGACGGTCAGGCCGGCCCGGTCGAGCACCTTGCGGGTGGCGGGGGTCGGTCCGGTGAGCAGGATCGTCGCGTCGGCACCGCTGGTAGCGGTGGCCACGACGCGGGCCCGCGGGGTGAGCCCCTGCGAGGTGCCGGCCTTTTCTGAACCGATCAGCAGCAGCGCGGCGCCGTCGACGATGCCGGAGCTGTTACCGCCGGTGTGCACGTGGTTGATGCCCTCGACCCAGTGGTACTTCTGCAGCGCCACGTCGTCGAAGCCACCCATCGCGCCGATGCCGTCGAACGCGGTGCGCAGCTTGCCCAGGCCTTCCAGGGTGGTGTCGGGGCGCATGTGCTCGTCGTGGTCCAGGATCAGCAAGCCGTTCTGGTCACGGACCGGGATGACGGACTTGGCGAAGTAGCCGCCGGACCAGGCAGCGGCCGCCCGCTGCTGGCTGCGCAGCGCGTAGTTGTCGACGTCGTCGCGGGAGAAGCCCTCGATGGTGGCGATCAGGTCGGCGCCGATGCCCTGCGGGGCGATGTAGTTGTCGAAGGTGAAGGGCACGTCGGAGAACATCGCGCCGCCGTCGGAGCCCATCGGGATCCGGCTCATCGACTCGACACCGCCGGCCAGCACCAGGTCGTCCCATCCGGAGCGCACCTTCTGGGCGGCGGTGTTGACGGCCTCAAGACCGGAGGCGCAGAACCGGTTGAGCTGCACGCCGCCGGTGGTGTCGGGCAGGCCCGCGGCCAGCACTGCGGTGCGGGCGATGTCGCCGCCCTGGTCCCCCACGGGCGAGACGCAGCCGAGGATGACGTCGCTGATCAGGCTCTCGTCCAGGTCGGGGTGGCGAGTGCGCAGTTCGTCGATCAGGCCGACAACCAGGCTGAGCGGCTTGACCTCGTTCAGCGCCCCGTTGCGCTGCTTACCGCGCGGGGTGCGAATGGCCTCGTAGATGAAGGCTTCTTCGGACATGGGCGATTCCTCTTCAGTATTTGGTATTCGATGCGGATCGACTGCGTTCCCCCGCAAGCGGGAGGTGCCCCCAGCTGGGAGCGTAGACCTCTGATTGCCAGCCTAACAGGCTGGCCTATCAACCGGATGGTTGGTCTATCTGGCGGTCCGCTCCCGGCCGCTCCGTCGGCCTCGTCGCCTGCGCTTTAGGCTCGGGTCCCATGACGGCGCGGATGGTCTCACGACTGGAGCCCTATGCCACCACGATCTTCGCCGAGATGTCGGCGCTGGCCGCCCGGATCGGCGCGGTCAACCTCGGCCAGGGCTTCCCCGACGAGGACGGACCGCCGGCCATGCTCGAGGCCGCCAGGGCGGCGATCGCCGACGGCGTCAACCAGTACCCGCCCGGGCCCGGCATCCCCGCGCTGCGCGAAGCCATCGCCGGGCAGCGCGCACGCAAGTACGGGATCGACTACGACCCCGACACCGAAGTCCTGGTGACGGTCGGGGCAACCGAGGCTATCGCCGCCGCGGTGCTCGGTCTGGTGGAGCCGGGTTCCGACGTGCTGTTGCTCGAGCCGTTTTACGACTCCTACTCGCCGGTGGTCGCCATGGCCGGGGCGCGACGAGTCAGCGTGTCCCTGGTTCCCGACGGGCGCGGGTTCGCTTTGGACGCTGACAGGTTGCGCCGCGCTGTCGGTCCCGCGACCCGGGCGCTGATCGTCAACTCACCGCACAATCCGACCGGCACGGTGTTCACCGAGTCCGAGTTGGCCGAGATCGCCCGCATCGCGGTGGAGGCCGACCTGCTGGTGATCTCCGACGAGGTCTATGAGCACCTGGTCTTCGCCGGACGGACCCATCGCCCGCTGGCCGCCTTCGAAGGAATGGCGGAGCGCACCATCACCATCTCGAGTGCGGCCAAGATGTTCAACTGCACCGGCTGGAAGATCGGCTGGGCGTGCGGACCGGCGGAGCTGCTGGCCGGAGTACGGGCCGCCAAGCAGTACCTGAGTTATGTGGGCGGGGCGCCGTTTCAGCCGGCGGTGGCGCTGGCACTAAACACCGAGGATGCCTGGGTGGCGGCGCTGCGCCGAACAATGCAGGCCCGCCGCGACCGGTTGACCGACGGGCTGCGGGACATCGGATTCGAGGTGCACGACAGCTTCGGCACCTATTTCCTCTGCGCCGATCCCCGCCCGCTGGGCTATGACGACAGCACGGCGTTCTGCGCCGAGCTGCCACACCGGGCCGGGGTGGCCGCTATTCCGCTGTCGGCGTTCTGCGTGCCCGGTCCGGAAGCGAGCGCCCCCGATGTGTGGAATCACTTGGTGCGGTTCACCTTCGTCAAGAGTGAGGACACCATCGACGAGGCGATCCGGCGGCTGCGGACGCTGCGCGACGGGCCGGCTACGACTCGGTAGTGGCGTCGCCACCCATGATCCGCTGACGCAGCCGCTCGGTGGCGATGCTCAACACCAGCTTGCTGGCGCGCCGCACGATGAACTCCGGGATCGGCCCGGAAGGTTCGACGGTGATGTCGAAGCGCACCCGGGTGCTCTCGGGGCCTTCGCGGGTCAGGGTGTATTCGACGTGCTGGGCGCGCTGCTGAGCCGTCGCCTTGGCATCCCAGACCATCCAGTCCGGGCCCCAGTGGTATTCCAGGATTTCCTTGTCCACGAAACCCAGAATCTTGATGGTGGCCAGCACGTGATGGGGACGGCCGTCCTCGTATTTGTCGAGAACTTCGATCCGTTTGTGCACCGGCGACCATGACGCCAAGTCGGACACATCGGCGAGCGCGTCGAGGATTGTCTCCGGCGGCGCGTCAATCACAATTTCCCGCGATGCTCGAACAGCCACTAGATCGAGCCTAACGCCGTGCACTGCCGGCGGCAGGATTTCATCGCAGGGAGAAGATTCAGCGACTCTTCTTGATCTTGAGCACCTGGTCCCGCAGGCCGTCGGTGGCGGTCTTCATGCCGCCCTTGAGGGTGCTCTTGAGCAGGAACCCCGGGATCGGGATCGACGGGTCGACCGCCATGTCGAATCGGACCTTGGTCGCCTCGCCCTGCGGGGTCAGCGTGTACTTGGCGTCCTGCGCCTTGAGCTGACCGGCCGACACCAGGGTCCAGCCGACGCTGTCGTCGGTCCAGCTGTATTCGACGACCTGCTCGTCGGTCAGGCCCGCGGCCTTGATCTTCATTCGCACCCGGCGCGGCCGGCCGTCGTCGTAGGTGTCGAGCACCTCAGCGCTCTGGTACTGCGGCGACCAGGTCGGAACAGACTCGACGTCGGCGAGGACGTCGAAGATCTGCTCCGCGCTCGCTTCGATAACCACCTCGCGGGAATCCTTGACTGCCATGGCTGGCACCCTAACCAGGCGCACGGTGATGCGTGGGGATTTGGGCCGCCCGAGAGTCGCCCCATCGCCGGGTGGCGGTGGCACGATGGAGGTCATGCATGTGACCGTCCGGATTGCCGCACCCCTGCTGGCCGCCGCGGCACTGACCGCCGCGCCGGCCGCCCACGCCGATGACGCGAGTTATCTGGCCCGAGTCAACGCCGCCCCGGTGGCGATCCCGGTCGCCGACCACGTCAAAGTGACCTCGGGGCACTACATCTGCGCCGAGTTGCGGATGTATGGCCACACCGGTACCTACCGTTCCGGCATCTCACCGGGCGATCTGGTGCGCCAGCTGACCAACACCTTCTATTACAGCCCCGAAGCCGCCGACGTCCAGATTCAGGCGGCGCAGGCCGAGCTCTGCCCGGAGACGTTGCGGCCCTGAGGCTCTCACTCCCTCGAGCGCCGTCGCCGGCCACGCGTTCGACCCAAAGCGGGTCTACAGCAAAGCCGAAGCTGGTAACGTCCGGCCGCATGACATCTAGGGTGAGTTGGTCCGTGCGCGCCGCGGGCCTGGTAACAGTTGGTGCGGGTCTTCTGGTCTCCGGTGCGGGTGTGGCCGCCGCAGACGATCCCAACGCCGTTCCCGAGCCGATGCTGACCACCCAGTGCTCGGCAGATCAGTTGATGGCCGCGACCAAGGTCGTCGACCCGCGGGCCTACGACGCGATTGTGGCGAAGTACAGCCAAGAGCCGCCGTGGATGCAGGACCAGATCATCACCCGGATGAACAACCTCCTCGCCAAGGATCCCGCCGCCCGGCAAGCCGAGGTGGATCAATTCGCCGTCCTGTTCCCCAATTACGCGGGGCTTTTCCGAACGCAGGAATCGTCCGCTCAGGGCATTGCCCAGCAGTGCGGGACCTTCCCGGCGAACGACCCCTCGGTGTGGCAGCCAGCCGCTGCGGCACCAGAAGGCGCGGTTCCGGCCGCGTCGTAGACCGGGGCGGTTACGAGCGGCGGGCGAACCCGGCGCCTGGGCCGCCCCTGGCATCGACGTCATCGAGGATCGCTTGGAACAGCACGATCCCCGGCCCCGGCTGCGTGAGCGGACCCGCCGGGACGGTGCCGTCGCGGACCATGCCGACGAGTAAGTCGTCGACGGTGACCGGCGCCCCGTCATCGCCCGGTTGCCACCACTCCTCGCCGGCGGGGTCCACGCCGGCAGGTCCGATGTCGAAGCAGTTGTGGCCAGTGCCGCGCCCCAGTTTGCAGGCGTGGGGCACGGCGGCGTGCGCTGCGTCCGCGGGCTGCTCCGGGCCGCCAGGTTCGGCGGCGACGGATTCGGCGGGGTCGGGTTCGACGGGGTCGGCAGAGCCGATGCCGTAGATCCCAAAGCCCTCATAGTCGGCGATGGAGGCCACCTTGGCCGGATCGAACTCGATCACCGCATAGTCGAGACCCTCGTCGGCGGCCACCACCGTGCCCACGCTGCCGTGGTCCTCGGCGCCCTCGACCAGCACCGGCGAGCCCGGCCCGCCACAGTGTGCGGCAGTAAAGCCGACCAGCTTGCCGGTGCCGTCACGGCCGATGGTGGTCAGCGTGCACAGCGCGTCGTCATGCAGCACGATCGCGGCGCCGCCACCGAGCAGCAGCTTGTCTTCAGCCGCGGCGGCGGTTGGCAGCCCGGCAGAGGCGATCAACGCGGCGACGACGAACGCGGACGCCCGCCGAGCGGAAGCATGGTGCACAGCGGGCCAGTCTATGGGGCTGATCTGACCCGCAATCCGCATTCCACCTCGCACACCAGGCTTTTACCCGAACTGTCGCCGAAACGATGCCGGCCGCGTACCGTCGAATGTGAGCCGCTTCATTGTCAGCGGTGGCCCACCCAGACTCGCCCCGGTCGGCCCCCACGGGCAATTGTGATTCCTCCGCCTACCTGCAACCCCGCGGGCCAGACGATTCCGACTGACGGAGCCACCCGTGGATTGCGAGATACGTTGCGAAACCTAGCCATGTCGGGATGCGATACGCATACCGCCGAGACCGTCGGACTATCCCAGCGCCAGCGGGAGCAACGGCGATGATCTACCCGATCGGAAGCACACGCCATGCCCGTCCCGTTCGGCTCACGGTGTCCCACCAACTCGGCCGCGACATCGACGGCGCGTGGTGGCCGCGCGCGGATCGCATCACCAATGAATTGCCGAACCTCGTCGCCGTCCTGACCCCCCTGCTCGGAGAAGTCACCGACATCAACGTCAACTGGTCGCCGCTGCAACGACCACCCGACCTCAACTGGCCGGGATGGGAGGGCAGACGTCAGCACGTGATGTCCGTCTGCGGCACCCAGGCGCGCGTCAACCTGTTGGTCATCTCCTATGCGACCCACACCGCACTCGCCTTGATGGTGATGCGTTGCGCCGCAGGCCTGCCGATCGAGGCTGCAGATCGCGACAAACCCGCCTGCCTGACCGCGGGGTCGATCCTGCGATACGCCCGACAACAGCGGGACTCTGCTTGAGGTTTTCTAGCGTGGACTGAGATCGAGAGCTGACTGCTATCGAATGGCGTCGACGTGTCCGCGCAGATCGGACGTGGTGGCCAGGGCCGGGATCGAACTGGCTTGCGCCGGCCCGCCAGCAGACTACGTCGTGTTCAAGAAATCTCTATGTTCAATAAAAATGAACATACAACTACACTGAACGCATGCACCAGATCGAGGCGGGCCTAGCCGAGTCTGTGTACCGTCACCTCGCCGAATACGGCGTGCGGGTGCTCGGTGGCCTATCGGCATTGAATTCGACGGTTCCCGAACAGCTGGACCTCGAGATCGACGGCCAACCTGTCACGATCACTGCTCTCTACCTCCCGCACCTGTCGGCAACGGCAGCACTGCAGGCGTGGGTGACGACCGACACCAACTCACCGCTGCTTGTGGTAGGCCCACGGCTACATCCATCGAGCGCAGAAACACTGCGGGCCCGCGGACTCTGGTACATCGACGGCGCCGGCAACGCCTACCTGCGGAACCAAGATGGACTGCTCATCGACGTGCGCGGCCGGCGTTCGGCCGTGCCGGAACAACCAGACACCCTCGGCAACGGGTTGCACGGCGAGGGACCGCGCAATCCCTTCACCCCCAAGCGCGCTCAAGTGGTCTGCGTCCTGCTGGCCGCACCCGAGCTCGTCGAAGCGCCGCTGCGTGAGATCGCCGAGTGCGCCGGCGTCTCGGTCGGTATGGCCAAAGAGACGATGGATACGTTGCGCACCACCGGATTCCTGGAGCACCTCGGCTCCCGGCGCCGACTGGTGCGCGCCGGTGAGCTGCTGGACCTGTGGGCGGCCGCCTATCCGGGTGGCCTGGGCCGGGCCAACAGACTCTTGGTCGCGGGCGGTGACATCCATGCCTGGTCGGCGCCCGAGGGGTTGCAGGTGGCTGTCAGCGGAGAGCAGGCCGTGCCCGGCGACATCCGCAATCCCGAATCCCTAGTGCTCTATGTCCACACTCCAGATCACGGGCTTCCTGCCGACCTGCTTATTCACAACCGCTGGCATCGCGACGCGCACGGCAGCATCGTGATCCGGAAGCTGTTCTGGCGCAACCTACCTGACCAGCGACCCGGGTTGGCTCCCCCAGCCCTGATCTATGCCGACCTGCTTGCCTCGCGCGAGCCGCGCCAGCTCGAAGTCGCCCACTATATGAGAAGGCAGGATGACCGACTCGCCCGACTATGACCCGACCCTTCTGGCGTGGGTGACGCCCGTCGTCGCGGCACTTACGGCCGTCGTGCCGGCTGAACAGCTGACGCTCGTCGGCGCATTGTGCCGCGATCTACTGCACTGGCGCTATTGCCGCGGCGTCCCGCCGCGGGCCACCAACGACACCGATATTGCAGTGGCCCTCAACAATTGGGATGGCTTCGAGGCAATTCGCGTTTCATTCCCTCCTGCAGGCACCGCGGCCGCGAACCCGCTGCCATCACGGCTGACCGACGAGGAGCGTGCCCGTTGGGAAGCGGCGACGTACGCACGGTCCGACCTCGCAGCCGGCCTTGCCTCCGGCGAAGACGCCGGGCTGTCGGCGCTGCTCTGTCCGCGGCACGGCAGGAGGCGAGCAGCGTCGACATCGCCAAGGTGCGCGACAGCTTGCACATCCCCGAGGACGCGGGCGAATACGAGGAAGGGCTGGTTCGGACCCTGTTGCGTATCCCCGACGGCTGGGGCAGGTGACTCAGCCTCGGCCGCGGGTGGTACCGCATCGTGGTGGAGCTTGACCGGAAGCTCGCCGCGATCGACTCCGGCTACGAGCTGCACCAGGTGAAAGAGAAGTTCGGCGGTCTCAGGGTGTACTTCCACACCGAACACGGCGATCTGTGGGACCTGCGAGCTGTGCGGGGAACACGGTCTGCTGCACACGACACCACATGGCTGGGTAAGGACGCTGTGTCCCTCGTGCGCTGCGCAACAGGACCGCGGGTACACGCCGGCGCCGACGAAGGAGACGCGATGACCAGCGAATCGATGCACTCTCAATTCCGGAAGAGCCCGTTGCTGCGTGGACGGCCTCACCGTCGTGGAGTCGCAGTCAGTTAGGTGCCGACGGGGATGAACCCTGCCCCCGGTCCGCCGTCGGCGTCGATGTCGGCCAGGATCACGGTCATCAGCACGATCTTCGGGCGATACCCGAATGGGAATACGGGCGGCCAACCAGGCGGAAAGTCGGGGCAGGGTCTGCCGAATGGATTGCCTGGCACAAGGCCGCCCTGGACCATGCCTATCAGAAGATCGTCGACGGTGACCGGTGCCCCGGTGTCGTCGGGGGTTCCGCACTCAATCGCGGAGATGATCCAGGTGTCTGGCAGTAGGCTCCGCCCCCCGATAAGGAAACAAGTGCGTCCAGTCGCCCCGCTTTGCTTGCAGGCGGGTGCACGCAGCGGCGGCGGCGGGCCGATGCCGTTGATCGCGAAACCGTCGAAGTCACTGATCGGGGTGATCTTGTCGGGTTCGAAGATGATCACCGCGTAGTCGAGGCTGTCACTGGCCCGCGCCACCCGGCCTACCGGCTCGGCCATTCCAGTGACAGTCACCACCAAGCCGGGTCCGCCACAGTGCGCTGAGGTGATGCCGACCAACGCACCAGTCTTGTCGTGTCCGATCGTGGTCAACGTGCAGGCGACATCGCCGATATGGATGGCTGCGCCACCACCCAACGGAACTGCAGCCGCAGCGCATGGAGCACACAGCCCGACGATCAGCACCGCTGTCCACACAGCAGCATGTCGACGGCACGTGAAAACTGACCCCGGTGCGGCAACTGAATTTTGACCCCCT
>CAXYUC010000180.1:0-8528 GCA_964292075.1 uncultured Mycolicibacter sp.
CCAACACCCCCTCCGCAAAGGCGCTTGCCGCACGCCCCGACCCCCCGGAACTGCTCCCGGGGGGTCGTGGCGTGCGGGGAATCTCAGCCCAGGATCAGCGATTCGCCGTCCGCGCTGATGTTGACCGGCACGACGTCACCGTCGTGCACCTGCCCGGCCAGCAGCATCTTGGCCAACTGGTCGCCGATGGCCTGCTGGATCAGCCGCCGCAGTGGACGCGCCCCGTAGACCGGGTCGAACCCGCGGTCGGCCAGCCACTTCTTGGCCTCCAACGACACCTCGATAGTCAGGCGCCGCTGCGCCAGCCGCTTGGCCAACTGCCGCAGCTGGATATCAACAATTTGCACGAGCTGCTCCGCATCCAGGCCCTCGAAGATCAGCACGTCATCGAGCCGGTTGATGAACTCCGGCTTGAACGCGGCCCGCACCGCGGCCATCACCTGCTCCTCGCTGCCACCCGATCCCAGGTTGGAGGTCAGGATCAGGATGGTGTTGCGGAAGTCGACGGTGCGGCCCTGCCCATCAGTGAGCCGGCCCTCGTCGAGGACCTGCAGCAGCACGTCGAACACGTCCGGATGTGCCTTTTCGACCTCGTCGAACAGCACCACCGTGTAGGGCCGGCGGCGCACCGCCTCGGTCAGCTGACCGCCCTGGTCGTAGCCGATGTAGCCGGGGGGCGCACCGACCAGGCGAGCCACCGAGTGTTTCTCGCCGTACTCGCTCATGTCGATGCGGACCATGGCCCGTTCGTCGTCGAACAGGAAGTCCGCCAGCGCCTTGGCCAGCTCGGTCTTGCCGACACCGGTGGGACCCAGGAACAGGAACGAGCCCGTCGGCCGGTTCGGGTCGGCGACCCCGGCCCGGGCTCTGCGAACCGCATCGGAAACAGCAGTGACGGCCTTCCTCTGCCCGACGACGCGCTTGCCCAGCTCCTCTTCCATGCGCAGCAGCTTGGCGGTCTCGCCTTCCAGCAGCCGGCCGGCCGGGATGCCGGTCCAGGCGCTCACCACATCGGCGATGTCGTCGGGTCCGACCTCTTCCTTGAGCATGACGCCTTCGCGGGCTGTGCCGCTTCCGGCGGCAAAAGACACAGCCGCTTCGAGTTTCTTCTCCACCTCGGGAATACGGCCGTAGCGCAGCTCGGCGGCCTTGGCCAGGTCGCCGTCGCGTTCGGCCCGGTCGGACTCGCCGCGCAGCGCTTCCAGCTGCTCTTTGAGCTCGCGCACGATGTCGATGGCGCCCTTCTCGTTCTGCCAACGAGTGGTCAATTCCGCGAGCTTTTCCTTCTGATCGGCCAGCTCGGCACGCAACTTCTCCAACCGGTCTTTGGACGCGTCGTCTTCTTCCTTGCTCAGCGCCATCTCTTCGATTTCCAGCCGGCGCACGAGTCGCTCGACTTCATCGATCTCCACGGGCCGCGAGTCGATCTCCATCCGCAGCCGCGACGCGGCCTCATCGACCAGGTCAATAGCCTTGTCCGGCAAGAACCTTGCGGTGATGTAGCGGTCGGAAAGGGTGGCCGCAGCCACCAACGCCGAGTCGGTGATGCGCACACCGTGGTGCACTTCGTAGCGGTCCTTGAGTCCGCGCAGGATGCCGATGGTGTCCTCGGCCGACGGTTCGCCGACGTAGACCTGCTGGAAGCGACGCTCCAGGGCGGCGTCCTTCTCGATGTACTTGCGGTACTCCTCCAGCGTGGTGGCACCCACCAACCGCAGTTCACCGCGCGCCAACATCGGCTTGATCATGTTGCCGGCGTCCATCGCGCCCTCACCGGTGGCACCGGCGCCGACGATGGTGTGCAGTTCGTCGATGAACGTGATGATCTGGCCGGCGGAGTCCTTGATCTCGTCCAGGACGGCCTTGAGGCGTTCCTCGAACTCGCCGCGGTACTTGGCGCCGGCCACCATCGAGCCCATGTCCAGGCTGACGACGGTCTTGTCGCGCAGGCTGTCCGGGACATCGCCGGCGACGATGCGCTGGGCCAGGCCCTCGACGATCGCGGTCTTACCGACGCCGGGCTCACCGATGAGCACCGGGTTGTTCTTGGTGCGCCGGCTCAAAACCTGTACCACCCGGCGGATCTCGGTGTCACGGCCGATCACCGGGTCCAGCTTGCCCTCGCGGGCACGCGCGGTCAGATCGGTGGAGTACTTCTCCAACGCCTGGTAGCTGGCCTCGGGGTCGGGGCTGGTGACCCGTGCGCTGCCGCGCACCTTGACGAACGCCTCCCGCAACGCCTGCGGCGACGCGCCGTGGCCGGTCAGCAGCTTGGCAACGTCGGAGTCGCCGGTGGCCAGGCCCACCATCAGGTGCTCGGTAGAGACGTACTCGTCGTCGAGTTCGGTGGCCAGCTGCTGGGCGACGGTGATCGCGGCCAGGGAGTCGCGGGACAGCTGCGGTTGCGCGTTGGAGCTGGTGACCTGCGGCGCCAGATCGATCAGGCGCTGCGCTTCGGTGCGGACCGTCGCCGGGTTCACACCGACCGCCTCCAGCAGCGGCGCGGCGATCCCGTCGTTCTGGGTCAGCAACGCCTGCAGCAGATGCGCGGGCCGGATCTCGGGGTTGCCGGCGGCGGTCGCCGTCTGCAACGCCGCGGTCAGGGCTGCCTGCGTCTTGGTGGTCGGGTTGAACGAGTCCACGACACCTCCATTCGGGGTCAGAGCGGGCCCACCGGGACCCGCCAAAAATGCTTGTCGTGTTGTTCAACGCCGTCAAGGTTGAGTCTGTTCCGCTCAAGTTTATTTTTTTGTCGAGCGGCAATCCGCGTCAGCCCGGGCGCGGGGTACGGCGGGCGTTCTGTAGCACTGTCCGGGGCCCTCACCACACTGGTTCTCGACTGGGCCGATGGCCGACTGCACGTCAGCCGCGCCGAACTGGTGAGGTTCGCCGCCGGCCTGGTGCGAACCGAGCTGAGGGGGGCCGGCCCGTCAAACGGCTGACTTTTCACACGACCGGGCGCCGGGCCGTGGACGCGTCCACAGGTACAGGCCGATCCACGCGCCGTAACCCAGCACCATCCCCGCATACATCACGGCGGGGTCGGTCTGGCCGTGCACGCTGAGGTAGAGCACAACGCCGGCAAGCAGTGCCGGCAGCACTGCGGCACGACGCCGCACCGCGAACGCAACCGTGACGAGCACGATCGACACGATCAGCAGAACAGGACTGATCCGGTGCAACACGTCGAGTACTGCCGCGAACCAACCCTGCGATCCGCCGGCGCCGTGCCCGGCGTGCCCCATACCGGCGGCTGCCGACGCCCCGGCACCCAGCGCCACCAGAATTGCCGGCAGGCAACAAGCCAGCGTGCAGGTCAGCGCGGCAACCACTCCCGCCGCCCCGAATCGGCGTCCGGTCAGCTTCAGCGAGCGGGGCCGGTCGCGACATTCTGGCGTGGGTGACATGTCCGCCTTCCGTAGGTATCTCTGCAAACTTATACCCCGTGGGGGTATCTAGCAAGGGTGGCGCTCTGTGCGACCCGGGCCGTGCCACGAGGTCCGCTACGGTGCTGCTATGACGACCAGCCTGGCTTCGGTGTGGACCGCGTTGATACCGCTCGCACTGGTGGGGGCGCTCTCCCCGATCACCGTCATCCCGGCCGTGCTGGTGCTGCACACCGCGCGCCCACGCGAGACCGGACTGGCCTTCCTACTCGGTTGGCTGGTGGGCCTGGCGGCACTGACCGCCGCCTTCATCGCCGTATCCGGACTACTGGGCGGCTTACACACGACGCCGCCAACCTGGGCGTCGTGGTTGCGGATTGGCGTCGGTACGGTGCTGATCTTGTTCGGCTTCTATCGGTGGACTACCCGGCACGGACACGGCGAGATGCCGCGCTGGATGCGCTCATTCACCTCGATGTCCCCGCTGCGCGCTGGCCTGACGGCCGCGGCGCTGGCCGTGATCCGGCCAGAGGTGCTGTTCATGTGCGCGGCGGCCGGCCTGGCCATCGGCAGCGCTGGACTGCGCAGAGCGGACAGCTGGCCGGCGGCCACATTCTTCGTCGCGCTCGCCGCATCCTCGGTCCTGATCCCGATTCTGGGCTACCTGGCGGCCAGCGACCGACTGAATCCGGCGCTGAACCGGCTGAAGAACTGGATGGAGCAGCAGCACGCCGCGCTGGTCGCCGTCATCTTGGTCCTCATCGGTGCGATGGTGGTCTACAACGGGATTCACGCGCTATAGCCAGCATCGCCACCGGGCAGCATTAAGATCGCGGCCGTGGGCCTGGACGACCGCGACGCGCTGCGCGTGCTGCATGACGCATTTGCCGTGCCGTCCGACGGTTCCGGTGTTGTCGCCCAGTTCTTCACCCGATGGTTCGGCACCGACCCGTCGGTGCGTGACCTGTTCCCCGCCGACCTGACCACCCAGCGGGCCGCTTTCGCGCATGCCATGAGCTGGGTGCTCGGCGAATTCATCGCTCACCGGGCGCAGGAACCGGTGGCGCTCTTGGCCCAACTGGGCCGTGACCACCGCAAGTACGGTGTGACGCAACGCCATTACGCCGTGGTGGGCCAAGTGCTTCTGGCCACCCTGCGTGATGAATTGGCCGACTGTTGGACCGTAGCCGTCGACGACGCCGCCCACGAGGCGCTGAACCTGATCATCGGGGTGATGGGCGGGGCCGCCGATGCCGAAGAGGGACCGGCGTGGTGGGACGGCACCGTCGTCGAGCACCTACGGGTCTCCCGCGATATCGCCGTCGTCCGGATCCAGTTGGACCAACCGCTGCCGTATCACCCGGGCCAGTACGTCAAAGTCGAGGTGCCACAGTGCCCGCGATCATGGCGCTACCTGAGCCCGAGCATGCCCGCCGACGAGACCGGGGCCATCGAATTTCACGTCCGCGCGGTCCCCGCCGGTCTGGTCAGCACCGCGATCGTCAACGAAACCCGGCCCGGCGATCGGTGGCGCCTGTCCAGCCCCCACGGCGGCCTGCACGTCGATCGCGATGCCGGTGACGTGCTGATGGTGGCCGGAAGTACCGGGTTGGCGCCGCTGCGGGCGATCATCATGGACCTGACCCGGTGGGGCGCGAATCCGCGTGTGCACCTGTTCTTCGGTGGCCGCTATCCCGGCGAGCTCTACGACCTGCCCACCCTGTGGCAGATCGCTGCACACAATCCGTGGCTGTCGGTGACCCCGGTATCGGAGTACGCCGCCGACCCGGCATGGGCCGCCGACTATCCCGACGTGACCCCGCCGCGAGGATTGCATCTACGGCAGACCGGACGCCTGGCGGAGGTGGTCACCCGCTACGGCAGCTGGGGGGACCGCCAGATTCTGGTCTGTGGCGGGCCGGAGATGACGCGCGCTACCGTGGCAGCATTGGTCGCCAAAGGAGCTCCCCCACAACGTATTCACCACGACCCATTATCGGAGTGAGAAGTGACTGATCTCGAGCCCTGCGTACTGTCCGATCCGTCGTCGCCACTGACAGCGACGTTCGTTCCGGGCGCGGGCATGATCGGGACGTCGCTGTGCGATGACGGCGTGGAACTGCTCGGCCAGCGCCGGGGCGTGACCGCCTACGTTGCCGAGCACAAGACCATGGGCATCCCGCTGTTATACCCGTGGGCGAATCGCTTGAGCGGCAACGACTACCAGGTCGATACCACCGAGGTCGCGCTCACCCCGGGAATCGGCGGGGTACACGCCGACGAACACGGCGCCCCGATCCACGGCACCCTGGCCGGGGACGCCGGTTGGCGGGTGAGCGCGCTATCGGCATCGGCGTTGACCGCAGAACTCGACTTCGGGACCCGCCCGGATCTGCTGGCGACGTTCCCGTTCCCACACCTGCTGGAGTTGGCCGTCACGCTGGCGGACCGCACCCTGGCGGTGCGCACCACGGTCACCGCCACCAGCGACGCGGCGGTCCCACTGTGCTTCGGCTTCCATCCCTATCTTCAGCTTCCCGGCGTACCCCGGGCGCAGTGGCTCATCGAGACCCCCACGATGCGGTCCCGGATCGTCGACGCTCACAACATCCCGACCGGCGCGACCGAGCCACACCCGGCGTCGACAGAATTGTTGGGCGACAAGGTGTTCGACCACGGATTCGACGACGTGGCACCCGAAGCGGTGTTCGCGGTCTCCGGCGGCGGTCGACGTATCGAGGTGCGGTTCGACCAGGGCTATCCGGCGGCCCAGATTTATGCGCCGGCCACCGAAGACGTGGTCTGCTTCGAGCCGATGGCCGCAGCTACCGACGCGCTGCGCCGCGGCGGCTATGCGGTGGCACGTTTGGGCCAGCCCGGCGTGGCCCAGTTCTCCATCCGCGTCGCCTAAACCCGGGAGCAGACGCAAAATCGCACTGTCAGCACCCCCGCAGTGCGATTCTGCGTCTGCTCGCGTTGGGAACGACTAGCGGCGCGGTTGCCAGACCACCACGGCGGTGCTCTTGGGCACCACCGCGATCTCGCGACGCTGGTTGGCGCGCAACATCTCCAACTCCGCAGCCATCTCCTTGACCCGCGACTGCAGCGCCTCGACCTGGTTGGTCAGCTCGATGATCCGCTTGATGCCGGCCAGATTGACGCCCTCGTCGTGAGAAAGCCGCTGCACCTCGCGCAGCATGTCGACGTCACGTTCGGAGTAGCGACGTCCGCCACCCGAGCTGCGGCGTGGACTCACCAGGCCGATCCGGTCATAGGTGCGCAGCGTCTGCGCGTGCATCCCGGCCAGCTCGGCGGCCACCGAGATCAGAAAGGTGCGGGCACTGTCCGATTTGCTCACGAGCGATTACCCGCCCATCCGGCCCGCGGGTCGAACCCGCTGGCTTGCTCCGCTGCCGCGTACGCCTCGAGCGCCTCTTGCGCCTGGCCCTCCAGATTCGGTGGGACCGCGACCTTTACGGTGACCAGTAAGTCGCCGCTGCCGCCGCCGCGCTTGGGCACACCGCGCCCGCGCACCCGCAGAATCCGACCATCGGCGGTTCCCTTCGGCACCCGCACACCGACCTTGCCGTCCAGTGTCGGGACCGAGAGCGTGGTGCCCAAGGCAAGCTCGGAGAAGCTCACCGGGATGGTGACCGTCAGGTCATCTCCGTCACGGCCGAAGACCTTGTCCGGACGCACACGCACTGTCACGTAGAGGTCGCCCGAAGGCGCGCCGCGCAGACCGGCCTCGCCTTGGCCCGCCAGCCGAATCCGTTGACCGTCTTCGACGCCCGGCGGAATCCGCACATTGATAGTGCGAGTCCGGGCTGCCCGCCCGGTTCCCTTGCACTCCGAACACGGGTGCTCGATGATCGACCCGCTGCCACGACAGTCGGTACACGGCTCCGAGAACCCGAAGGCGCCCTGATTACTGCTGATCACTCCGGATCCGTTGCAAGAGGCACAAACTCGAGGGCTGGTGCCCGGCCGGGCGCCACTGCCGTGGCAGTTAGTGCATGGCGCGGCACTGGTCAGCCGCAGCGGCATCTCGACGCCCTTGGTGGCTTCCAGGAAGCTCAGCTCGGAGTCGGTCTCCAGGTCGTTGCCGCGCCGCGGCCGGCTGGGCCGTTGCTGGGCACCGCGCCCGAACAGGCCGCCGAAGAGATCACCGATGTTGGCCCCACCGGTCTGTCCGGCAGCGCCGAACAGGTCGTTGAGGTTGAATTCGCTGCCGTCGCCGCCGGTGGAGAACCGGTCGAAGTTACCGCCGCCGAATCCGTCGCCGCCGTTGAAGCGCCTCCCGAAACCGCCGCCGGCGAACAGCCGACGGGTCTCGTCGTACTCCTTGCGCTTGGCCTCATCGGACAACACGCTGTAGGCCTCAGACACCGCCTTGAAGCGCTCCGCGGCCGCCGGGTTGTTGGGGTTCTTGTCCGGATGCAGTTCGGAGGCCAACTTGCGGTAGGCGCTCTTGATCTCTTTCTCGCTGGCGTCGGAGGAGACGCCCAACTCCTTGTAGAAGTCCTTTTCGACCCATTCACGCTGAGCCACGCCGCGTCACCTCCTTACCTGTCAATTCTCTTCAGCAGTGTCGCCGTCGACAACCTCGGCCTCGGCGTCCGGGACGGTGTCGACCACCCCGACCATCGCGTGCCGCAGTACCTGCTCACCGAGCTTGTAGCCCTGCCGCAGGACGGTGCCGATCACCGAGTGAGTCCCGTCGCCCTCATGCTGGACCGCCTCGTGCAGTGAAGGGTCGAACCCGTCGCCCTCGGCCCCGAACGATGTCAACCCCATTCCGGTGAGCACACCGGTCAGCTTGTCCGCCACCGCTTTCAGCGGACCAGCTTCCAGGTCGCCGTGGCTGCGGGCGCGGTCCAGATCGTCGAGGATGCCGAGCAATTCGGTCACCACTGCGGCCTTGGCCCGGTCGGCAACACCCTGCTGGTCGCGCAGTGCCCGCTTGCGGTAGTTGGCGAAGTCCGCCTGTACTCGCTGTAGGTCGGCGGTCAGCTCGGCGACCTGGTCGGCCTGGTCACCATCGGCGGCCGGCTCTACCGGCGCGGGTCCCCTGGGGGGCCGCCCCGGAGTAAACCCCCCCCCCCCACCCGCTTCCGTGTCGAGGCGGGCCCAGTTTGGGGC
>CAXYUC010000181.1:0-8206 GCA_964292075.1 uncultured Mycolicibacter sp.
GGCCCGGGCAGGCCAGCCCCCGCTCCGCGGTATGTGACCTGGCTTCGTGGCGTCGGCACCCAGGCCGAAACCAGGGCCCCCCAGCCCACCGCCGCGGCGGAGGCCTACTCGACGGCGGTGGCGGCAGTGGTGCCCCCGCCGGTGATTGCCGCGAACCGAGTCCTGCTGAAGCAGCTGGTTGCCACGAACTTCTTCGGGCAGAACTCCCCGGCGATCGGCGAAGCCGAACGTCAATACGCCGAGATGTGGGCCCAGGACGCGGCCGCGATGTACCGCTACGCCAGTTCTTCGGCGGTCGCGCCGGCGTTGCCCGCGTTCAGCCAGCCGCCGCAGACCACCAACGCGCCCGGGCAATCCGCCCAGTCCGCCGCGGTCCCTCAGGCTGGGTCCGCGGCGGCCGGCAACGGTGCGGCCACCGATATCTTCACTTCATTGCTCTCGATCATCGGTCAGATATCACCGTTCACGGGGTTGGCCACCCAGGGCATGAGTGCCACGATGACCGGCTGGTCGGGCACGGCGAACATGCTGAGCAACGTCAACAACGGAATCGGCCTGGCCGCGTTTCAGGCCGAAAACCCCGGCGGCCTGGACGAAATCCTCCATCCGCCCAAGCTTGGGCCGGCCGGCCTGGGCTTGGGCGGGCTAGGGCTGGGCAAGTTGGGGCTCGGCAGCGGCGGATTGGGCGCCGGATTGGGCGCCGGGTTGAGCGGTGCGGGGGCGTCAGTGAGCGCCGGCAACGCACTTAAGATCGGGGCGTTGTCGGTTCCCCGCGGTTGGGCGATGCCGGTCACCCTGACCTCCGCGAGCGTGCCGCTACCGGCCTCCGCTGCGCCGGCGGTGCCGGCCCTGGCCGGCGGTGTGCCGGGCGGGGCGTTCGGCGAGACCATGCTCGGCACCTTGGCCGGTCGCGGTCTGGGTGCGGCGACATCGCGCGTCGCCGCTCAACGCCGGACCGTGGTGCCCCGTCCGCCGGCGGCGGGTTAATCCCCAACGACATGGACTTCGCATTCCTCCCCCCGGAGGTCAACTCCGGCCGGATGTACACCGGTCCGGGGGCAGCACCCCTGCTCGCCGCGGCGGCCGCCTGGGATGCCCTGGCCGCTGAGCTGGAGACGGCGGCGGTCGGCTATTCCGGGGTGATCTCGAGTCTGATCGGGCACGCGTGGTCTGGTTCGACCTCGGTGGCGATGGCCAATGCAGCGGCTCCGTACGTGGCGTGGCTGCAGGCCGCCGCGGCCAACGCCGAGCAGACCGCGATACAGGCCAAGGCGGTTGCCGCCGCCTATGAGGCTGCCTTCGCAGCCACGGTCCCGCCGACCGTGGTGGCCGCCAACCGGACCCTGCTCGCCACCCTGGTCGCCACCAACTTCTTCGGCCAGAACACTCCGGCGATCGCCGCGGCAGAGGCTGCCTATGCCGAGATGTGGGCCCAAGACGCCGTCGCAATGTACGGCTACGCGGCGACGGCCATGCCGGCGAGCGCACTGCCGGAACTCGAGCAGCCGCCGCAGACCACCAACCGGGCCGGGCCCGGCGCCCAGTCCGCGGCGGTATCGCACGCGGTAGCCGGCAATGGCCAGGCATTGACCCAGACGGCACTGCAGCAGTTGGCGAATCCGGCGGCCACAGCGGACCCGCCGACGTGGTGGGAAACCTTTACCTCCGAAGTGGGCAAGCTGACGCCGTTCAGCAGCATCGCCACCAGCGGGATCAGCTTCGACTCCAGCCTGTACACCGTGCTGACTAACGGCGCCGGTTGGGGACGGCTGGTCTACGTCCGCGGTGGCCCCGAGGGTGCGTTGACCTTCGAGGGGATCGGGCCGCGCGGAGTGCTGTCGGCATCCACCACGCCGGTGATGAGTCCGGGAGTCGGCCGGGCGATCCCGATCGGTGGGCTGTCGGTGCCGCCGAGCTGGGCGACCGCGGCTCCAGAGCTGAAGCCAATCGCCTTCACACTGGCCGCCGCCGAAACCCCCTTGCCCGTTGCCGCCGGGATGCCGCCGGGAATGGCGTGCCAGGAGGCGATGATGGGAACGACTGCGGGCCAAGGCGCAACGCCCAACGCCACCGGTAGCCGCAACCAGAAGACCAACGGCAAGAAAGACGATCAGGACGGTAAGCCGATCGCGACGTTGACCAATGGCAGTGGCTGGCTGGCGTCGTCCTGGGCGTATCACACCCGGCAGCGTGAGGGGCAGCCGCTTCCGACGCACTGGCGCACCGGCTAACCGTTCTCGCGCTGCAGGTAGTGGGCGACCATGTCGACCAACACCCGCCGCTCGGTCTGCCAGTCGATGGGCCCGCCCATGATCATCTGCGCCAACACAATTCCCCGCAGGGCTGCCCAGATCACTTCGGCGACACCGGAATCCGCAGGGTCGGCGGAGACTAGCCGGCCCAATCTGTTGATCACGGAGTTCATCTGCAACAGGTGCTGGTGGGACTGCTCACCCAAGCTGCCGCGAGTGGCCCGCAGGATCTCAAACGCGGCCAGCGAGGTGGGACTGGCGTAGCAGCGCCACGCGGTGTCGACGACGGCTTCGATGCGCTCATGCAGGTCCAGCTCATGGACGTCGACGGCGGACAGGCTCGTCAGCAGTTCAGCCACCCCGTCGTCGACCACGGCCATCAACAGGCCGTTGCGGTCCCCGAAGTGGTACTGGATGACCCCCCAGGTCACCCCGGCCCGCTCGGCGACGTGCTTGGCGGTCGCTGCGCCGAAACCCTTTTCGGTGATGCAGCGCACCGTCTCATCGATGATCCGGGCCCGGGTGTCGTCGCCGCGTTTACGGGGCGCGCTGGTTCGCCGGGTCGGCCCGGAGGGCCCCGAAGCCCGAGTGGAACCAGCGGGAATAGTCATTGTTGACTTTATAACATAGACACAACTATTTTTTAGCGGGTGACCGAATCCAGGTATGCGTCGCTGTCCCGTGACGAGTTGGCTGTGCTCGTGCCCGAACTGCTGCTGATCGGGCACATGATCGACCGTTCCGGAATGGCCTGGTGCATCTCGGAGTTCGGCCGCGAGGAAATGGTGCAGATCGCCATTGAGGAGTGGGCGGGTTCCAGCCCCATCTACACCCAGCGCATGCAGCGCGCGCTGGGCTACACCGGCAATGACGTGTTCACCATCTTCAAAGGCCTGCAGTTCGACATCGGTTCACCACCGCAGTTCATGGACTTTCGCTTCACCGTCCATGACCGCTGGAACGGCGAGTTCGAGTTGGCCAGCTGTGGCGCGTTGCTCGACGTCGAGCCGATGGGCGACGACTACGTCTTCGGCATGTGCCACACCATCGAGGACCCGACCTTCGATGCCACCGCGGTAGCGACCAATGTCCACGCGCAATGCCGGCCCGTGCACCGACCGCCCCGCACGCCGTCGGACCGGCAACCGCACTGCCACTGGACCGTCATCATCGACGAGTCTTACCCGCCGGCGCAGCCGATTCCCGCGTTAGCCGTGATCGGCAAAAGCAAAGCCGCCACTTGGCAACTCGACGACATCGACGCCGCCGACGAAGGCCTCGCGGACTACACCGGGCCGCTGCTGACCGACGTCGATTTCACCGCGTTCTCGCATTCGGCGCTGGTCCGCATCGCCGACGAGGTGTGTTTGCAGATGCACCTGCTCTACTTGTCCTTCGCGCTCGCGGTGCGCGCCCGGGCGGACTCCGATGAGCTGGCCGCATCGGTGGGAAGGCGCCAGCTCACCGGCCTGGCCGGGCTGGGTGCCCAGCGAATCAAGAACGCGCTCAAGCTTCCCGGGGACATCGACGGCGCGCTGCGCACCTTCGAACTACACCCGCTGCTCAATCCGATCGGCTACGTGCGCTCCGACATCGGCGAGAACACCATCGCGGTGCACCCCTCGCCCGCGCACGACGACGGCGCCTGGATCACGCTGTGCTCTCCGCAGGACGTCAATCCGCTGCAGGCCATCGCGACCGCCGTGAACCCGCTGCTGCGGGTGGAGGTCGAGGGGTCTGACAGCGAGTGGACGGCTCGGCTAATCGAGGCCGACACCGACGCAAAAGAAATGCCCGAGGTGATGGTGACCAAGGTCAGTAGCGGCGCGGATTTTGTGTTCCGCACCCGCAAATCGTTGCCGCTGACCGTGGTGTGAATCGGCTGATAGCCCGCCGAACCCCGGTGTGTCGGCGATCCTGAACGGTTCGGCCCCGCCTATCGTGAGGCCATTCCAGCCGTTGTCGATCCAAGGTAGTCAGCCATGTACGACCCGCAGGACGACGAGGCCACCAGGGAAGCAGAAGCGGTCGACGCGACCAACATGGCGCCGACCGTAATGTCTGCCCCCGGTTCCGGTGCTGTTGTGGATGCGTTCGCCTGGTCGCAGGAGGACGGCAGTGCTGGTGCCGAACCGGTGCCCTACGTCGAGAACCCCTATTTCGATCAGGATCTGAGTACCGGACGCCGTCCGACGGTTTCGGTGCCTGCTGCGCCGATCCCGGGCCGTCGAGCACCTTCGCGGCTGCCGCGGTTGGCGCTGGTCATCGGCGTCGTGGTGGCGCTGATCGCCGTTGCCGGGGCGATCTACAGCTTGACCCGCAGCCAGGACGACGAGACGCCGGTCGCGCCGGAGACCAGCGCCGTGGTGCCGACTCCGACGCCCAGTGTGGCGCCGCAGCCCAGCTCGCCTGCGCCGCCGCCGGTCGCCACCACGTCGGTCCCGCCGCCGGTGACCACCACGGAGCCGCCGCCGACTACGACGACGGCGCCGCCCACCACGACTACCACCGTGCCGCCGACCACCACGACGACGACGGCTCCACCCACGACGACGACCACTACGCCGCCGACCACGACGGTTCCGCCGACGACCACCGAACCACCCAGCACCACGGTGCCGCCGACCACCACCGTGCCGATGACCACCGAATATCTGCGCATTCCGTTGGTGCCGATTCCGATCCCGATCACGGTTCCGGAGAATTAGCCGCGCCGGCCGGCCTGGCCTGAGACCGTGGCCGGATCGGCCTCGCGCAGGCACACTGGGGTGTGGCGACCGGGTGGAAGGGGCTCGCAATGGGCGACAACGGCGCGTTCGGATTCGATTCCGAGGATTTGGACCGAATGATGCGTGAGGCCGGCGAGGGGCTGCGTGCGGCATTCGACCGCTTCTCCGGCACGTTCAGCTCCGCCGGGGACCGGGCGGGCTGGGGTGCGATCTTCGCCGATCTGGCCCGGGCTTCGCGCGCCGAGCCGGCGACCACCGGCGAGACCGGTGCCGGAGTCTGGGCTATCTATACCGCCGGCGACGACGGGGCGGCGCGGGTCGAGCAGGTCTACGCCACCGAGATCGACGCGCTGCGCGCCAGCCAGCGCAATCCCGACCCGAAACGCCGAGTGCGGTTCCTGCCGTACGGGATCGCCGTCGGTGTGCTCGACGACAGCACCGACAGCGACGAGGTGACATAGGCCACGCGGGCGGGCTTGTCTTGTTTGACACCCGTGCCGTGTGGGTTAGATTGCCACCGTGCCCGAGATGAACCGCCGCCAGATCATGATGATGCTGGGTGCCGGCGCATTGGCTGCCGCAGCCCCCAACCCCCAGGCCAGAGCCGTTCCCGCGGTCCCTGGAGCACCGGGCGATCCGGCGCAGCCGCCGAACCCCGCTGCGCCTCCGGCCGCCGCCAAGCCCAGTGGGTTCATCTGGCATGACGAGTTTGACGGCCCGGGCGGCTCGGGCCCCGACCGTTCGAGGTGGACGATCTCGAACCACCGCACCCCGATCCGTCGCCCCGTGGGCTGGGACCGGCCCGAGTACTTCTATCAGTACCGCGACAGCCGCAAGAACGTCTTCCTCGACGGCAACTCCAACCTGGTGATCCGGGGCACCCAGGAGGGCAACACCTTCTTCGGCGGCCTGGTGCACGGCAACTGGCGCGGCGGCATCGGCACCACCTGGGAAGCCCGCATCAAGCTGAACTGTCAGACCGCGGGCTGCTGGCCCGGATGGTGGCTGTCCAACGACGACCCGGGCCGTGAGGGCGAAATCGACCTGATGGAGTGGTACGGCAACGGCGAGTGGCCTTCGGGCACCACCGTGCATGCCAACCCCTACGGCACCGCGTTCGAAACCTTCGCCTTTCCGGTCGACGGCAACTGGCACAACTGGCGCGTTACCTGGAACCAGAGTGGGATGTACTTCTGGCAGGACTACGTCGAGGGCATGGAGCCGTACTTCTCCGTCCCCGCGGTCGGCATCGAGAACATCGACGAGCCGGGCCGGGAGTGGCCGTTCAACGACCCGGGCTACACGGTGTTCCCGATCCTGAACCTGGCCATCGGCGGATCCGGTGGCGGGGACGCCCGTCAGGGCTCCTACCCGGCGGACATGCTGATCGACTGGGTGCGGGTGTTCTAGGCACATTCCTGTGACGTGAGCCGGTCGGGTTGTTCCCGGCCGGCTCGCTTGTTCATGTGCCCATCCTGAGGTGTGTCGTGGGTCACATTTTTGACTTAAGTGAACCGTGTTTCCGCTGGTTCCGGGGCGCGCGGGGTTGAGTCGCTGTCGAGTTGCGGAATTTTGGGCCGTCGCTATTGATAACGCTGAGGTAACGTCTCACTCGCTGCGGATTAGACAGCACTGGGGAAAAAGACGACTGCTTCACAGGCAGATCTATGGGAGGGATTTCTTTGATGACTCATCGCAACCGTGTTATCGGTGCCGCCAGCGCCGCTGGCGCATTCCTGGCGCTGGGCCTGAGCCCGCTCGCCGCCGCTCCGGCTGCACACGCCGACTTCGACTTCGACTTCGGCGATGTGCTGAGCTCGCTCGGTTTGGAAGGCTCCCCCGACGGCGCCACGTCCTTTGACGGCTCGGGCTTCGACTTGGCCCTGCCCGGCGCCGCAGACAGCAGCGGCCTGGAGGGTATCTACGACTCGATCTACAGCGGCATCCACTCGATGGGTGAGATGTTGATTCCGGTGTTCAACATCGTCAACCCGATCTTTGCCTTCGGTGACAGCTGCGGCCTGGTCTGCAACGGCGTTGACGCGTCCGTCAGCGACACCGGTGTGCTGACCGAGGCCACCAACGGTGGTCTGCTGTTCGGCGACGGCGGCAACGGCATCGACGGCTCCGCCGGTGGCGACGCCGGCCTGATCGGCAACGGTGGCGACGGCGGCGTTGGCGCGCTGGGTAACTTCACCACCAGCGACGGAACCGCGATCGCGAACACCATCAACGGCGGCGACGGCGGTGCCGGTGGGATGTTGATGGGCAACGGTGGTGCCGGTGGTGGCGGCGGCGTGGGTGCCGCTGGTGGGGTCGGGGGCGTCGGTGGTGACGGCGGTGCTCCATCGCTGCTCGGCGCGGGAGGTAACGGCGGCGTCGGTGGTGCCGGCGGTGCCGGGACCACCGGGGCCAACGCAACCAACACCACGGCTGCCGACGCCGGTGGCACCGGCGGCAAGGGTGGCGCCGGTGGCAACGGCGGTAACGGCGGCTCGCTCATCGGTAGCGGCGGCAACTCCGGCGCCGGTGGCGTCGGTGGCGCGGGCGGCGCCGGCGGTGACGGCACCACCTTCAACACCACGTTCAACAACAACGGTGGCAACGGTGGCACCGCTGGTGCCGGCGGCGCGGCTGGTACCGGCACCGGACACGCGGGCTTCCTGGGTGGTTCGGCCGGCACCGTGGGTGTCGGCGGTAACGGTGGTGCCGGTGGCGCCGGCGGCGACGCTGGGTTCGCGGCAACCGGTGGCACTGGTGGCACCGGTGGTGCCGGTGGCACTTCGACCAGTGGCAACGGTGGCGCCGGTGGCGTCGGCGGTGTCGGTGGTGCTCGCACTTCCGGCGGGCTTGCATCCGGCACCGGCGGCGTGGGTGGTGCCGGTGGCGACAGTGCCACCGCGACCGGTGGCAACGGCGGTACCGGTGGTACCGGCGGTAGCGCTTCTGGTGGCCTCAACGCCGGCGACGGTGGCAACGGCGGTGCCGGTGGTGCCTCCGGCGACACCGCTGGCGCAGCGGGCGCCGCGGGCGCTAACCACAACGGGACCAACCCGGGTGCTGGTGGCCAGGGCGGCGCCGGCGCTGCTCCGGCAGCCGGCTAGTAGCTCGCTACAACACACGACGGAAGCCCGACACACCCCCTCGTGTGGGGGGGGTCTTCCCCTGGATGCCCGGCCGCCGGTGTGGGGTTTTGGGCAAGGGGGCGGGGGGGGGTGCGACGAC
>CAXYUC010000182.1:0-8091 GCA_964292075.1 uncultured Mycolicibacter sp.
GCCCCGAAACCACATCAGCAGCGGCTGGAACCCCACCCGTGGTCGGCGTTGCCGCCGCGGCGTTTTGAGCACTGAGCGCTGAACCGATGGCGGCCAGGTTGCCCGCAGCCGCCGTCAGCGCCTCCGGTTGGGTGTTCACAAAAGTCATGGGGCTCTCCTCCAAGAATGCCGGTCAGGAAGACCGACGCTCACCGGCTACATCGAACAGTGACCCCGTCACAACGTCGTATCGGAGCGTGCTCAACGCAACATGGTTCAAGTAACAGAAACGGTGCCGGAGCGGGATCGGGACCAAACAGTCGCCGATTCCGAGCGGGCATTATCGCTGGGACACAATCTCGTCCTCACCTCCTGACACCGACAAAGACCAACTGGGCCGGGCAAAAGCACCGGCCCCCTTACCTGCGCAATGGTGGCATCGGTACCAGTAAGCGTCAACCCAGACAGGCGGTCGCAATGCTGTGAATCGACTGTCTGCCGGCTGTTAAGTCAGGACGGTTTCTTCTCGGCGACCGCCGCACTGAGCCCTTCGGCTAGGTCTTCGCGGGTTAGTTCCTTGAACTTGTGCAGCCATTCCTCGCTGAAATCGGTGACATCCCCGGACAGCACCGCGTCAAGTTCAGAATCATCGAGACGGAAACTGCGGTGGTCGCGGGCCTTTTCCACGACGTTGCGAACGAATCCGGCGTTACCCAACACGTCAATACCGCGGATCAGGTCACCGTCGTCGGAGTAATTCTCATCGGCGTAGAACCGGGTGTAGTGCGGTAGCAGTCCCTCGACCGCCTCGTCACTCACCACGTCCTCGTTCTCCGCCCCCATCATCTTGGTCAGTTCGAGCAACTCCGGCGGGGTGTAGCTGTAGAACTCGATCACCGTCGAGAACCGGCGCCGCAGGCCCTGGTTCACCTCAAGCATCTTCTCCATGGCGTTGGCATAACCGGCGCCGAACACCACCAGCTCGTCACGGTGGTTCTCCATGTACAGCAGCAGGGTGTTGATGATCGCGTTGCCGTAGGCGTCGCCCTGGCTGTAGCCGCGCTCATGCAGGGTGTGCATCTCATCGAAGAACACCGCACCACCGAGGGCACCTTCCAGCAGCTCTTCGGTGTTCTTCTCCGCATCGGCCATGTAGCGGCCCAGCAGCTTGGAACGGTTGGTCTCCACCACCAGCGGCTTGCGCAGCACCGTCAGGCCGCACAGTTGCTTGGTGAACGCACGCGCCACCGATGTCTTGCCGGTGCCGGGCGGACCCAGCAACAGCGTGTGCCGCGATGTCACCGGAACCGGCAGCCCCATCTTGGCGCGCGCCAGATTCACCTTGGTGGTCGCCTTGATCAGCTTGATCTCCCGCTTGGCCTGCTCCATGCCGAGCATGGCGGCCAGCTCCGCGTCGCCCTCAGCCAGGTAGCGCGCGGCTTCCTCGGCATGCCGATGGGCTTCGGCCTGTTCACGCGTGGGTGCGCTGTCCGGGTCCCACGGATCGGTGCGGGCCTCGATAGTCTCCGGGTCGGTCAGCACCAGTCGAAAGTCGGGATTGTCCAGTGCCTCACGGGCGGGTGTGAATTTCGAGTCCCGTGAATAAACCCGGCGTAGCAGCTCAGCGGCCTCATCCTCACGGCCGAGATGCCGCAGGCACATGCCTTGGGTATAGAGCGCGACGTTGGCGGCGCCGGGCACGCGGTCGCCCTCGATGGCCTCCTGAGCACGCCGCGTCGCTTCCTCGAACACCCCCAGCGAGGCCAGCGCGGTGGTGGCCATCGCCGACGCTGCCGCCTTGAGCTCCGGCTGGCGCCAGGGAGCCGACGCGGGGAACTGTTTGAGCACGTCGGGCCAACGTCCGGTCCGGAAGTACAACAGACCGCGGACGTAGCTAACCAGTTCGGTCTCGAAGGGGTTCCGCGGCTCGATGCCGTCAAGCAGCTTCGCAGCCTCTTCGTAGCGTTTGGCTCCGGCCAGCGCGGCGGCGTAGGCGGCGGCCAGCGATTCCACACTGGTGATCAGCAACCGCAGGAACATCCCATCGGAAACCTCGGGACGGAATTCCAAGTCGGACAACCCAAGTCGGCGGGTCTCCCAGCCGAACGTGCGCACCGTCGACCAGGCGTTCGCCAGCACGTCGAGACCGGAGTCACCGGCCAGCACTCGAGCCAGCCAGGCATCGCACATGCTCGGGTCGATCGAACTGGCCGTGGTGAACATCTGCAGCGCGACCTGCGGATTATGGCTGGGCTGCAGCCCGTTGACCGAGATCCCAGAGGCCAGCATGCCCGCGACCATGGGGTGGGGGGCGTCCGGGGCCGCCGGACCGGTCCCCCGCGTGCCCCAGCCACCGGCGCCGCCGGTGTGTACTCCTCGATCACGTCGACCGACAGCGGCAGCTGCTCACCGTCGTGCAGGCCACGTCCCGGCACCGACATCCGCCGGTGGGCGCTGGGCGCCGGCAGGCTGGCGCAGACAGCTTCCAGCTGACGCCGGCCCACGAAGCGGTTCAGCGCCGACCGCACGTTTCCGCTGGGTTTGTCGGCAGTGTGATACCGCGCTAGCACCGAGACCTCGGTGGTTCGGCCGCCACCACGGGACATCCGCACCGTGACCACCGTTGCTTCACTCTCCGGGAACCACAGATGTTCGAGGTTCTCCGGGTTGATGTCATTGGGCGACACCCAGTAGCTGGTTACCTGGCCGGCCGGCCGATCACGGAACAACCGGTGCCGCAGCTGGGTGGCCTCCAGCCCCGCCAGCACCGCCTCGTCGACGGCGTCGAACTCGTCGGCGTGCAGCACCTGGGCGCTGAGCTGACGCCCATCGATCTCCTCGGCCAACCGCTCGGTGGCGGCAGCCAGGGTTGCGGCCAGCGAGTCGCGCGTCGCGACCGCGTTGACGTTGTGTTGCGGGTCCATGCGCAGCACCACCCAGGTGTGCCGGCGGTCGGGCATCGACGGGTTCTCTTCGACGTCGGGGTCGTCGGCAGCACGGGGATCCTTGCGGGTTCCGACCGAGACGACATCGATGCTGTCCAGCCGCACGTCGAACTGGCGCAGCCCCGCGGCCAGACGCTCCACCGGCAGGGTCGCCTCTGCGGCGCGGCCGTGCCGGCCGGTAGCCGACGTGGCCCGCCCGCCCACCGCGATGACCGTCACCAGCCGGCCTTCGTGTTCGCGGACCCCGACCGACTCCCGGCCGAAGCGCCGGTGGTGATCGATTGCGGTGCCACGGCCGCGGTGCAAGGCCTCTTCAGGGTCGGTGAACTGATCGGCCACCCAAGCCGCCCACATCGTGCTGACCGGCACCCGCCGGTAGGTGAGCAGCGCGAGAAGTGCGACCAGCACCGCCACAGCGACGCCCGACCACCAGGCGTAGTCAGCGACCTTCGGGTCGCCGGGCCAGCGGCCGGCGAGGACCAGGATCCCCACATCGATCAGAAAGACGAGGGTGACCCGTATCCAAGACAGGTTCAAACCTAGTGCGTGCTGTGCCTTCATCGGTTCCTTGACGATCGTCGCAGTGCTGCCACTCCCAGTGCCACGCCGGCCGCCGCGAGCGCCGCCACCAGCCCGGCCCCGGCGACCCAGGCGGGCGCCATGTCGCGTCCGGGCGGCATCGGCGGCCCCTGTAGCGGTGCCGACACCCGCTCCGGCGGTTGGGCCGGAACGTCAGGAACGTCCCAGGTCAGTGCCGCGACCGGGTCGACGACCCCGTACCCGACCACATTGTCGACCCCGCGGGCCGGCGGCCGGGCCGTGCGGATCAGCCGGTTGATCACCTGGTGCGCCGACAGCTCCGGGTACTTGGCCCGCACCAGGGCCACCACACCCGAGACGATCGCGGTGGAGAAGCTGGTGCCGGACGGGACCAGCAGCGAGTTCTCCGGGCCGTCGACGGCGTTCATCAGACCGTCATCGCGCGGCGAGAGCCCCTCGATGTCGGTACCGGGCGCGGCGATCGACACCCACGGGCCGGCCACACTCGACTTGGCCATCGGTGCACCCGCCGAATCGACCGCGCCGACGGTCAGCACGTACTCGTCGTACCAGGCCGGCGTCACCACGGTGTTGACGCCGTTCCAGTCGCGGGGGTCATCGGGGCGCATCGCGTTGTAGACGGGGTTCTGCTTGCAGTCCCGCCAGCTCGCGTCGCCGGCGGCGGCGACGATCACCGCGTTCTTCTCCACCGCGGCGTAGCGCACCGCCGCACCCAGATCGGCCTGGTCGATGAGCGTGCGCACGTTCATGCAGATGGCCTGGGAGATGTTGATGACCTGCGCACCCATATTCGCGGCGTGCACGATCGCCCGCGCCATGGTGCGGATTCCGTCGGTCTTTTCTCGCAGCTGCGGGTCGCGTCCGTCCGCGAACGGTTCCTTGGGCCCGAAGGCCGCGCTGTACTGCCGGATCGCGATCAGCTGCACGTCGGGCGCGATCCCACTGAAGGCATCCGGCGCCCCGCCGGGCGGCGGCGCGCTCGGGGCCCGGAAGTCGACCGGTGCGGTCCGGGCCTGCCCGGAGAAACCGGCCGATCGCACTGCACCTGCGCCGGCGTCATGGGGGGCGTGCGCCGACGAGGCTGCCGCGCCGGGCCCCGGGGCCGGTCCGGGAGCCGGTCCAGGCGCCGGAGCCGGAGCAGGCGCGGGCGCGGGCGCGGGCGCCGGGCCCTGACCCGGGGCCGGTTCCTCACCCTCGACGGGCGGTGGCGGCGGCGCTGGCGGCGGCGGCATCACCAGGATTGTCGTCGCCGGCGACGGGGTCGGTGGCGGCGGCTCGTTGGTGGGAACCGACGGCGGTCGCCGGGTCTGGCGTGGTGGTGGCAACGGGGCCACCCCGTTGTCCGGCATCGCGGCGATCAGCGAGGCCACCAGGGTCCCGTGCGCATCACAGTCCGACAGCCCGTCGCCGCCGGCCATGACGTAGTCACCGCCGCCGATCAGGTTCGGCAGCCGGGGGTGCGGGGTCACGCCGGTGTCGATGACGGCGACGGTGACGCCTCCCCCGCGACCGAACTTCCAGGCCTCCTGCAGGTTGAGCATGTCCATGTAGGCCGGCTGCCCACGGAAGTCGGTGTGGGGCAGCACCCCGACCACAGTGCAAGAGGAGGTCTGCCGCATGGACTGCGGCGGTCCGGGCGTGCCGTCCGGCGGCAGTGCCGCCGGGTCGATCCCGGGCGGCTCGATCGCGCCGGCAGCCGGCATTCCGGCCAGCGAGCCGCTGGTCATCATGATCATCGCGGCGCCGGCGGCCGCGGTGCGCTGCAGCCGACGCACGCCCCTACCGGTACCGGATCGCTTCATAGGTATTCATCAACCAGAGTGCCAGCGGGAACAACGGCATCAGGCACAGGTATTCGATCCACTCGACGAACTTGCGGAACAACGGACTGTAGATGGTGTTGGGCACGATCACCGCAGACAGCAACCCGAACATCGGGACCAGCACCAGCACGGCCACGCCAACAACCAGTGCGGTGGGCGTCCACAGCACCACCGCGAAGCGCACCACCACGGCCGCGACGATCACCAGCCCGGTCAGCGTCACCGTGACCGCCTGCAAGCGGTCCCGGAAGGAACGGCCCCGCAGCACCAGGAACCCGGCTGTCAGAGCCGCCAGCAGCACCGGCAGCCACGACCGGTCCGAGTGGGGGTCGCACAGTCCGGTCATGCACACCGCAATCAGCACGCCCAGCCCCGACAGCAGGCCGGTCAGGAATGACCGCGCCCGTTCCGCGCGCAGCACCACTTCGCGGACCGACTCCGGCCCCTCCAGCGACGGCGGGGCACCGGGAGTGCTCACCACCGTGGTGGGCAGGTCGGGGCGGGCCTCGAAAACCCAGCGGCTGGTGGCCGACGGGAAGACCGGCAGCCGCAGGCCGGCCAGCCATCGCGACAGCGACGGAGCCCACTGGTAGGCCAGCACACAGACCAGGTACACACACGTCATCAGGGTCACCGCGCCGGTCAGGAACAGCATCCGCAGCACGCCGGCGAACATCACCGCCCCACTGATGGCCGCGACAGCGGAGTACGCGGCCAACTGCCGTCCGGTGAGCCGGATGACGGCCAATGCAGCGATACCGGCGACACCGAAGCCCAGCGCGGCATGCGCGGCGCCCACTTCACCGGGTACCGCCGCTGCGGCCGCCACCACCAGCGGAACCAGGCCGGTGGCCAGCAGAATGTCACCGACTTGCCGGTCGGAGGCGTTGCGCGCCTGCATCAGGATCAGTGCGGCGGTGATCAGCACCAGGAAGGCAAGGCCCGCGGCGAAGCCGGCCGTCAGCCAGCTGTCATGCTGGACGCGCCAGGCCGCGAGCAGCCCGGTGGCCAGCAGCACACCCAGCGACAGGGTCGACACCCCGACCCGCACCGCCGTCGCCGCGTCGACCGGAGCGAATCGCTTCGCCAGGTTGACCGACACCGCGGTGGAGATGTGCTCGATGACCGGCGAGCGCCGCTCCCGGTCTTCGATGAAGCGCAGCCACAGCCGATCGCCGTCGTAGACGTTCTGTTCGGTCAGCGACTGGTTCGGCCGCAGCGCCGTGCCGTCAACTAGGCACAACACCCAGCGGCCACGGCCCTCGGCTTGCAGGTTCGGTTCTTCGAGCTCCTGAAGCCGACCGTTGATCACCTTCAGCAGCGGATCCAGCATCACCGATACCGGGGCGTCGGCGTCGAGCAGCGTCCCGATCTGGACACCGTCGCCCGCCATCACCCCGACCACCACGGCCCGGGGTCCCGACGACGCAAGCTCGCCGCCCGCCTGTCCCGACTCGATCGCCGCGGTCATGATTGCATCACCTGACCGACGAATACTGACCCCATAGGTGCCGCCTCGCAATTTGTCATTTTGAAATTCAGTCCAATTCTAAAGGCACTTCATGCAATTCGCACGATCGCGATTTACCCGCAGTTTTCCGGTGCGACACTTGGCATTCGGTGCCCAGACCTACCCGAGCAGATCGCTAGACCCTCCGATGCGTTTTCCAGGCGCCGTAGGGCAGGGTGTCCAGGACGGTCTTGACGCCCACCTGAACCAGCTGCGGGGTGGCCGGGCAGATCGCCAGCCATGCTTCGCCCGAGCCTGCGGTACGCGCCTGCTGATACAGCGCGATCCGACCGCCCGACCCGTCTTTGAGCGACAGCACCGAGGCGCTGGGCCCCTTTGCGTCGTCGCGGTACTGCCGCGCATATACCGCGGCTTCGGCCGCCGGCTCCGAAAGCGCCTGTCCCAGCGCCGCGACGGTGGCGGCGCTGATTCCCATCCGGCGCAGGTCTCCCCCGGTGAAAATGTTGAAACCCGAGTCCTGCCAGCTCTGAGTGGCCTCCAGCATCTCCTCCATCGGCACGTTGACCGCGGTGATCTGGGCCGGGTCGGCGTGGTGGATGGATTCCATACCGTCGATCACCAGCGCGGCGATCGAGGCGGCATCGGTCACCGAGACGTCGTCGACGGTGATATCGGTGCCGACGCGTACCGCCGACACCCAGTGCTCACCGCGCCGCGCCAGCAGCACCCGGAACTCGTTGTCGGGGATGTCGCGGGTGCCGGGCTCCTGGTCGTCGGCGTCGATGACGCCGTAACGCAGCTTTCCCAGCGACAGCAGCGCGATCACCTCGAGGTCAGGCGCGGCAAGCACCCGCATTCGTGCCGCAACGGTCTCATTGACTTCGTCGTCGACGACGATGCCCTGTTCGCGCATCACCGCCATGCCGGGGTGTTCCGACAACCAGTCGCTTGAGTCGGTGGAAACATAAGGACGACACCGCAACTCGGGAGCAACATGGCGGATGTCCAGCAGTGCCTGCAACATCCAGAAACCCTCGACGTTGACGGTGATGTCGGTGCGGGTGCTCGGGTCCATCACTACCCTCCTCTACCGGGTTGGTCGCTGTGCTTGGCTAGCGATGTACTTGGCTATTGGACCACGCGGGAGGGCGCGACCGCTCGGCACCACCCGCCAATTGCAGCACGCGACAGCACACCCATGGATCGGGTGTGCTGCCGCGCGCTGCGAAACTGCGGGGCGCTCAGGCCCAGCTGGAGCCGACGGAGGCGTCGGTGTTGGCCATGTTGGTGCCTGCCGGCTGCACCTTCTGGC
>CAXYUC010000183.1:0-8056 GCA_964292075.1 uncultured Mycolicibacter sp.
GGCACTTTCGCTCATCTACACACCTTCACAAGGCGCATTTCGCGAAAAATCTGGGTTAGGGCCTGGCCCCGAGGTAGTCCACCAACCGGTCGAGGATGGGCCGCTGCCCGGCCAACAGCTTGATTCGTGCCTGGGCCACCGAGAACCAGCCGACCCGGTCGACTTCGGGAAACTCCCGTCGTTGTCCCGACCGCGGCGGCCATTCCAATTCGAACGTGTTGCTGCGGGCGTCGGTGACGTCGAGGTCGCCGCGCACGGCGAACACCGCGACCACCTTTCCGCCGGCCTGCCGCACCACGCCGAGGTCGGTGCGCTCGCCGTCCGGCGCCTCCAGGCCGATCTCTTCGGCGAATTCACGTCGCGCGGTATCCCACGAGTCCTCGCCTTCGGGCTGTTCGCCCTTGGGAATAGACCAGGCCCCGTCGTCCTTGCGCCCCCAGAACGGTCCGCCGGGATGGGCGATCAGCACCTCAACGGCGCCGTCGGCGCCCGCCCGGTACAACAGCAACCCGGCGCTGCGCTTGGCCACGCCTCACACACCCACGGCGTGTTCCAGCTCTTCCAGAGCGGTGTTCAAGTGCCCGAGCAGGCGTTGCAGATGCGGAACGGAGCGACGGCAACCGACCAGCCCGAAATCGAGATTGCCGGCGTTGCTGACGACGGTCATGTTCAGTGCCTGCCCGTCCAGCGCGATCGACATCGGATAGTTCCCGTCCAGGCGGGCTCCCCGCCAGTACAGCGGCTCCGCCGGCCCGGGCACGTTGGAGATGACGATGTTGAACGGTGGCTTGGCCGCCGAGACGAACCCGGGGATGGCCGCCAAGGCCAGCGGCGCCATATTGGCCGCCGACAATGCCAGCGCCTGGGTGCGCGGCAGCTCGCTGAACACCTTCTTGTTGCGGCGCATCGACTCACTGATGGTCGACAGCCGCCGCCCCGGGTTCTCGAGGTCGGTGGCCAGGTTGCACAAAATGGCGCCGACCATGTTGCCGCCGGAGTCGGCTTCGGCTTCGGTGCGCAGGCTCATCGGGACCATCGCCACCAGGGGATGGTCCGGCAGGGCGTTCTGCTCGTCGAGGTAGGCACGCAGCGCGCCGGCGCACATCGCCAGCACCACGTCGTTGAGCGTGACCCCGGCCGCTCGTTTGACCGCGATGACCCGCGCCACCGGCCAGGACTGCGCCGCGCACCGGCGGGCGCCGCCGATTTTGACGTTGAGCATGGTGCGCGGCGCTTCGAACGGCAGGGTCAGCTGCTGCTCCAACAGTGCGGCACGCGCCAGCTTCACCGTCGACGGCCCCAGGGCGGCAACGCCTTTGACCATCGACGTCAGTTCGCTCAAGCGGGACGGGGGCTCGGGGCGCGGCCGCGATGAGGGCCGGACCGACCACGGGGTGCGCAGGTCCGACTCTCGCGGATCGGTCGACAGCGTGCGGCGCACCAGCCGCAGCAACGAGACACCGTCGATCAGCGAGTGGTGGACCTTGACGTAGACAGCGAACCGGCCGTCGGCCAGGCCCTCCACCACGTGGGCTTCCCACAGCGGGCGGTGCCGGTCAAGCAAGCTGCCGTGCAGCCGCGAGGTCAGCTCCAACAGATCGCGCACCCGCCCCGGCACCGGCAGCGCCGAGCGCCGCACGTGGTACTCGAGGTCGACGTCGTCGTCGAAGGCCCATCGCACGCTCGAGAGGCCACCGAACAGCGACGCCGGGCGCTTGCGGAAGGCGGGCTGCAGATCACCGGCGCCCAGCAGGCCGCGGTAGATCTCCCCGACGAACTCCGGACCGGCGCCCTCCGGCGGCTCCAACAGCATCAGCCCGCCGACGTGCATGGGGTGCTCCCGTGTTTCGGTCAGCAGAAAGACCGAGTCGAGCGGTGACATCAGCTGCATCGATCCATTAGACCCCGGAGGTGCCCATGGCCGCTTGCTAGTCTTGCCCCGTGCGTCGCCGGAGCGTTGTTTGTGTCGCCTCGGCCGCGTGCTTACTCGCGGCCGGTACGGTCGCGCCCAGCGCTCCGGCGGATCCCGCAAACCCGGCCGTTGCCGGCAAGACGGTGTTTCTGGACCCCGGGCACAGCGGCGCCAACGATGCCTCGATCGCCCGGCAGGTTCCCAACGGGCGCGGCGGCACCAAGCCCTGTCAGACCAGCGGAACCGCCGCCGACGACGGCTACCCCGAGCACAGCCTGAACTGGGATGTGACCAACCGGATCCGGGCGGAACTCGATCGGATGGGCGTGCACACCGAACTCTCGCGTGCCGATGACACCTCGGTAGGCCCGTGCATCGACGCGCGGGCCGCCGCGGCCAACACTGCGCGCCCGGACGCGATCGTCTCCATCCACGCCGATGGCGGACCGGCCTCAGGCCGTGGGTTTCACGTCAACTACTCCAGCCCGGCACTCAACGACGCCCAGTCCGGGCCAGCCGTGGCGCTGGCCGGTGACATCCGGAATTCCCTGACGGCCGCGGGGATTCCCCAGTCCAGCTATCTCGGCGCGGACGGGCTATACGGGCGAGCGGACCTGGCCGGGCTGAACCTGGCCGAGTATCCGGCGGTGCTGGTCGAACTGGGCAACATGCGTAATGCCCAGGACGCGGCGCTGCTGGAGAGCGCCGACGGCCGAGCGCAGTACGCCGCGGCGGTTACCAGCGGGATCGTGACCTACCTCAGCAGGTGACGATGCCCCAACGCGGATTCGGCCGCACCGCCAGAACGCTTTTCGGGGTGGCCGCCCTGGTCTTGGCGCTGACGGGCTGCACGCAGAACAGCGCCCCGACGGTGGTTGCCGGGCATGCGATATCGATGCTGTACGACCCCGGCCGGGTCGGCGGGCTGCCCACCGCGGAGGGGCCCAGCGGCCCGCGCGGCGACGTTCCGCCGGTCACCGCCCGAGTGCGAAACAGCGACGGCGGGGAGATCGACCGGTTATCGCTGCTGGCAATCGACGACATCGAGGACTACTGGACTCAGCACTACGCCGAGGCGCTGCGCGGACGCTTCCAGCCGGTCTCGACGCTGATGTCGTATGACTCCACCGCCGCAGACGGGCCGTCGGTGTGCGGCGGCGACGTCTACCACCTGCCGAACGCGATGTATTGCCGCCGGATGGACACGATGGCCTGGGACCGCGCCAAATTCCTGCCAACGGCCCGAAAGTACTTCGGCGACATGGCGATCAACGGGACGCTGGCGCACGAATACGGGCACGCCCTGCAGAACATGGCCGGGATCGTCAACCCACTGACGCGCACCCTGGTCCGCGAGCAGCAGGCCGACTGTTTCGCCGGGGTGTATCTGCAGTGGGTGGCCGCGGGCAGTTCCTCGAGGATGCAGTTGAGCACCGGCGACGGCCTCAACCATGTGCTGGCCGGTCTGATCGTGATCCGCGATCCGGTGTCGACGCCAGACAACCCGGTGTCGATCTCCGATGAGCACGGCACCGCACTGGACCGGGTGGGCGCCTTCCAGACCGGCTTCGACGGCGGCGCGGCGCAGTGCACCGAGATCGACATGGACGAGATCCGCAAGCGCCGTGGCGATCTGCCGAATTCCCTGTTCGATTCGGAATCCCCGCAAAGCGACCTCACGATCGACGAATCGGTGTTGTCGACGCTGATGGAGCAGCTGGGCCAGATCTTCGGCCTGTCCCGTCCACCAGAGCTGGCCACGTCGGGCAAATGCCCCAGCGGCCACCAGCCCGACCCGGTGGCGTACTGCCCGGAGTCCAACCTCGTCGTCGTGGACATGGCCGGATTGCAGGAGATCAGCGCGCCGACTGATCAATCGACGCTGGGTATGCCGCAGGGCGACAACACCGGATTGTCGGCCGTCACATCGCGGTATGCGCTTGCGGTGCAACGTGAACGCGAAGTCGGCTTGGAGTCAGCGTCGGCGGCGTTGCGCACCGCGTGTCTGACCGGGGTGGCCCAGCGCCGGATGGCCGAGCCCATGACGCTGTCGTCGGGTCCGGGCTTGACGCTGGCCGGCGGCGACCTCGACGAGGCGGTGACCGGTCTGCTGATGAACGGAATAGTCGCCAGCGACGCCAACGACGACACCGTGCCGGCGGGTTTCACCCGGATCCTGGCGTTCCGGTCCGGACTGCACGGCGACGTCGACGGCTGCTTCGAGCGGTTCCCGTGATGGGCGCGATGCCGTGAACGGCGGGGAAGCCCCCCGCGACCCGCCGGAGCGGCGGCCCCCGCCGACACCGCGGCCACCAGAGCAGCCGGGTGGCCCGCAGGGGCCCCCGCCGCAGCGCCCGCGGCCGCCCGAACGGCCTTGGTATCTGGAGGTCCGCCGGCCTCCGGCGCCCTCGCCGCACCGGCCGTCACAGTCGGGCCCGCGGCCTCCGGTACCGCCGGACCGGCGCCAGCCGCGGACGAGCTCCCCTGCCGGTTCCCCGAAGCCGGCGGACCCGCAACCCCCGTCGAACCGCGCCGTGCTGGCTGCCGCGGTCCTGACCGGACTACTCGCCCTCGGCGTGCTCCTGGCCTTGGTGCTGCGCGGAGCCGTCGGCGGCCACGGCCCCGTCGAACTCGATGTACTCAAGGCCCAAGACGGTGTCCGCCAGGTGCTCACGGATCCGATCAACGGCTACGGACGCGACAACGTCACCAATGTCCGATGCAACAACGGGGTGAATCCGACGGTGCGCAAAGGCGCCAGTTTCAGCTGTGTGGTCACTGTCGACGGTGCCCAGCGGCAGGTGCTGGTGGAGTTCGCCGACGACGCCGGGACTTATGCGGTTGACCGGCCTCGATGATGTTTAGCTGGTAAAACGCGGCACAGGCCCCGCGAAGACGTTGTTGGGCAATGTCTGTGGGCTGACTAGGAGTTGGCTGGCGAGCTTCCTCCGAGCGGGCAGCGGCACCGTAGGGTCACACGCGCCGATCCAACTACCCGTGGTTTCCGAGGAGTTCGATGACCTACGTCAAGCCGCCCGAGTTGATCAACGTGATGATCGACGCCGGGCAGTCCAAGATTTTCATGTCCACCCGCGACACCCTGATCCGCGCGTTCATGGCCGGTGCGACGCTGGCGCTGGGCGCGGCGTTCGCGGTGTCCATGACGGTGCAGACCGGTCACGCGATCATCGGGGCACTGCTGTTTCCGGCTGGTTTTTGCATCCTCTACCTGCTCGGATACGACCTTTTGACCGGTGTGTTCGTGTTGGCGCCGTTGGCCTGGCTCGACAAGCGTCCGGGTGTCACCATCGGCGGGGTGCTGCGGAACTGGGGACTGGTGTTCCTCGGCAACTTCGCCGGTGCCTTCACCGTCGCGGTGCTGATGGCGATCGTGTTCACCTACGGCTTCTCCAGCCCGCCCAACGAAGTCGGTCAGATGATCGGGCACATCGGCGAGGCTCGCACGCTCGGCTATGCCGCACACGGCTTTCCGGGCATGGTGACCTTGTTTGTGCGCGGCATGCTGTGCAACTGGATGGTATCTACCGGGGTAGTCGGCGCCATGCTGGCCACCGACGTCACCGGAAAGGTGATCGCCATGTGGCTGCCGGTGTCGCTGTTCTTCGCAATGGGATTCGAGCATTCGATCGTCAACATGTACCTGTTTCCCTCCGGCCTGATGCTCGGCGGGCACTTCACCATCCTGAACTACATCGAGTGGAACGAGCTCCCCACGGTGCTGGGCAATCTGGTGGGCGGATTGGCCTTCACGGGGTTGGCCATGTACGCGACTCATTCGCGGACGGCGCCCAAACGTGGCATCCCGGAGGTACAGAAGGATGTGACTGCGGGCGTCTGACGGCGCATCCGGTAACACACCGGGATGAGCCACGGCGGCCTCGAGATCGGGCTGACGCAGGCCGCTACTCGCACTTTTCCTGCGTAGATGAGATCTCGCGAGTTGGTGATCGCCCCGGCTACAGACCGGGGCGATCACTAACGCATCACATGGCGGTGGCGGAGGGATTTGAACCCTCGGTGGGGGGTTACCCCACACACGCTTTCGAGGCGTGCTCCTTAGGCCGCTCGGACACGCCACCGCGGGACAGCGTACCCAACGAAGGGGCCATCAGCCCAATCGCTGCCGGGCGAAGAACGCTTCCAGTGGTGCAGCGCACTCTTGGGCCAGCACCCCACCACGCACTTCGGGGCGATGGTTGAGCCGGCGATCCCGCACCACGTCCCACAGCGAGCCGACCGCCCCGGTCTTGGGTTCGAAGGCCCCGAACACCAGCCGTTCCACGCGCGCGGCTACCAGCGCTCCCGCGCACATGGTGCAGGGCTCCAGGGTGACGGCCAGTGTCGCGCCGGTCAGCCGCCAACCGTCACCGAGGACGGCGGCAGCCGCACGGATGGCCAGCAGTTCGGCGTGCGCCGTCGGGTCTGACAGAGCTTCGCGCGCATTGGCCGCCTGGGCCAGCACGGTGCCGTCGGGACCGACCACTACCGCACCCACCGGCACATCGCGGGGCCCCGCCTGGCTAGCCGCCACCAGGGCCGCGCGGATCAGGTCCTCGTCGGTGGGAGCGCCGCTCACCGACTGCTTCGCGGCAGCGCCGCGGTGAGCTGCTCGTCGAAGCCCATCTCGCTGGCGATTCGGTGCAGCTGCTCCTCGACGGACAGGTCGGACTCGTCGAGAATGACGCTGAGCACCGCGGCGGGCAGGCCGATGTCGGACAGCACCCCCAAGTCGCCCTCCTCGAACGGATCGGCATCCTCCAGGTCGTCGGCATCGATGTCGGCGTCGACCTGCTCGAGCACCTCGTCGGCAAGGTCATAGTCCAGCGCTGCGGTGGCATCCGAGAGCAGCAGACGAGTGCCGGCCGGGCCTGGACGGATGATCACGAAGAACTCGTGGTCGACATTGATCAGACCGAAAACGGCTCCGGCACTGCGCAGTTCACGTAGCTCGGTCTCTGCTGTGGAAAGACTGGTGAGGGCCTCGGCACGCATCGATGTGCAGCGCCACTTGCCGTCTTCACGCACAACAGCCACTCCGAAACCGTCCAGCGTCTCCGCCGGCCGGCCCGGTGCAGACGATCTCTGTGCTCCCATGGGCGCCTACGGTAGTCGCCGCTTACGCCCTTGACCAGCGTGTGCCAACCTGGACAGGTGGCGGTAAGCGCAATGAAAACTCCGGTGTGCGTTTTGGGGCTCGGTCTGATCGGCGGTTCGGTGCTGCGTGCGGCCGCCGCGGCAGGCCGGGTGACGTTCGGCTACAACAGGTCGGCAGACGGGGTGAACGCCGCGGTCGCCGACGGATTCGACGCCACCACCGAGTTGGAAACAGCTCTGAAGCGCGCCGCGGCGACCGATGCGCTGATCGTGATCGCCGTCCCGGTGCCGGCGCTGCCGATGCTGCTCGGCCCGATCAGCCGCCTGGCACCCGAATGCCCCCTGACCGACGTCACCAGCGTCAAGAACCCGGTACTCCACGAGATCACCGCCGCCGGACTGCAGGCTCGCTTCGTCGGCGGCCACCCGATGGCTGGGACTGCCCACTCCGGTTGGCCGGCCGGGCACGCCGATCTGTTCCAGGGCGCACCGTGGGTGATCAGCGTCGACGACCACGTAGACCCGGCGGTGTTCGCAGAGGTACTGGACCTGATTCTGGACTGCGGATCGCTCGCGGTACCGGCCCGCTCCGAGGAACACGATGCGGCCGCGGCCGCTATCTCTCATCTGCCGCACCTGATGGCTGAGGCGCTGGCCGTCACGGCGGCCGACGTACCGCTGGCGTTCGCGTTGGCCGCCGGATCCTTCCGCGACGGGACCCGGGTCGCCGGAACCGCGCCGGACCTGGTCCGGGCCATGTGCGAAGCCAACTGGCAACGACTGTTGCCGGCACTGGATCGTGCGATCGCGCTGTTGGCCGACGCGCGCGATTCGCTTTCGGCCTCGGATTCGGTGGCTGAACTGGTCAATCATGGGCACGCCGCCCGCACCCGCTACGACAACTTCCCCCGCAGCGAGATCGTCACCGTCGTCGTCGGGGCCCACGCCTAGGGCCCGGAACAGGCCGCGGCCCGCCCCGGCGGGGGCGGAGGCGAAACCGCTCCGCCTCACCCCAGCCGAGCGGGTGCA
>CAXYUC010000184.1:0-8038 GCA_964292075.1 uncultured Mycolicibacter sp.
ACGAGGTCCTCAAGAAGGCAAACCGTCAAACCATTTCAAGCACGGACCACTAGCCACCGGCGGTATGGCGGGGCACCTGGTACCGGGGAGGCATGACCTGCAGGATGGCGCTGACACTGGGCCGCACCACTTTGCGGGCCGCCGCCCCACCGGCTCCGGCAGCCATCGGTGCCGCTAACCCTGTGCCTGCCGTGCCCATCTTCGGAGTCTCCTCCCACACCGCTTTGGCCCCCCACGATGCCAGCGAAGTGTCGGTCGCACCGCCGATCGGGGTCGCATTCGCCCATGCCGGAGGCGCCGACAGCTGCCCCACGGCGGTCGCCTCGCCGACGCTGACAAGCACCGAGCGCCCAACTGCCCTCCCTACCGAGGACTCCGCTTCCCCGGCCAGAATCCCGGGAGTCGCCGTCGGCGATGTCTTCTCCGTAGCCCCGGCTTGCACAAATCCGCCGCCATCGGTCAAGTAGCCGGTCGTATTGAGGATCGCGCTCCCGACCGCACCGACATCACGCATCACCTCCAACCCCCAAATGTCGGGGATTCCGGTCGTGTAATTGATATCGTCGAGGAACGTGATCCACGATTCCGGTATCGGTATACCGGCCGGCGCGGCGGCGCCCGAACTCGGTGCAGTTGCGGCCGCCAGTTGTTGCGGCACAGTCGAAAGCAGCTGCGACAATGCTTGCAGGTGCGGGGCAACCGAACTCGCAGCAGAGGAAGCCGCAGTCGCGGACTGTCCGGCCAGGTTGGTCATCTGGGGCGACTCCGTGAATGGCGACAGCTGGGTCGCCGACGATGCCGAGGCTGCATAGCAATCCATCGCGCGGGTGTCTTGCGCCCACATCTCAGCGTAATCAGCTTCGGTGGCCGCGATCTGGTTCGCGTTCTGACCCAATATGTTGGTCGCGATCAGATGCAACAGCTGACTGCGGTTGGCCGCCACCGCAGCCGGCGGCACCACAGCCGCGTATGCTGCCTCAAAGGCGGCCGCAGCCGCGCGGGCCTGGCTGGCGGTCTGCTCCGCCTTGATCCCTGTTGTCGTCGCCCACTGTAAGTACGGTGCAGTCGCGGTCACCATCGCGGTCGCAGCGGGACCCGACCACGACTCACCTTCCAGAGCCGCGATGATCGACGAATAGCCTCGCACAAACAAATCCAACTGCGCAGCAAGGACATCCCAGATTCCTGCGGCCACTATCATCGACTCCGAACCAGGGCCGGAGTAAATCCGTACCGAGGTGATTTCCGGTGGCAATATTCCGAATTCCAGCATCCGAATCCTCATTTCCTCGCTCGCATTCGTTACCCGCGAGCCCTGACGACCTACGCTTCGCTATCCACCGACCGTTGGCCGCGGCATCTGGAACCGGCGCTCCCGCATGCGGATAACAGCGTTGCCAGTGTGGCGTTGCCCGTGGCCTCCCACCGGCCCCAGGGCCGGCGGCGGCTGGTCAGCCATGGGCTTCACCGCATGGACGGGCACACCGCGGTGAACCTCCTCCGGCGGTTGCTGGGTGACTTGATTTGCCGCAAGCAGGGTTTGGCCGTTCGTCAAAGACGGCGATGACCAGGCCCGGGGAACCGACAATGAACCCACCGAGGCCGCCCTGCCCGCGCTGACCACGACCGGCCCGTTTCCTCCTGTCGAGCTCAGCGCGTCAGAGGCGTAGAGGAGCGGCGGCGTCCTCGGCAGGCTGTAATGGCTCACTACCTTGGGAATCGTGGCGTTGAAGTCCAACTGGTCGCCCAGGGTTACGCCGCCGTTATAGAAGTTTTTATTTATTGCGGTGTTGAAATTGTCGTAAAACTGTTTGAAGGACTGCCAGTCGTGAATGTAGTAATACTGTGACGAGCCGGACGAGCCGGACGAGCCCGCGGTATGCGCCGACGACGAACCCGCTGCATGCGCCGAACTCGATCCCGTCGACACCGCGGAGTGAGACGAGTACTGCCCTACCGAGAGGCTGTGCATCTGATGCGACACATTTGATATCGCGTGGGTCAGGAGTTGCATCTTATGCGCGGTTGCTGAGCCCACCGCCTGCGCCGTCGCTGCGTTCTGCGCGGTTTGCCCGCCGGGATCGGTGGTCTGCGGTGGCGCCTTGAACGACGCCAAGGCCGCGGCCGCCGGCAACGACGCGGCGGCATAGCCGTACATCGCGGCGGCGTCCTGCGCCCACATCTCGGAATAGTGGGCCTCCGTGGCAGCGATCGCCGGCAAATTCTGACCGAAGAAGTTAGTGGCCACCAGCGCCGCCAGCAACGCCCGGTTGGCTTCGATCGCCGGCGGGGGAACAGTCATCGCGAACGCCGCCTCGTACGCTGCCGCTGCGGCGCGAGCCTGGCTCGCCGCATGCCCGGCCTGAACGGCAGTCGTGTTCGCCCACGTCACATAAGGTGCGGCTGCGGCGGCCATCGAAGCCGAAGCAAGCCCCGACCATTGGTGGCCCTGGAGATCTGTCACCGTAGAGGAGTAGCCGGAGGCAAACAATTCCAGTTGCCCGGCGACTGCATCCCACGCTGTTGCGGCCGCCATCATCGGCACCGAGCCGGGCCCAGCGTACATTCTGGCCGAATTGACCTCAGGCGGTAGCACCGCAAAGTCCAACATCACTGTTGCCCAACCCCTTTAACAATCGCCTCGGAGGCAACGGTCAGATCGCGCGCTGCCACGTCACGCCGTAGAGAAAGACAGTCATCCACCGGCAGAGGGTCGCGACATCTTGAAACGGCGTGGTGGAACACGTAATGCCTTACCGACAACGGGACGCATCAGCAGACTTCCCGCGGCAGCCGCGGCGGCCACCTGCGCCATCGATCTCGAATCCAGATTCGCGGGTGCACCGTCCTCCCACCACGCCTCGACCTCCGACAACCACATGGGCTGCTCGCTCGCGGTGGCCACTGGAGTTGCCTGCGCCCATGCGGACGGCACCGACAGCGAGCCCATCAGACCCGCACCGCCGGTACTGGCCAAAACCGCGCTCTGAACGCCTGCTGCACTCGATGTGGTCACCCCAGCCAACCCCGCGCCCAGTGACGCCGAGCTGAAGGTGACCGGCGACATCGCGCCGGACAATCCGGCCAGCGGTGAATAAATTGCCGCGTCAGCAAAGAGCCTGAACGCAATCATGCCGGCGGCCGACGAGTTGGCGGCAGTTCGAACCATGGCGGCGGCAAACGATATCGGTCCGTCGATGGTGTTGAGGTTTCCCAGGCTCGTGAGCAGTGACGAAGGCACGGGCATGCCGAACAACGTAGATGTGCTCGAACTCGACGAGGCCGAAGTCGCCGCTGTGGAGAGCTGTTGCGGCACTGACGAAAGTAGCTGGGAGAGGCTGTTAGCGTGCGATGCGCCCGCACCGGCGGACTGGGCGGCGGTCGCAACCGCTTGGCTGGGCTGAGCGGTCGGATTGCTGGTCTCCGGCGGCTGGGTGAACGTCGATAGTCGCGTCGCCGACAACGACGATCCCGCGTATCCGTACATCGCCTGGGTGTTCTGGGCCCACATCTGCGCATATTGGGCATCAGTGGCCGCGATCTGCGGCGCGTTCTGACCGAATACGTTGGTGGCGAGCAGGTTTGACAGCTGAGCTCGGTTGGCAGCTACCAGGGCCGGTGGCACAACCGAAGCGTGCGCTGTCTCGAAGGCGGTCGCCGCCGTCCGAGCTTGGTTGGCGACCTGCTCAGCCTGCCCCGCTGTTGTCTTCACCCAGTCGATATACGGGACGGCAGCCGCGACCATCGCGTTCGCGGCAGGGCCGGACCAGGCATCGCCTTCCAGGGCCGAGATCATCGAGGCATACCCGCCGGCAAACAAATTCAGCTGCGATGCAAGGCCGTCCCAAGCAGACGCGGCCGCCATCATCGAACCCGACCCCGGGCCCGAATAAATCTGCGACGACGTCACCTCCGGCGGCAACACCCCGAAATCCAGCATGCGACTCCCCTTCTGCGGTCGACCGTCCTCGCCCAAGCGGCGTGATAGTTCGCAACGCGATACTTCGCGGGATGCTAGGCACCCGAGTTGACTGGGCAGCGACGACAATCTGAAGCCGACATGAACGGGAGCTTCAAATTAGGACCTGACTTCGGACATGGATCGCGGGTTTCTGGATCGTTAGTCCTGTGACCTGTGGTTTTGCATGGCGCGGCGGGGTGTTTGGGGTTCTAGTGCCGCGCGCCTAAAGTAATTGGGCGGTGTTGTTTGGTTGAATTGCGTATGCGAGCAGCGCCGTTGGTAGTGCCCGACAGTGACCGTGTCGAACTGGAGAAATGGGTTCGGTCCTCGAGCACGAAGGCGGGTCTGGCGCTGCGGGCGCGGATCGTGTTGTTGATCGCCGATGGTGTCGCCCATGTCGAGATCGCGCGCCGGTTCTCCATCGCGCGCCAAACGGTGATCAACTGGCGGGCTTGAATCGCCCCGGCATGTCCGGAGACTTCTTAGTTTGAGACCTCGACGAGTGTCGAAGTCGGTTGTTGAGCGTAGTGCGCGGCCTCCAGCTCCGCTGGCGGCATATCGCCGCAGTACTCGTAGAGCCTGCGGTGGTTGAACCAGTCGACCCACTCGGCGGTGGCGATCTCGAGGTCGTCGCAGCCCTTCCAGGGCCGCCGCGGCTTGACCAGCTCGGTCTTGTAGAGCCCGATCACGGACTCGGCCAGTGCGTTGTCATACGACGAACCCACCGCGCCAGTCGAGGGCTTGATCCCGGCTGTGGCTAGGGCATGTCTCCCATATGGCGGGTCCATGTGATGCATGCGCTGAGCACGACGGCGGCGCGGTAGACGATGGCGAGTTTGTCGTACCGGGTGGCCAGGCCGCGCCATTGTTTGAGTAGCGCGAATGACCGTTCGACGAGATTGCGCTGCTTGTAGCGGATTTCGTCGAACGATGGCGGTCGGCCACCGGCACTGCCACGACGCTGCCGGGCGGCGATCTCATCGCTCTTCTGCGGGATGACTGTGGTGATCTTGCGGCTGCGCAGCATTCGTCGGCGGCCCCGCTGGAATAGGCGCGATCAACGATCACCGCATCGGGCCGGCAACGAGCACGTCCACGGCGGGGTACAACGATCTCGTCGAGCACACCGGCCAGCATCGCCTGGTCGTTGCGCTGCCCGCCGGTGACCACCACCGCCAGCGGGCGGCCGTTGCCGTCAACGGCGGTGTGGATCTTGGTGGTCAACCCACCCCGCGACCGCCCGATGCCGTGACCTGCGGGTTCACATTCAGACAGTGGCAGATTCGTGTAATTCGACCCAGCCCCCTGTGTCCTGATCGGGGCGCGTCGTGTTCGTCGCGTGCTGGTAAGCGCGGTTGATCGTGGCATCCACCGACACCGTCCAGTCCAACCGGCCCTCGGCATCAGCCATCGCCAACACCGTCATCAACACCCGATCCCAGGTGCCATCGCCGGCGTAGCGGCGGTGACGTTTCCACACCGTCTGCCACGGCCCGAACTCCGATCGCGGCAGATCCCGCCACGGAATCCCGGTCCGATACCGGTAGACGATGCCTTCCACCACACGCCGGTCATCACCGAACGGATGACCACGCCTGCCCGCATTGGAAGGCAACAGACCCGAAATCAACCCCCACTGAGCGTCATTGAACAACCGATACCGCGAAGCCGTCGTCACCCCGACAGCATCACCTCAAAACATCTCCCGATATGGGAGACACGCCCTAGGTGCTCGGAGTAGGCCACCGATAGGTATTGGGTTCCGTGGTCATGGTGCGCAACCAGCCCGGCCAGGTCGTTGCCTTCCCGCTGGCGCGTCCAGATCGCCTGCTCGACAGCGTCAACGACGAGCTGGCTGGTCATCGTGGTCGCTACCGACCAGCCCAGGATCCGCCGGGCGTAGGCATCGATCACGAACGCCGTGTAGCACCAGCCCGACCACGTCGAGACATACGTGAAATCGGCTACCCACAAGCGATTCGGAGCCAACGGCCGGAAGTTGCGATCCACCAGATCCAGCGGCTTCGGTGTGCGCGGATCGCTGATCGTGGTTCGCTTGATCTTGCCGCGCACCGCGCCGGCCAGGCCGAGTTCGGCCATGAGCCGCTCCACAGTGCAGCGCGCGATCGGTGGTGCGTCCTCGGGCCGTTCACGGTTCAGCGTCAGCCATACCTTCCGGGCGCCGTAGACACCGTAGTTCTCGGCGTGCACCGCACGGATCCTCGGCCTCAGTTCGGCGTCGCGAACCTCCTGCTTGGTGGGTCTGCGGGCGCGGTGTTCGTAGTAGGTCGCGGGGGCGATCTTGGCACCCAGCTCGGTGAGCTGCGCGCAGATCGACTCGACACCCCAGCGCAGACCTGGCCCGTCGGCATCGTCGCGGCGGACACCGACGTGCTCGTCGATGTAGCGCACGATCAGCGCAGTGGCCGGTCGAGTTCGGCCGCGAAGAAAGCCGAGGCACTCTTGAGGATCGCGTTGGCGCGTTTTAACTCAGCGTTCTCGCGCTTGAGCCGTTTCAGTTCCGCCGATTCCTCGCTGGTGACACTGGGCCGCTGGCCCGCATCGACTTCGGCCTGCCGACACCACTTGCGCACAGTCTCTGGCGTCCCGATTCCGAGCAGCTCGGCGACCTTGCCCATTGCCGCCCAGTCCGACTCATGATCGGCCCTGATCTCGCCGACCATTCGGACCGCCCGCTCACGCAACTCGGCCGGGTACCTCTTCGACGTACTCCCTGACATGACTCCATCCTTCCCAAGGAACGGAGTCTCCGGACTTGCCGGGGCGATTCAGTAGCCCGGCTTGGCAGCGCGGGCACAAGTGGTCCGTGTGATCGCAACACCAGGGCGTTTCGCATGTGGCCGGCCCACCGCCTGATCGTCGATGCGACGTGTCGACCGGCGCGACCACAAGACAGCCACCGTAGCCGGGTCGAGCCGACGAGCGCGCAATCAGATTGCGTGTTGATGAACAGCGAGTGAATACCGGCCACCTTAGGTGAACTTCAGTGAAAAGAGTCGCGAAGGTTGACTTCGGCGGGGAGCTCAGCCCGGCTGCAGCATCTAGTGTGCTAGGCAGGCCGCCGGAGCTGGAAGCGCTTGCGCCACAGGGTTACCAGCTGCCACCTCGATGCCGACGCCGCACCGAGAAACTGAGGAGACGAAGGAATGTCGAAAGAGAATTGCCGGCAGACCAAGACCGGCCACCAAATACCGTTGTGGCGGCGCGGTTTCCCGACCCTACCGGTGCTGGTTGTGACTTCGGCGTGCGCAGCAGCCGTGGTCGGCATGGGAATGGCTCCCGCGTACGCCACACCAAATGATCCGTACGTGTACGTCACCAGCGCGACGGACGACACGTTCCTCCGTGCGCTCGACGGCCTCGGTATCGCGCATCCGAACGATCCCGAAGCAGTCAATGTCGCCAGGGGAGCCTGCGCTTACATGCAAGACGGCCACACCGTACGCGAAGCCGTCGACGGCGTGAGAAACTCCTACTCCAACAATCTGCCCCTGCTGCAGGGCGCCCACTTCGTGGCGGTTGCCCGCGCCGTGTACTGTCCCGACAGGTTGGAAGAGTGATTTGCCCTCGGGGCTCATCGAGTGCTCATCGGCGCACAATTTGACGGCTGAGCACTGCAGCCGGTAGATAGATTCCGCAATCGGTCTGCCGGCCCCGGCTCGGGTTGGCGTGATCGGTTTTGGTTCAGTGGCGCGCCACGTCACGTTTTTCAGCGCTGCGCGTGCCGGCGGCTGTGGCTGTTCGCCATCGACAAGGCCGTAGCCGACGAGGTGGACGCGCACCCGGACAACCGGTCCGCCCACAAACTACCCACGGTCAACGACCGGCTCGCCGGCTACTGCGACGCGACGTCCGCAAAAGCGTTGCGGCACTGCAGAATGACATCAAGAATTGGATCCACGACTGGAACTCCGAACCGAAGCCGTCCGTCGGGAACAAGACCGCCGAAGAGATCCTCGAATCACTCGTCAAATATATTCAACAAATCTGCAGCGGAGAACACTAGGGCGTGTCTGACAAATATTTCGGGTGTTGTGGCTGAAGCTTTTCAGTATG
>CAXYUC010000185.1:0-7978 GCA_964292075.1 uncultured Mycolicibacter sp.
CAGAGCCCATTGACCCTTGCTGCCTTCCGGCCCTGGGGGAGTTCACAGGATGGACGCCGCGCGGGGTCCACGGGCAAGTCTAGCGGTGGTCGCGAGCGCGGCGAAGCCGGGCGTTGCGGGCCGCCGCCATCGGGCACAGCGGTGGTCGCGAGCGCGGCGAAGCCGGGCGCTGCGGGGCCCGCAACAGACTCCGCTACCATTGCCGACGGAGGATTCGCCTAGTGGCCTATGGCGCTCGCCTGGAACGCGGGTTGGGTTAATAGCCCTCAGGGGTTCAAATCCCCTATCCTCCGCACCCGATTCAGGTGTGGCCGGACCGAAAGCTCAAGGTCCGGTCGCACCTGAGTCACTAGCTGACGAGCATTGGAGGTGGCGTGAGTCGTACCGTCGCCACGGTTTGGCACGCGTCGCTCTCGACCCTCGCGGCCCTGCTGTATTTCCTCTTTGTCCTGCCGCGATGGTGGGAGCTGACCGGCTTCAGTTCGCATGTGCTGGGCACCGTGCTGCGAGTCCTCCTCGGACTGTTGGTCGCGGCAATGGCCCTGCCGGTGGCAGCGGTGTTGAAGCAGGCCCGCAAGCCTGAGTACGGCACCCCGCAACTGGCGCTGTCGCTGCGGACCGGCTCCATCGTGGCGCACCTGGCGGCCGCCGCGTTGATCGCCGGCACCGCGGTCAGCGAAATCTGGTTGTCGCTGGACAGCTTCGGAGTGTGGCTGTTCGGGATTTACGGGGCGGCGGCCGCGATCGCCCTGTTGGGGGTCGGCGCGGTCTACCTGGCGTGCGTCGCCGTACTGCCGCCGCCGCCGCCCAAACCGATCAAGCCCCAGGCCGAAAAGCAGCCCAAGCAAGAGCGCCGCTGGGGCAAGAAGTCCGGCGCCGCGAAGGCCGAGGACTCCGAGGACTCCGAGTCCGCCGAGGACTCCGAGGAAGAGTCCGGCGACGAAGCCGACGACGCTGACGCTGACGTCACCGCGGTCGACGAGACGGAAGCCACCGAGATCGCCGAGTCGACCAGCGAAGAAGCCGACGAGCCGGCCGCAACCGGCGACGACAAGCTGCGCCCGTCCGGCAAGCGCCGGGCGAAAAAGGGCCTGTAAGCCCAATCCGGCCCGGCTACCCTGTCCGCTATGGCCGAGAACCTCGGTGCTTTCGCCGATGCGGCTCGCGCGCGTGAAGAGGCGCTCGCGAACCGGCTGGCCGCATCGGTAGCGGCCGACAAAGAGTTCCAGACGATCTTGCAGCAGGCCGTGCGGAACACGGTGAGTTCGCGGCAACGCCTTGACGCCATCGAGGCCGAGATCCGCGAATCGGCCGCCACCTGGCCGGGCCTGGACACCCCCGCCGGTTCCCGCCAGTTCCAGCGATTCCTGACCGCCAAGACCCGCGAGATCCAGCGGGTGGTCTCTGACGCCGCCGCAGACAGCCGGCACCGGACGCAGCTGGTGCAGACCCTGACCAACCACTACAAGCTGGGGGGCGGCGAGGGCGTCCCACCCGGCCAGGATCCGCATATTCGACTGGTGGACAACGAAACCCAAGCGCCGCACAACCCCACCATCGCCGGCGTGGGCAGCCCGCCGATGCGGGAGAAGCAGGACGGTTCGCCCTACGACCTGGGCGCGACGATCCCGGGCACCGGCATCGTCATCACCGGCGACCCGGAGAACGGCCACCCCCGCCTGCACATCCCCGGTAAGCCCGACATCGACAACCCGTTCCCCGTCGACGAGGGATTCCGGGCACTGCCGACCGGCACCGCCGTCGGCCCCGACGGTCAGCAATACGCGTTCTACAGTGTGCGGCCCTATGGGCCCGGCACCTCACCGGACCACTACATCGCTCCGGAATCGCGGGTGCAGAACCTGGCCGATCCGGCAACGGATTTGGGGCCGCTGATGGGCACCCCGATCGGCTCGGACACCAAGGTGGGCATCTCGCAAGCCAGCGGCGTCTACGACCCCGCATCCGGAACCATGGTCATCGTCGGGAACGCCGGCCAGGACGGTCAGCGCGCCCTGTGGCAGTCGGCACCCGTCGCCGCCGGCGACCCGCCCAATGCCTGGATGAACAGCCTGCACGAGGTCGGCGCCTTCAATAATCTCGGTCCCGCCAACCGGGAGAATCAGATCGTGTCCCTGCCCCAGGGCGGGTATCTGTTGACCAGCGCCAGCGACGGCGGCCAAGTCGTGGGCGTCACCGCGGGCAGCCCCCAGGGCCTGCTCCAGGCCCCCGCACAAGACCTCACCGGCCCCGGATTCATCCCGAGCCCCGGCAATCAGCCAGCCGTCCCGTACGGGCCGAGCATCGTCAACGTCGAGACGCGTCCCAACGGGCAAGAACAGGTCACGATGCGGGTCAGCACGTGGCCGACGCCGCCGGGCTGGCCGGTCGGGCCCGATGCCCCGCCACCGCCCTATCACCCGCGGACCTACACGACCACGTTCAACATCAACCCGTAGCGGCCGTGGGCCCGAGAACCGCTAGAACGCAGAACTGCCCGACGGGCTCAGCACGAATCCGTGATGCCCCAGCGAGGTGTCCAGGCAGGCGACGAGCTGGTCGGTGCCCACCGCACAGGTGACGTTGCCGTATGACAGCTTCTGACCGACGCCCAAGAAGGCTCCGTTGGAGAATTGGCGACTGCAACCGGTCGATTCGCGGTTCAGCCGCAGGCCCGCTGCACCCTGGGAGCGCACGGTCCCGATCACGCAGCCACCCGGCACCGGGGCGCCCGAGCCCAGCGGCGCGTTGGCCAGTCCGGGCATGTCGCCGTCGCACATGATGGCTTGCGACGATCCCGCCGGCGGGTCAATGGCGTCGAATTGGCAGGCGACGTTGTAGGGCGTGGAGAAGTTCACCCAGCGGCCCGGCCCCTTGGGGCCCGTCGAGATGTAGTTGTCCACCGGGACCGCGGTGAAGTCGTCAAGATTGGGGAACCCCGCAGGTTGAGCGCCCGCAGGAGATCCCGGAGCCCCGAGCAGCAGGCCGCCCGCCGCGCCGGCAGCGAGCAGAACCCGCATGACTCGACGGATGGAACCGTTCATCGGTCTCCTGTTACGGCTTGGGGGCCCAGTCCCACACCGACATGTCGTCGCGCGGGTACTGACTGCAGGCCTCGGTCGACTTGGCGACGACGCCCTTGTTGTTGAAGAAGATCTTGGCGTGGTTGGGCCACGACACCGTCAGCGGGTCGGCGAAGTTGGTCGCCAGCTCCTCGGAGTAGGCCCGGCGCTGATCGGGGTTCAGCGAGAAGAACCAGTGCATCTTGTCGATGGCGGCCTGCTGCACCTGCACCGGTTTGTTGTGCATGTCGATCATGTAGCGCTCGTAGTAGATCGGCGACAGGTCACGGCTGGCGGCCAGCATCTGCTCGGCACTGCAGTCGGTGCGGATCACGCGCCGCGGGATCGGGAAGTCGTCGGTCGCGTCGGCGGAGGCGGTGGCGGGCAACAGCACCGCGGCCACGGCTGCACCTGCGGCGGCAGCGGTCACGACGATGCCCCGCAGAATCGAGCGGTGCGTACGCATGGAGTCCACTGTAGCCATTCCCCGGGTCCTTTCACGCTGTCAGTTTTCGGACGCTACACCCGACGGTGAGACCGCTGAGTCGGGTGAAGCAGGTGAGGCGAATGCGCCAGCAAATGGCCGCTTAGCCATCCAAACTCAATAAGCAATGCTACATAACTTTAGTCATGCTACCTAATTGGTTTTCTGACCCCTGAGCATGCAATAGCTCACAACCGGCTACCGGTTGTGGGCCAGCTCCGCGGTGTTGTCCGCATCCCCGCCGCGAGCGAGGACGGCGGTCTCTCGATGCCGAGCGGCTTTCCCTCCGACGTGCGGCAGGACGTTGATCGGCCACCAGAACCAGCGCCCCAGCAGCGCCGCGATCGACGGCGTCATGAACGACCGCACGATCAAGGTGTCGAACATCAGCCCCAGCCCGATGGTGGTGCCGATCTGCCCGATGATGCGCAGGTCGCTGACCGCCATCGAGGTCATGGTGAAGGCGAACACCAGTCCGGCCGACGTCACCACCTTCCCGGTGCCGCCCATCGCCCGGATGATGCCGGTATGCAGCCCGGCGTGGATCTCCTCCTTGAACCGGGCCACCAATAGCAGGTTGTAGTCCGATCCCACCGCCAGCAGGATGATCACCGACATCACCAACACCAGCCAGTGCAGCTGCATACCGATGAGGTACTGCCAGAACAGCACCGACAGCCCGAACGACGCACCCAGCGACAGCGCCACGGTGCCGACGATCACCAACGCTGCGATCAGCGCCCGGGTGATCAAGAGCATGATGATGAAAATCAGGCTCAACGAGGCGATTCCGGCAATCAACAGGTCATAGTTCGAGCCGTCCTGCATATCCTTGAACAGTGACGCTGTCCCGCCGAGATAAATCTTGGCGTCTTCGAGCGGCGTTCCCTTGAGCGCTTCTTCGGCTGCGGTGCGGATCTTGTCGATGTGCGAAATACCTTCGGCCGTAGCCGGATTGCCCCGGTGCGAGATCATCATCCGGACGGCCTTGCCATCCGGAGACATGAACATATTCATCGCCCGCTTGAAGTCCGGGTTGCCGAACACCTCCGGCGGCAGGTAGAACGAGTCGTCGTTCTTGGACTCGTCGAACGCCTTGCCCATCGCGGTGGCGTTGTCGCTCATCTCGTCCATCTGATCGAAGATGCCGGACATGGTGCTGTGCATCGTCAGCATCATGGTCTGCATGGTCTCCATGGTGTCGATCATCGGCGGGAAGGTGCTCAGCATCTGCGGCATGAGTGCATCCATGTCACCCATGTGCGCGATCATCTTGTCCATGCTCTCGCTCATCGGATCAACGCTGTCGATCATGTCGAACGCCGAGCGCAACGAGAAGCAGATCGGGATGTCGTAGCAGTGCGGTTCCCAGTAGAAGTAGTTGCGGATCGGCCGCCAGAAGTCTTCGAAATCGGCGATGTGGTCCCGGATCTCGTAGATCTGGGCCTGGAGGTCGTCCATGTCGACGACCATCTCGTGGGTGATGCCGGCCAGTTGGCTCATGTGGCCGTACATCTGGCGCATGGTGGCGATGGTCTGGCCCATCGCCTCGGCCTGGGTCAGCATGTCGTCCATGCGCTTCTTCTGGAACTGCATGGTCTGCAGCTGACCGGCGTTCTGCATGCTGATCTGGAACGGGATCGAGGTGTGTTCCAGCGGGGTGCCCTGCGGGCGGGTGATCGCCTGAACCCGGGAGATGCCGACCACTTTGAACACCGACTTGGCCAGCTTGTCGATGATCAGAAAGTCCGACGGGTTACGCATGTCGTGGTCGGACTCGATCAGCAGCACCTCGGGCATCATCCGGGACTGCGAGAAATGCCGGTCCGCCGCGGCGAAACCCGCGTTGGCGGGGATGTCGGCGGGAATGTACTTCCGGTCGTCGTAGGCCGGCTGATATCCCGGCAGGGCCAGCAGGCCGACGGCCGCGACCGCCAGTGAGGCAACCAGAACCGGTCCCGGCCAGCGGACGATCACCGTCGCCACCCGCCGCCAACCGCGAGTGCTGGTGGCGCGCTTGGGGTCGAACAGGCCGAACCGGCTGCCGACGGTGATGATCGCGGGGCCCAGCGTCAAGGCCGCGGCGACCGAGACGAGCATGCCCACCGCGCAGGGGATGCCGAGCGTGACGAAGTAGGGCATCCGGGTGAAGTGCAGGCAGAACACCGCTCCGGCGATGGTCAGACCCGAACCGAGGATGACGTGCGCGACGCCGGAAAACGCCGTGTAGTAGGCCGATTCCCGGTCTTCGCCGGCTTGGCGCGCCTCGTGGTAGCGGCCGATCAGGAAGATCGCGTAGTCGGTGCCGGCGGCAATCGCCAGCGAGACCAGCAGGTTGACCGCGAACGTCGTCAACCCGACCCAGTGATGGTGGCCCATGAACGCCACCACGCCGCTGGCCGCGTTCAGCTCCATGTAGACCATCCCCAGCAGCAGCGCCACCGTGATGATCGACCGGTAGACGAGCAACAGCATGGTCAGGATCACCAGAATGGTGACCACCATCATCTTGAACATCGACTTGTCGCCGGCATGGTTCATGTCGGCTGCCAGCGCCGCGGTGCCAGTGACGTAGACGGTCAGCCCCGGCGGTTTCTGGACCGAATCCACGATGTCGCGGACCGCTACGATGGAGTCGTTCGCCGCCGCCTGGCCGATGTTGCCGACCAGGTTCAATTGCACGTAAGTCGCTCTACCGTCGGCACTTTGGGCACCGACTGCGGTCATCGGGTCACCCCAGAAATCCTGAACGTGCTGGACGTGTGCGGTGTCGGCCTTCAGCTTGGAGACCACTTCGGCGTAGTACTCGTGCTCGGGGTCGCCCAGCTCGTGGTCGGCCTCCAGCACGATCATCGCGGTGCTGTCGGAGTCCGACTCCTTAAAAACCCTGCCCATCTCGGTCATGGCCAGCATGGACGGGGCGTCTTCGGGACTGGCCGAGACGGCGTTCTGCTTGCCGACCTCTGCCAGCGGCGGGACGGTGGCGACGAGCACCGCGATCAGCGCCAACCAGCCGAGGATGATCGGCACCGCGAATCGGCGGATGGTCCGCGCGATGAACGGCCGCTCCGGCCGAACGACGCCGCTGCGCGTATCGACCTGGCTCATGCCGCCTTCAACAGGCAGAAGGTGTAGGCGTTGACCTCATGGGAGATGCGTTCGGCCTTCATTTCTCCGTCCACGATGATGCGGCAGCCGATGCTGTTGCTGTTGCCCTGCGCCATGGGGCTTCCCACCACCGCGGGAAGAGTGGTGACGATTTCGAGCTGCCAGGGCAGAGTGAAGTCCTGGACGCGTTGCGGTTCGGAGTTGACGTCGAAATAGCTGATGTCAGCCACCGTTCCGGGCGGCCCGAAGACCTCGTAGGTCAACCGCTTGGGATTGAACGGCTTGGTCTCGTCGACCTGGCCGTCGGAATAGGACGGGCGTTTCGCGGCGCCGAACAGGCCGTGGATACGCGTGACCGTGAATCCGGCGACGCAGACCACGGCCAGGATCACCAAGGGTATCCACACCCGGCTCAGCACCTTGAAAATCGGAGTCCCCTTCACCAGCAATCTTTGGGTACCCTAACCCACGTCGACGAGCGTAAACGCACGCTACCGCACCGCTGCGCACGCCGGCAACGCACATCGCGTGCGTTATCCTCGCGCTGTGCGTCAGGCGACCTTCCAGCGCGCCCGCAGCGACGAGACCAAACGTCAGCGGGCCGAAGCGTTGATGGAGGCGGCGCGTTCGGTGGCAATAGAGACCGGCGTGGCATCGGTGACCCTGACCGCGGTGGCCAGCAGGGCCGGGGTACACCACTCGGCGATACGGCGTTACTTCAGCTCGCACAAAGAGGTGCTGCTGCGACTGGCCGCCGAGAGCTGGGAAGGCTGGTCAGACACCGTTTGCACCGCACTGCAACAGTCCGAAACGATGTCGCCGGACCGGGTGGCCGCCACCCTGGCCAGCGGATTGGCCGCGGACCCGTTGTTCTGCGACATGCTGGCCAACCTGCACTTGCACCTCGACCATGAGGTAGACGCCGAGCGGGTGATCGAGATCCGACGAAAGATCACCGCCGCGGGACTGACCATGGCCGACGCCCTGCTGCAGGCACTCCCCCGGCTGGGCAAGCAAGGCGCCTTCGACCTGTTGTTGGCGTCCTATTCACTGGCGGCGCCGCTGTGGCAGGTTGCGCACCCACCGACGAAACTGGCCGACGCTTATGCCGCCGAGCGGCAGGTGCCGCCGGAATGGAACTTGGACTTCACCACCGCGTTGACCCGGCTGCTCACCGCTACCTGCATCGGGCTGTTGGAGCCGTCAGTCTGATTTCTCCCGGCTGGGCTGTACCCGCTTGGGTTCGCCCGGCATTTTCGGGTAGTTCGGTTCTCAGGGCATTTCAACCCTGTGCGGTTTTAGGTTCGCCCCCCACCAGATCGGA
>CAXYUC010000186.1:0-7956 GCA_964292075.1 uncultured Mycolicibacter sp.
GACCGCCGCGGCCCTGGCCAGCGACGCCTTCTCGTTCTCCCGACCCGCCAGCGTGCCGGCCAGCGCGTCGTCGATGATCGCTTCGACCTCGTCGGCCAGGAACGCCTTACCGGTCACCTTGGTCACCGACTGAATGTCGACCAGGTAGCGGCCGCGCAGCAGCAGCGCCAGCTGCCCCAGGTTCATCTCCGGCAGCACCACCTTGGGGTAGCGCCGCAGCACCTCACCCAAGTTGGCCGGCAGCGGGTTGAGGTAGCGCAGGTGCGCCTGCGCGACCTTGATACCGCCGCGCCGGACCCGCCGGCACGCCTCGGCGATCGGGCCGTAGGAGCTGCCCCAGCCCAGCAGCAGCAGTTCGGCGTCGCCGGACGGGTCGTCGACGACCAGGTCGGGAACCTCGATGCCGTCGACCTTGGCCTGGCGCAGCCGCACCATCAGGTCGTGGTTGGCCGGCTCGTAGGAGATCTCGCCGGAACCGTTCGCCTTCTCCAGACCACCGATCCGGTGCTCCAGGCCCGGCGTGCCGGGGATGGCGAACTGGCGGGCCAAGGTCTCCGGGTCGCGCGCGTAGGGCTCGAAGTCCTCGCCGGCCTTGGCCAGGTTGCGATCGATGGGCGCCATCGCGGCCACGTCCGGGATACGCCACGGCTCCGAACCATTGGCGATCGCGCCGTCGGAGAGCAGCACCACCGGGGTGCGGTAGGTCAGCGCGATCCGGACGGCGTCGATGGCCGCGTCGAAGCAGTCCGACGGCGTGCACGGCGCCACCACCGCAACCGGCGACTCGCCGTTGCGTCCGTACAGCGCCTGCATCAGATCGGCCTGCTCGGTCTTGGTGGGCAGGCCGGTCGACGGGCCGCCGCGCTGGACGTTGATCAGCAGCAACGGCAGTTCGGTCATCACGGCCAGGCCCAGCGCCTCGGCCTTGAGGGCCAGCCCCGGGCCAGAGGTGCTGGTGACGCCCAGCGCACCGCCGTAGGAGGCGCCGATCGCCGCACCGATGCCGGCGATCTCGTCTTCGGCCTGGAAGGTCAGCACGTTGAAGTTCTTGTACTTCGACAGCTCGTGCAGGATGTCCGAGGCCGGGGTGATCGGGTAGGTCCCCAGCACCACCTGGGTGTCGGCCAACTGGCCGGCCACGATCACGCCGTAGGCCAGCGCGGTGTTGCCCGAGATCTGGCGGTACTCACCCGCCGGCAGCTTGGCCGGCGCGATCTCATAGGTGGTGCCGAACGCCTCGGTGGTCTCGCCGTAGTTCCAGCCCGCCTTGAGCGCCAGGACGTTGGCCTCGGCCACGTCGGGCTTCTTGGCGAACTTCTCCCGGATGAAACGCTCGCTGCTCTCCAGCTCCCGGCCGTACATCCAGGACAGCAGGCCCAGGGCGAACATGTTCTTGGCGCGGGCGCCGTCCTTCTTAGTCGCGCCGATAACCTCGACCGCACCCAGCGTCAGGGAGGTCATCGCGACCGGGACCACGACGTAGTCGGAGAGCTCTTCGGTCTCCAGCGGGTTGGTCTCGTAGCCGATCTTGGCCAGGTTGCGCTTGGTGAACTCGTCGGAGTTGACGATCACCATGCCGCCGCGCGGCAGGTCGCCGATGTTGGCCTTCAGCGCAGCCGGGTTCATCGCCACCAACACGTCGGGACGGTCGCCGGCGGTCAGGATGTCAAAGTCGGCGATCTGGATCTGGAACGACGAAACACCGGGCAGGGTGCCCTGAGGTGCACGGATCTCGGCCGGGTAGTTCGGCTGGGTGGCCAGGTCGTTGCCGAACAGGGCCGCCTCAGAGGTGAAGCGATCGCCGGTGAGCTGCATGCCGTCGCCGGAGTCACCGGCGAAACGGATGACGACCTTCTCGAGTTTTTGGCGCCCGGGTGCCGACCCGACTCCGTTACCACTCGGCCCCACGGCCCCGCCTTCCATCACTGTCCGACCGGGCCCGCGCAGCACGGCTGCCGCACCCACAAGTTTTTCTGTCACTGGCAGTACCGATTATTGCACCGCTCTTATAGACCATACGACGCCACACCGTGTTGAAATTCGGGTTACTCAGTGTTAAATGTCGATGTCACACCGGGGTTCGCGGTCAACTTGAGCAGGAAATGTGGTTTTCATCACGTTCACCCACACGCCAACTCTAAGAGAACTCCGGTACTGGCGAGTAACTTGACCCGGCGACGAGCGCCGCCCCCGGATCAGGCGCTCTTGTCGCGGCGCTCGCCGCGGGATGCCTTGCGCGGCACGATGGTCGGCAACACGTTGTCCTGCACCGTTTCCTTGGTCACGACGACCTTGGCGACGTCATTGCGGCTCGGGATGTCGTACATGACGGGCAGCAGGACTTCTTCCATGATCGCCCGCAGACCGCGCGCACCGGTGCCGCGGTGGATGGCCTGATCCGCGATGGCCTCCAGCGCGTCCTGGCTGAACTCCAGCTCCACCCCGTCCATCTCGAACAGCCGGGAGTACTGCTTGACGAGCGCGTTCTTGGGTTCCGACAGGATCTTGACCAACGAGTCCATGTCCAGGTTGGTCACCGAGGCCACCACCGGCAACCGGCCGATGAACTCGGGGATCAGACCGAACTTGATCAGGTCCTCGGGCATGACCTCGGCGAAGTGGTCGGTGGTGTCGATCTCGGCCTTGGACCGAACCTCGGCGCCGAAACCCAAGCCCCGCTTGCCAACCCGGTCGGAGACGATCTTCTCCAGTCCGGCGAAAGCACCAGCCACGATGAACAGCACATTGGTGGTGTCGATCTGGATGAATTCCTGGTGCGGGTGCTTGCGGCCGCCCTGCGGCGGAACCGAGGCCTGAGTGCCCTCCAGGATCTTCAGCAGCGCCTGCTGCACACCCTCGCCGGAGACGTCGCGGGTGATCGACGGGTTTTCACTCTTGCGGGCGATCTTGTCGACCTCGTCGATGTAAACGATGCCGGTCTCGGCGCGCTTGACGTCGTAGTCAGCCGCCTGAATCAGCTTGAGCAGAATGTTTTCGACGTCCTCGCCCACGTAGCCCGCTTCCGTCAGGGCGGTGGCGTCGGCAATGGCGAACGGCACGTTGAGCATCTTGGCCAGCGTCTGGGCCAGGTAGGTCTTGCCGCAACCGGTGGGCCCGAGCATCAAAATGTTGGACTTGGTCAACTCAACCGACTCACCGGAGCGGGAATCCCGGCTCTTCTCGCCGGCCTGGATGCGCTTGTAGTGGTTGTAGACGGCCACCGCCAGCGTGCGCTTGGCGGTGTCCTGGCCGATGACGTATCCCTCCAGGAACTCCCGGATCTCAGCGGGCTTGGGCAGTTCATCGAGCTTCACGTCGTCGGCGTCGGCCAACTCCTCTTCGATGATCTCGTTGCACAGGTCGATGCACTCATCGCAGATGTAGACGCCCGGACCTGCGATGAGCTTCTTGACCTGCTTCTGACTCTTGCCGCAGAACGAACACTTCAGCAGGTCCCCGCCGTCTCCAATGCGCGCCATAGTGCGTTAGGACCTACTTCCTGTTCGCCGTCTGTCGTCGGGGTGCCGGTGTTCCGCTCCGACGCTACCCGTTCATTCCGGTGCGAGGCGACCGATAAGGCCGAATCGCGTCGTTGGTATTCATTACCGGCTCCGTCTGCCTGCTCCACGAACATATAGCCCAGGGCTCCGCAGCCGGCGTGTGACGCGCTGGCGTGGCGTGAGCGTTTCGGGGGCGTTACCCGGCTGTGAGGCGGGCGGAGCCTTTCCGGCTCTAGAGTGGCAAACGTGGGGTTCGCCGTGCCCGACGATACCGTGCTCGTCGCCGATGGGGGGCTGGCGACGGAACTGGAGGCCCGCGGGGCAGACCTGTCCGACCCGCTGTGGTCGGCCCGGTTTCTCGTGGAGGCGCCTCAAGACATCGCGGCCGTTCACGCGGCCTACTTCGCCGCGGGCGCGCAGATCGCGACCACCGCCAGCTATCAGGCGAGCTTCGACGGGTTCGCCGCCCGCGGGATCGGCCGCCGGGCGGCCGACGCGTTGTTGCGCCGCAGCGTGGACCTGGCCCGTCAGGCCGGCGGCGAGGCGGGCGGGCGCTGGGTCGCGGCGTCGGTCGGTCCGTACGGCGCCGCTCGCGCCGACGGCTCGGAATACCGCGGCCGGTACGGACTTTCGGTCACGCAGCTGTCGGCGTGGCACCGGCCCCGATTGGAGGTCCTGGCCGACGCCGGCGCCGATCTGCTCGCGTTGGAAACCGTGCCGGACCTCGATGAGGCACAGGCCCTGGTGGGTCTGGTCCGCGAGGCGAATGTGCCGGCCTGGCTCAGCTACACCATCGATGGCGTGGAGACCCGCGCCGGGCAGCCACTCGCGGAGGCCTTCGCGGTGGCCACCGGGGTGCCGCAGATCGTCGCGGTGGGGGTGAACTGTTGCGCTCCGGACGATGTCCTGCCGGCGATCGAGATCGCCCGCGAGGTCACCGGTAAGCCGGTGATCGTCTACCCCAACAGCGGTGAACGCTGGGGCTCCGGGGGTTGGTCGGGATCGGCGCGGTTCTCCCCCGCGCTGGTGCCGGCCTGGGTTGCCGCCGGAGCACGCATCGTGGGCGGTTGCTGCCGGGTCGGCCCGGCCGACATCGCCGGACTCGCCGAGATCGTGCTCACGCAGGAGAAGTGCGAGTAAGGGCCTGCGTGAGCACGATCTCGCGCAAAGGTCAGGCCGTCTGTGCCGACAGCTTCCGGTACTCCAGCACCGTGTCGATGATCCCGTACTCCTTGGCCTCGGCCGCGGTGAGGATCTTGTCCCGGTCGGTGTCCTTGCGGACCTGCTCGGGGTCCTTGCCGGTGTGACGGGCCAAGGTGGACTCCATCAGGGTCCGCATCCGCTCGATCTCGGCAGCCTGGATCTCCAGGTCAGAGAACTGGCCCTGGATCACTCCGGACAGCGAAGGCTGGTGGATCAACACCCGGGCGTTGGGCAGCGCCATCCGCTTGCCCGGCGTGCCCGCCGCCAGCAACACCGCGGCAGCCGAGGCGGCCTGACCCAGGCACACGGTCTGGATGTCGGCCCGCACGTACTGCATGGTGTCGTAGATCGCCATCAGCGAGGTGAAGGAACCCCCCGGGGAGTTGATGTACATGGTGATGTCGCGGTCCGGGTCCAGCGACTCCAGCACCAGCAACTGGGCCATGATGTCGTTGGCCGAGGCGTCGTCGACCTGCACGCCGAGGAAGATGATGCGCTCCTCGAACAGCTTGTTGTACGGGTTGGACTCCTTGACGCCCCAGCTGGAGTGCTCCACGAACGACGGCAGGATGTAGCGCGCCTGCGGCGCGGTGGCGCGCAAGGTTTCGGGGTTCATGATGCATCTCCGTTGACGTGGGCGCGGGTGATGATGTGGTCGACGAAGCCGTATTCCAGGGCCTCAGGGGCGGTGAACCAGCGGTCACGGTCGGAGTCGGCCTCGATGCGCTCGATGCTCTGACCGGTGAACTCGGCGTTGAGCCGGAACATCTCCTTCTTGATGACCGCGAACTGCTCGGCCTGGATGGCGATGTCGGCGGCGCTGCCGGTCACCCCGCCCAACGGCTGGTGCATCAGGATCCGGGCGTGCGGCAGGGCGTAACGCTTGCCCTTGGTGCCCGCCGCGAGCAGGAACTCGCCCATCGAGGCGGCCATCCCCATCGCGTAGGTGGCGACGTCACAGGGTGCCAGCACCATGGTGTCGTAGATCGCCATCCCGGCGCTGATCGATCCGCCCGGGGAGTTGATGTAGAGCGAGATGTCCTTGGTCGGGTCTTCGGCGGCCAACAGCAGGATCTGCGCGCACAGCCGGTTGGCGATGTCGTCGTCCACCTGCGACCCCAGGAAGATGATGCGTTCTCGCAGTAGCCGCTCGTACACCGAGTCGACGAGATTCAGTCCGGGCTGGCTCACAGTGGGATACCTGCTTTCTCGAGATTCATATGCACCGACCCTAACCAACCGGGACGGCTCAGGGCGGTCCGAACCGGCTTAGTTCGCTTACAGCGTCACTCGTCGAATGCTGCCTCGGCCTCAGCGGCCTCGTCGGCTTCCTCCGCGGCGGCCAAAGCCTCGGCGGCCTCGTCTGCCTCGTCGGTGTCGTCGGTGTCGGCACCGAAGAACTCAGCGGTGTCGATCTCGTTGCCCGCGGTGTCGCTGACCTCGGCGGCACGCACCGCCGCTGCCAGCGCCATGCCGCGCCGCACATCGGCGAAGACCGCCGGCAACTGCTTGTTCTGCTGCAGGAACTGAACCAGCTGCTGCGGCGGGATGCCGTACTGACGTGCCATCAGCACCAGGTGCTGGGTGAGGTCGTTCTGCCCCACCTGGATCTCCAGCTCGTCGCCGAGCGCGTCGAGCAGCAGCTGCGTCTTCACCGACTTCTCGGCCTCGCTGCGGGTCTCGGCGTCGAACTCGGCGCGCGAGGAACCCTTCTCGGCCAGCGACTCGGCGAACTTGTTCTCGTCGTGGTCCAGACCGTGCAGGGCGTTGTGCAGCGCGTTGTCGATGTGTGCCTGCACCACGGCCTCGGGCAGCGGCATCTCGACCTGCTCGACCAGGGTCTCCAGGGTCGCCTCGCGGACCTTCTCGGCCTGCTGGATGCGCTTGGTCCGGCTCACCTGCTCGGTGAGGTTCTCCCGCAGCTCGCCGATGGTGTCGTACTCGCTGGCCAGCTGCGCGAATTCGTCGTCGGCCTCCGGCAGCTCGCGTTCCTTGACCGACTGAACCGTGACGGTGACCTCAGCGTCCTTGCCGGCCTGTGGGCCGGCCGCCAGCTTGGTGGTGAAGGACTTGCTCTCACCGGCCGAGAGCCCCACGATGGCGTCGTCGAGGCCCTCGATGAGCTGGCCCGATCCGACCTCGTGCGACAGCCCCTCGGTGGCAGCGCCTTCAACCGTCTCGCCGTCGATGGTGGCGTCCAGGTCGATCGAGACGAAGTCACCCGTGGCGGCCGGGCGCTCGACACCGGTCAGGGTGCCGAACCGGGCGCGCAGCGAGTCGAGCTCGGCGTCGACCTCGTCGTCGTTGACCTCGATGGGGTCCACGGTGATCTTGAGCTGCGCCAGGTCGGGCAGGGTGATGTCCGGTCGCACGTCGACCTCGGCGGTGAAGGTGATGTTCTCACCGTCGTCGAGCTTGGTGACCTCAATGTCGGGCTGACCCAGCGGCTTGAGGTCCGAGCTGGTCACCGCCTCGCTGTAGCGACTCGGCAGCGCCTCGTTGACCACCTGCTGCAGCACCGCGGCACGGCCGAAGCGAGCCTCGATGAGCTTGGCCGGAGCCTTGCCCGGCCGGAAGCCCGGCATCCGCACCTGTTGCGCCAGCTGCTTGTAGGTCCGCTCGAAGTCCGGCTGAAGCTCGGTGAACGGCACCTCAACGTTGATGCGAACCCGGGTCGGGGTCAGCTGCTCGACGGTGCTCTTCACGGGTTTACTCCTCGATATCGTTGACGTGGTCGGTCGTGCCGGTGCGGCGCGCGCTACTGGTCGGGGTGACAGGATTTGAACCTGCGGCCTTCCGCTCCCAAAGCGGATGCGCTACCAAGCTGCGCTACACCCCGCACTGACCAGGCGATCCTACGGCCCGGCATATCGGTGATCACAATGACCTGCTGCCAACGCCCCACGAAGCCACCGCGGCGGGGCAATTGGATTTCGGGTCCGCCACGCCGGTACAGTCTCGCTCTAGCTGTTCATGCGGGCGTAGCTCAATGGTAGAGCCCTAGTCTTCCAAACTAGCTACGCGGGTTCGATTCCCGCCATCCGCTCGAAACCGTCGGGCCTGGCACCACCCAGGCTCGGCGGTCTCACCCCGGGGCGTAGCGTAGTGGCTAGCGCGCCTGCTTTGGGAGCAGGAGACCGCAGGTTCGAGTCCTGTCGCCCCGACCCAACGCTTGTTGGCATCCCATGATCAAGGAGTACGTCTGTGAAGAGCGCCGTCGAGACGCTGAGTCCCACCCGCGCCAAGATGACCG
>CAXYUC010000187.1:0-7951 GCA_964292075.1 uncultured Mycolicibacter sp.
GATCCACTCGCCGCGGGGGGCCCGGCCGACAAACCCGAGGTAGGTCAAGGCCTCCCGCCGCACCTGGGCGGGGGCGACCGGGCAGTCGCGGTGCCAGGTCGGGCCGAGTTCGGCGGCCGTGACGGCTGCCACGGTGGCGGGCTCGGGAGCGATGTTGCGGGGCGAGGGTGCCGCCGGTGCTGAGGTGGGTGTAGGCGGTGCGCCTCCGGTGCACTGCGGCAGCAGCCCGCAGAGCGCGATCGCCGCCATCAGGCGCCACGCGGTCGAGATCTTTCGCCTGCCGTTGATCCATTCACGCTAGCGCAGCGCTCGATCTGCTACTGTCGCCACTTAGGTAAGGCATGCCTAATTTAATTCGACTCTTTGGAGACCCTGTGGCACCGCTCCTCGATTCGTTACCCCTCGTCAGCACCTTGCGCGACGCGCTGTTTTTCTCCGCAACCGTCGGGGAGATCGAACAGGTGACGCCGACGATGCGCCGCATCCGTTTCACCGGTCCACGCTTGCGGGGCCTGACCTGGACACCGGGCCAACATGTCCGTCTGCAGGTCGCCGGTCTGCTCGATTCGATGCTGCGCCTTCATCCCCACGACGCACTACGCACCTATTCCATTTACGACGCGGATTCCGACGCCGGAACCCTCGACATCGTGATGTGCCAACACGGCTTCGACCGAGACGCCGTGACACCTGCCCGGCGGTGGGCGGCGGCCGTGTCGCTCGGCGACCAGGTCGATTTCACCCGACCGCAAGGCAATTTCGTCGTCCGCCACGACGCGGCCTACCACGTGTTCGCCGGGGATGAGACGGCGTCGGTCGCGTTCGCCGCGATGCTGCGGTCGTTGCGGCCCGACGCGCAGGTGTACGGCGTCCTCGAAGCGGCGACCGAGGCCGACCACCTACCCCTCCCGCGGTCGGTGACCCACGTCGAGCGCGGGCACGTCTTCGCCGCGAACTCCGACGTCCTCGCCGCCGCCCTGCGCGCCCTCGATCTTCCCGACCATCCCGGTATCGCCTACCTCGCCGGTGAGGCCCGCACCATCCAAAGCCTGCGGAAGATCCTGATCACCGAACGCGGCTGGGATCGACGCCGCATCCGCACTAAGCCCTTCTGGACCCCTGGGCGCACCGGCATGGAATAGGCCACGCACAACGGCATGGAAGATCTGGGGGGCGTAGCGGCCCGCGCTTCAGCGACTACAACCAGCCGCCAAAGCGTCTGATGAACACAACCTTCGCCAACTGCGTCAGCACGCAGTATCCAAGCAGGAGTGCAACCAGCCACAGAAAGTAGTTCCACGGCAAGGCCACCAAGCCCAGCGACCGACCCCACCCGCTGAACGGGAACACCAGCCCGAACACGCATGCTGCACCGGTGGTCAGCATCACCGGCCACGCGGCCCGGGACTGCAGAAACGGGATCCGCTGGGTGCGGATCATGTGCACGATCAGGGTCTGCGAGATCAGCGATTCGATGAACCACCCCGACTGAAACAGCGCGGCGTGTTCAGGTGAGTTCGCCCTGAACACCAACCACATCAGCGCAAAGGTGGTGATGTCGAAAATAGAGCTGATCGGCCCGATGCACACCATGAATCTCGCGATGCTGTCGGCGGCCCATCGACGGGGACGGTCCAGAAACTCCCGGTCGACCCGGTCCCACGGAATGGTGAGCATCGAGAGGTCGTAGACCAGATTCTGCACCAATACCACCGCTGGGATCATCGGCAGGAACGGGAGCAGCGCACTGGCCACCAGCACCGAGAGCACGTTGCCGAAGTTCGAGCTCGCGGTCATCTTGATGTATTTGAGGATGTTGGCGAAGGTCCGTCGCCCCTCGATAATCCCCTGTTCGAGAACGCCCAGATCTTTCTCCAGCAGGATGATGTCCGCGGATTCCCGGGCGATGTCGACTGCCGTGTCCACCGAAATCCCGACATCGGCGGCCCGCAACGCCGGCGCATCATTGACACCGTCGCCCAGGAAGCCGACGGTGTGGCCACGCCGTTTCAACGCTTCGACGATGCGCGCCTTCTGCAGCGGATCGATCTTGGCGAACACCGTGGTCTCAGCGACGATGTCGTCCATCCCGGCGTCGTCAAGTGCCTCGATCTCGGTGCCGGTCACGATGGTGCTCACATCGATGCCCACCTTGCCGCACACGGTTTCAGCCACAAGTGGGTTGTCGCCGGTGATCACCTTCACCGCGGTGCCGTGCTCACGCAGCGCCGCGATGGCGTTCGCGGCCGACGCCTTCGGCGGGTCCAGGAAGGTCAGGAAACCAATGAGGGTCATGCCGGCTTCGTCTTCGGTGCGGTACTCGCGCGGGTGCTCGGCGACCTCGGCCTCCGACAGCTGCCGCGTCGCCACGGCAAGCACTCGTTTGCCCTGCCCGTTGTGCCCGGCGACCATCCGATCGACGGCGGCTACCAGCCCAGGGGTGATCGCCCGATACTCATCACCGACCAAGACGGTGGTGCACACCGAAAGCACCTCTTCCACGGCACCTTTGGTGACGATAAGGTCGGATCCCGCATCGTCGACGACCACTGACATGCGGCGGCGCCGGAAGTCGAAGGGCATCTCGTCGATCAGGCCATGCTCAGCAACGATCGTGCCGATCAGTTTCGGCCCGGCCGCCGAGAGCACCGCAGCGTCCAGCAGATTGCGCAATCCGGTCTGAAAGAACGCGTTGATGGCGGCCAGTCGGAGCGTGTCATCGCTGACACGGCCGTAGACGTCGAGATGCTCCTCCAGCACGATCCGGTCTTCGGTGAGCGTCCCCGTCTTGTCCGTGCACAACACGTCCATCGCACCGAAGTTCTGAATCGCGTTGAGCTGTTTGACGATGACCTTGTGACGCGACAGCGACACCGCGCCGCGGGCCAAGTTCGCCGTCACCACCAGCGGCAGCATCTCCGGTGTCAATGCGACGGCGGTCGCAATTCCGAAAAGCAGCGCGTCGGTCCAGTTCTTGGTCAGCCCGTTGATGATGAACACCGCCGGAACCATGACGAGCATGAACTTGATCAGCAAGAAGCTGACGCTGCGCACGCCCACGTCGAAGCTCGTCTCCGGTCGAGGGCCGGCCAAGTTGGCGGTCATCGCCCCGAAGTAGGTACGCCGGCCAGTATTGACCACGACCGCGGTGCCCGACCCAGAGACCACCGAGGTACCCATGAACCCGAGGTTGGCAATGTCGAGCGGGTGCATCGAGTCGACGCCCACCAGCCGCGCGCCCTTCTTTTCGGCGGGCATCGACTCTCCGGTGACCACCGCCTGATTCACCTGCAGGTCCTTAGCGCGAATGATCCGCACATCACCGGGGATCATGTCGCCGGCAGCCAACTGCACCAGATCCCCCGGCACGAGCTGCTCGATCGGCACCTCCCCGATGATCGGCGCACCACCCACATGCCGGGTAACCGTCGCGGTCGTCGACACCATGGCCTTCAGGGCCTCCGCGGCCCGACCGGAGCGGTACTCCTGCCAGAACCGCAGGGTCACACTGACGATGATCATCACCGAGACGATCAGAACGTCTTGGTAGGAACGGTGTTCGGGCGACGGCGCCAGCACGACATCCGTGACGTACATGACCACGCCGATCACGATCAACACCAGAATGAACGGATTCTTGAAGGTGGCCAGAAATTGGATGATCGCCGGAGCAGGACGATCATGCCTGACAGCGTTACGGCCGTAGGAACGAAGCAGCCTCTCGGTTTGCCGGGTGTGCAATCCGTGCTCAGAGGTCTCCAACGCGGCCAGTACGTCCGCACGAGGCAGCGCAGCGAACTGGGCCAGCCGAGCGAGCTGACTCTCCGACAGAATCGTCGCAGAATTGCTTTCGGACAACTTCTTTCGTCCGAGTGAAGGGGTCGAGACCGTACGCATCGACATAGTCGGGCCTTCCGGTGATGCAGATTCTGCGACCGCGAAGACAGGCACCTGTGGGCGCGCGAGAGCGACACCCTCACGCTGATGCGAAGGGTAGGAACCTAGTCGTCAGGCCGTGACGGTCAGAACCTGGCCGAGGGTGGGAAACGGACGGGACGGCGGATTAGGACCGGGACTATCACCGCTACTCACGTCACTCACCTCCTCGGGCCGAACGGACATCAACGCGGGCATCATCGAGCGGACACCCGAAATTCATTGGCGTACACCCCACTCGTTAGAGCTTCGGCACTGCGCGACGTATCCCAGCGGTAAGCCACTTCGGGTCGCACCTTAATCCGGGACGACCTGTCCTAACCTTGGGCGTCTCTCGACGTCGTCAGATCAGTGGCCTTTGTTCACACAGGAGCCTCGCCTATCGAGGTGTTGGCACTTGCCATGGTGACCCCCGGGCGGGTCGCTGTCAACCGGTAGCGCGACCACCTGTGCGGCTTGATCGAACGGCGGTCGACCAGGGGGCGCGCAGGAACTGAACAGCCGAATTCCGTTGCACTCCACAGGATGATGCCGTCGGCCCGCAAAGACAGGTCGACGGCGAAGTCACGTGAATCCGAGCGCACCGAGAACCGGCAGGCGCGGCGGTCTTGACGCTATATTAGGATAGGGTACCCTGCTTTAGGTTAGCCTAACCATCGATAGGAGGCGGGTGGCGGGAGATATCGCTCCCCCGGACAGCCAATGATGAACTCTGACACCATCTCCGCTCGACGATGACCGCACCCATCTGGATGGCGTTGCCCCCCGAAGTGCACTCCACCCTGCTCAGCAGCGGGGTGGGAGCCGGGACACTGTTGGCAGCGGCCGACGCCTGGACTGCACTGAGCAGTGAATACACCACGGCTGCAGCCGAACTCACGACAATTTTGAGTGCCGTGCAGGCCGGGACATGGGAGGGCCAAGCTGCGGCCCGCTACCTTGCCGCACACGCGCCCTACCTGGCCTGGCTGATGCAGGCCGGTGCGAACAGCGCCAGTGCGGCCGCCCAGCTCCAGACGGCGGCCGGCTCCTACACCGCCGCTCTGGCGGCCATGCCGACCGTGGCCGAACTGGCGGCCAACCGCGCGACGCTGGGCGTGTTGGTGGCGACGAACTTCTTCGGTATCAACGCGATTCCGATCGCAGTCACCGAGGCGGACTACATCCGGATGTGGCTGCAGGCCGCCACCACCATGAGCGTCTATCAGGCCGTCTCCGCGGCCACAGTGGCAGCAACACCGCAGACGGCGCCGGCGCCGTCCGTCCTCGAGCCGGGTGTCGGTGAGGCGGGGTCCGCCGCCTTCACCGACCCCATCGAGGAGTGGCTGTCGTGGTCCGAGCACTTCAGCAGCATGTACCGCATGCTCAAACGGGTACTTGCCGATCCACTCGGCACCCTGATTCAGGTCATCACCGATTTTGCGGCCGACCCGGCGGCGGCGATCACCACCTGGATGCCGTTGTTCTACCTGTTCGCGTACGCGGCAACCTTCGCGGTGATGGGCACCCCGATCTACGCCGCGATCATGGGGCCGGCAGCAGCCTCGTCGGCGATTCCGATCGCCTTGGGATTGTCCGGGCTCGCCTACCTGGCCCAGGCACCCGCCGTGGGGGTATCGCCGGTAGTCACGCCACAGAACCTGCCGGCGGCAGTTGTGGTTCCGATTCCCCCGGCGGCTGCGCTGTCCACGCCTCCCGCTCCGGCTCCGGCGCCGGCCAGCATGACCACCGCACCAGCACCGCCGGTACCGAATCCGCCCCCGGCCACCGGCGCCCCGCCGCTGTACTACGCGGTTGCCGGAGGCGGCCCCGGGGTGGGCTTCGGCCCACCCATGCAGCAGCGGGCCCCTGAGGTTTCACGCCGTTCGAGGAGCGTGAGTGAAGCCGCAGATGCCGCAGCAGTGGCTGCTTCCGCGCGAAGGTCCAGGACTCGCAAACGCCGCGGCGCCGACGTCACAGCGCGTGGCTATCGCTACGAGTTCATCACCTCCGACGGCGAGGCGCCCGCTGCGCCGCGCCCGGAGCAACGGACCCGAGTCGGTGCCTCGAGTGGCGTCGCGATCGGATCGACGGGCACGGCGGCCAAGTCTGGACTGGCGGACCCGGCCGGACTCACTACGCTGGCGGAAGATGCATTCGGCAACGGGGCCACCACCCCGATGATGCCGGGAAGCTGGACCAACGAGAGCACCCGCGAAGAAGGGAACGGATCACAGCATGCCGCTGAAGGCCCCGCTTGACCCCGATGCCGTCCGATCGTTGTCCACCGCGATGCGGGAAGGCTCGCAGGCGGCGCACGACGCCGCCGAGGCCTCACCGTTTGTGTCAGAGCTGATGGGCGGCAAGGTCAACGAACAGGGCTACGTCGACTACCTGTTGCGGTTACGGATGATCTACGCCGCACTGGAGGCCGCGATGCGGGCGAACTGCGATGACAGCCTCGTCGCGTCGGTGTACGACCCTGCCCTGGAGCGGCTCTCAGCGATCGAAGCCGACCTGGAGTTCTGGGCCGGCGGAGCCGTCGCGGAGGTTGATTCACCTGCCGCCCAGGCCTATTGCGACCGGATTGCCGCCGCCCCGAGCAGCGCGTTGCTGGCCCACCACTACACCCGCTACCTCGGGGACCTGTCCGGCGGCCAGGCGATCGGGCGCGTGCTGGACCGCATATTCGAGCTCGGCGGCGCCGGCCTGTCGTTCTATGAGTTCCCGGTGCGGGCGAAACCGTACAAGGACGCCTACCGTGCCCGTCTCGACGAGCTCGCTCTGGCGCCCGACGAGATCGACGGGGTGGTCGACGAGGTCAGGCTGGCATTCGGACTCAACCAGGATTTGTTCGACGAACTCGCCCAGAACCTGGCGTCCTATTACCGCGAATCCTCGGGTTAGTTCGGCGGCCCAGCTGCGGAGGTTCGACGGCGCGCTTGGCTGACGGCCGCGCGGACCGCTTCGAGCTGCTCGGCCACCCGCACCGGCGCGGTACCGCCGCGGGCATCACGAGAGCCCACCGACCCCTCGACCGTCAGCACCTCACGCACCTGCGGGGTGAGGTCCGGGCTGATGGCAGCCAGTTCGTCGTCGGTCAGCTCGTCGAGGCCGACGCCGCGCTGCTCGGCGGCCTTGACCGCCGCACCGGCCGCCTCGTGCGCGATGCGGAACGGGACACCTTGGCGCACCAGCCATTCGGCGATGTCGGTGGCCAGGGTGTAGCCGGCCGGTGCCAGCGCGGCCATCCGCTCGGTGTCGAACCGCAAGGTGCCAACAAGCCCGGCCATCGCCGGCAACAGCAGCTCGAGCTGCGCCGCCGAGTCGAACACCGGCTCCTTGTCCTCCTGCAGGTCCCGGTTGTAGGCCAGCGGCTGGGCTTTGAGCGTCGCCAGCAGACCGGTCAGGTTACCGATCAACCGGCCGGACTTACCGCGGGCCAGCTCGGCGATGTCGGGGTTCTTCTTCTGCGGCATGATCGAGCTGCCGGTCGACCAGGAGTCGTGCAACACGGCGTAGCCGAATTCCGTTGAACTCCACAAGATGATGTCTTCGGCCAGCCGGGACAGGTCGACGGCGATCATCGCGAACACGAATGCGGCCTCAGCGGCGAAGTCGCGGGCGGCGGTGGCGTCGATCGAGTTGTCCGCGGCCGCGGTGAACCCGAGTTCGGCGGCGATGGCGTCCGGGTTCAGGCCCAGTGACGAGCCGGCCAGCGCGCCCGACCCATACGGCGAGATCGCGGCGCGGGCGTCGAAATCGGCGATCCGGTCCACGTCGCGCAGCAGCGGGTGGGCGTGGGCCAGCAGGTGATGTGCCAGCAGCACCGGCTGCGCCGACTGCAGGTGCGTCTTTCCCGGCATGATGGCACTCGGGTGGGCGCCGGCCTGGTGGGCCAGCGCCTCGACCACGTCGAGCACTCCGGCGGCGAGGCGACGCCCCGCGGCGCCGCGCCGCCTCCCCAAAAACACGGGCCCCCGGTCCTTTCGTGGGCGCCCCGCGCGCCGCCGCCCGCCCCCGGCCGCACCCCCCC
>CAXYUC010000188.1:0-7916 GCA_964292075.1 uncultured Mycolicibacter sp.
CCCCGCGGGGGCGGTCTCAATGGTGGCGTCCGCCTGTAACCACATCCGCGCGTAGACGGCTTCGTTGACGGCAATCGGGATCGTGTTGACACCAAAGAAATTGGAGGCAATCAACGTCGCATGGGCGGTGCGATTGGTTGCCAGCTCGGCCAGCGTCGGCATGCTTGCCAGCGCGGTGGCGTAGGCCCCGGCGGTGATCTCGTGGCGGGTGGCCGCTCGCGCCCCGGCCGCGCTCGCCGCCGACAACCAGGCCAGGTGCGGCAGATGCGCGGCCACATAACGCTCCGCGGCCATTCCCTGCCAGACCCCGGCCCGGACGGTATCGAGGACATCGGCCAGGCCGGCTGCTACCGCGGCATACTCGGCACTCAAAACCGACCAACTTCGCGCTGCCGCCAGGAGAGCGCCCGCCCCGGGGCCGGCACTGAGCAGCGCCGAGTGAACCTCCGGCGGTAGGGCCAGCCATCGCGGCACAGTTATGCCACTCCCTCCGCCATCCGCTCGGCCAAAGCCTCGGGGAACGCTGTGCGTAGCGCCCGGAGCCTACCAAAATTCGTATACCCGAATTCTAAAGTTCGCACACCCTATCTAGGCTCACGCACCCAGGCCAACGCGCGCTCGAGGTCGTGCACCGTGGTCACGCCCTCCGGCCGGGCCGGGCGGCGCACGATCACCACCGGCAGGCCCAGTTCCTCGGCGGCCAGCATCTTCGGCCAGGTGTATTCGCCCCCGGCATCTTTCGTGACGACGACGTCGGCCCGATGGTCGCGCAGCAGTGCGAGTTCTCCGGGCAGCGCGTAAGGGCCCCGGTCCCTGATCACCGACCAGCTGGACGGCAGGTCGATCGACGGCGGCTCGACCACCCGCGCCAGCACGGTCGCATCGGCCAGCGCCGGCAGGTAGGCCGCCAACTGCTGACGCCCGATGGTCAGCACCGGCCGCCGGCCCAGCCGGGCTGCGATCTGTGCGGCCTGCTCGTGCGAGTCGGCCCAATGCCACAACTGCCCGGCGCGCTGCGACCAGCCGGGCCGCTCCAGTCGCAGCAGCGGCCGGCCGGCGGCGGCACACGCGGCGGCCGCATTGGCCGACATGGTCGTCGCGAACGGATGAGTGGCGTCCACGACAACGTCAAAGTCGGCCAATACCGTTCGCAGGCCGTCGATTCCGCCGAATCCACCGATCCGCACCGCCCCGACCGGCAATCGTGGATCGGCGACTCGGCCGGCCAGCGACGTCGTGACGTCGACGCCCGCAGCGACCAGCCGATCGGCCAGTGCTCGGGCTTCGGCGGTGCCGCCGAGCAGCAGCACGCGCGTCACGGTGCCCCCGGCGGTAGGAACGGCAGCCCCCGAGGCGCACCGCCGGCCAGCACCAGCAGGGCGCCGACGTCCAGGTGCTCTTCGATCAGATCCCCGAGCAGGTCCAGGCGGCGCTCCCGGGCGGCGGGAAAGGACACCTGCGACGGCGCCAGTCCCAGGGTTTCGGCCAGGAATGCCACACGCAACGCGTCGACTTCCAAACACCCGTGCCGCATGGTGCCGAAAACCTGGCCGGTGCGGACACCGCCGGGAAAAGCATCGACAACATCCCCCCGGCTGATCCGCCCGTGATGGATCTCGTAGCCGCCGTCGGTCAGGCGCAGGACCTTGTCTGCGGCAAAACGTGTTTCGACGTCCAGTAGGCCCAGCCCGGCCACCTCGCCGGGCGCTCCCTCGATTCCCTCGGGATCGCGGATCATCCGGCCCAGCATCTGAAAGCCCCCGCAGATCCCGAGTACGGGCTTGCCCGCTGCGGCATGCGCGGCGATCGCGGAATCGATGCCCCGCGAACGCAGCCAGGCCAGATCGCTGATGGTTGCCCGGGTTCCGGGCAGCACCACCAGATCGGCGTCGGACACTCCGCGCGGATCGGCGGCGAACACCACATCCAGATCGGGTTCGAGCCCGAGGGCGTCCAGGTCGGTGAAATTACTGATCCTTGGCAACCGGATCACCGCGACCCGGCGCGCCCCGGTTCGCGCTGAGCGTCGGCCGTCGAGGTCGAGCGCGTCCTCGGAGTCCAGCCACAGCTCCGGGTGCCACGGCAGGGTGCCGAACACCCGCCTACCGGTGACGCGCTCCAGATCGGCCAAGCCGGGTTCGAGCAACCGCAGCTGCCCGCGGAACTTGTTGACGATGAACCCCGCCACCAGCGCCTGATCCTCGCTCGACAGCAGCGCGACGGTGCCGAAGAACGCCGCGAACACCCCGCCGCGGTCGACGTCACCGACCACCACCACCGGCAGTCCGGCGTGGCGCGCCAGGCCCATGTTCACGTAATCGCCGGCGCGTAAATTGATCTCGGTCGGGCTGCCCGCCCCCTCGGCGACGATCACGGCGTAGCGCGCGGCGAGGTCGTCGTAAGCACTGTGCGCGGCGGCGGCCAGCTCCGCCCGGCCGTGCATCCAGTTCGACGACGACAGGGTCCCCCAGGGCCGGCCCATGAGCACTACGTGACTTTGCTGGTCACTGCCGGGCTTGAGCAGCACCGGATTCATCGCCGGCTCTGGTTTTACCCTCGCGGCGCAGGCCTGAATCCATTGCGCCCGACCGATTTCCGTTGCTACACCGTCGGCATCGACACACACCATGGAGTTGTTCGACATGTTCTGCGCCTTGTAGGGCGCCACCCGCACGCCGCGGCGAGCCAGCGCCCGGCACACTCCGGTCGCGACCACGGTCTTACCGGCGTCGCTGGTGGTTCCGGCGATCAGAACGCCCGCCATCAGGTACGCCGCACCAGGAAGATGTCCATCACCCAACCCGCGTCGGCCCGGGCCGCGTCACGGGCGGCCGCGATCTCGTCGACGACGTCGGATACCCGGCCGGTGATCAGCCGCTCCCCCGGCGCGCCGAGATTGGCGCCCCACCAGATCGTCCAGTCGGCCACCGCAGAAAGATCGAGCTGGCTGTTGAGCATCGCGACGATATTGTCCTGACCATCGGCGACCGCCTCCAGCAGTCGCCGCCCGGTGGTGATGTGCACCGGACGGCCCACCTCGTGCAGCACGATCCGGTGCCGGGCGGCCAGCAGTTGTGGCGCGCTGATCCCGGGCAGCACGTGGTAATCCAGTTCCACCCCAAGGTCTTTCACCTGCTCGACGATGCGGACGTTCGAGTCGTACAGCGCCGAATCCCCCCAGACCAGGAAGGCGGCCGTGCCGCCGCGGGCCCGCAGCACCTCGGCATAGCGCTGCGCCCTGGCCGCATGCCAGTCGGCCACGGCGCGGGCGTAGCCCGGCTCACTCAGCCCCGGGGAGCGGTCGCGGGCGGGGTCGGCGACCGTGACGATCGGTGTCGAGGGGGCGTAGGTGTCGACGACGGCCCGCCGCAATGCCACCAGTGCGTCGTCTGAGGATTTCTCGGGTGCCACGACGTAGTCGACCGACCGCAGTGCGCTGGCGACCTCGGCGGTGACGTGCTGAGGTCCCATGCCGATTCCGAGAATCCAGACTTTCACCGGTCCTCCAGGTCGCCTTCCACGTCCAGGTAAGCCTGCCGCAATGCCGCCAGCGTGTCCGGGTCGGGGTGCTCCCATAGGCCACGGTCAGCCGCCTCCTGGAGCCGCTCCACGATGCCCTGCAGTGCCCATGGGTTGGATTTGTCGAGGAATTCTCGGGTCTGCGGATCCAAGACGTACTCGGCCGCGAGCTTTTCGTACATCCAGTCGTGCACCACGCCCGCGGTGGCGTCGAACCCGAACAGGTAGTCGACGGTGGCGGCCAGTTCGAACGCGCCCTTGTAGCCGTGTCGGCGCATGGCGGAGATCCAGCGCGGATTGACCACCCGCGCCCGGAACACCCGGGCGGTCTCCTCGGCCAGCGTGCGGGTGCGGATGGCATCCGGCGAGGTCGAGTCCCCCACATAGGCTTTCGGATCGGATCCGGTCAGCGCGCGCACGGTCGCGATCATGCCGCCGTGATAGACGAAGTAGTCATCGGAGTCGGCGATGTCATGCTCGCGGGTGTCGATGTTCTTGGCGGCCACCTTGATTCGGCGGTAGTTGGTGCGCATGTCCTCGGCAGCCGGCGCACCACTGAGTCCGCGACCGTAGGCGAATCCGCCCCAGGTGGTGTAGACCTCCGCCAAGTCCTTGTCATCGCGCCAAGTTCCGGATTCGATCACCTGCAGGATTCCGGCCCCATAGGACCCGTGCGCCGAACCGAAGATACGGGTGGTGGCGCGGCGCAGATCCCCGTGTTCGGCCAGGTCGGCGCGGGCGTGCGCGGCCACGAAGTTCACCTCGTCGGGCTCGTCGAGGGTGGCGACCATCTGCACCGCGTCGTCGAGCATCGACACCACATGCGGGAAAGCGTCCCGGAAGAATCCCGAGATGCGCACGGTCACGTCGATCCTGGGCCGGCCGAGCTCCTCGGATGAGATGACTGCCAGCCCGGACACCCGCCGGGAGGCCTCATCCCACTCGGGACGCACACCGAGCAGCGCCAGCACCTCGGCGACGTCGTCGCCGGGGGAACGCATCCCCGGAGTGCCCCACCCCGACAGCCCCACCCACTCCCGGGTGCCACCGGTGTCGTCGAGGTAGCGCCGTACCAGCGAGTCGGCCATCGCCTGCCCGGTCTGCCACGCCAGCCGGGACGGCACCGCGCGCGGGTCCACGGTGTAGAAGTTGCGCCCGGTGGGCAGCACGTTGACCAGCCCACGCAGCGGCGACCCGGAAGGCCCTGGCCGCACGAATCCGCCGGCCAGCGCGTGCAGCACCGCGTCCAGTTCGGCCGATGTGCCGGCCAGCCGCGGCACCACCTCGGTGGCGGCGAATCTCAGTACCCGGCAGACCTCGGGGTCCGGATGCAGGGTGTCGGCAAGGCCGATCTCCCAACCGGCCGTCTCCATGGCTTCGACCAGTTGCCGGGCGCGGCCCTCGATCTCGTCGACGACCGCCGCCGCGGCGTCGTCCTTGAGCCCCAGCGCGGCCCGCAGGCCGGGCACCGCGTGGTCCACCCCGCCCCACACCTGCGGGGCGCGCAGGATCGCGAGTACCAGGTTCACCCGCTCCGGGCCGACCGGGGCGCCGCCGAGCACGTGCAGGCCGTCACGGATCTGGGCATCTTTGATCTCACAGAGCCAGCCGTCGACGTGCAGCAGGAAGTCGTCGAACTCCTCATCCTCGGGCCGCTCATCCAGGCCCAGGTCGCGGTGCATCTCCGCGGCCCGCATCAGGTTCCAGATCTCACCGCGGATCGCCGGCAGCTTGGCCGGGTCCATGGACGCGATATTGCCGTACTCGTCGAGCAGTTGCTCCAACCGCGCGATGTCGCCGTAGGACTCCGCGCGAGCCATCGGCGGGATCAAGTGGTCGACGATCGTGGCGTGCGCCCGCCGTTTGGCCTGGGCGCCCTCGCCGGGGTCGTTGACCAAGAACGGGTAGATCAGCGGCAGGTCGGCGATCATCGCGTCGGTGGCGCAGGCCGAAGACAACGCCGCGGTCTTGCCGGGCAGCCATTCCATCGACCCGTGCTTGCCCAGGTGGATCACCGCGTGTGCACCGAAACCATGTGCCAGCCAACGATAGGCGGCCAGATAGTGGTGACTCGGCGGCAGCTCCGGGTCGTGGTAGATGGCCACCGGGTTCTCCCCGAAGCCACGGGGCGGCTGGATCATCAGCACGAGATTGCCGGATTGCAGTGCGGCCAGCACGATCTCGCCGGCGTCGTTGACGAACAGCTTGCCGGGCGCCGGACCCCACGCCGTCGTCATGGCATCGCGTAGGCTGTCGGGCAACTCGGCGGTCCACTGCGCGTACTGCTGGGCGGTGACCCGCACCTGCGCGCCGGCCAGCTGGGCCGCCGACAGCCAGTCCTCGTCCTGGCCGCCGGCCTCGATCAGGGTGTGGATCAGCCGATCCCCCGCCTGCGTCTCGTCAGCAATATCGAGCACCCCGAAGCCGTCGCCGATGTCGTACCCCTCTGCGGCTAGCCGGTGCAGCAGCCGCACCGCCGAGACCGGGGTGTCCAGACCGACGGCGTTGCCCACTCGGGAATGCTTGGTGGGATAGGCCGACAGCACCAGCGCCAGCTTCTTCTGAGCATTCGGGATACGGCGCAGCACAGCGTGATTCACCGCGACTCCGGCCACCCGCGCGCAGCGTTCGGGGTCGGCGGCGTAGTGCGGCAGCCCGTCGTCGTCGATCTCCTTGAAAGAGAACGGCACCGTGATGATCCGGCCGTCGAACTCCGGGATGGCGATCTGGGTGGCCGAATCCAGCGGAGTCACGCCGTCGTCGTTGGCCTCCCAGTCCGCCCGCGACGAGGCCAGACACAGTCCCTGGAACACCGGGATGTCCAGCGCGGCAATCTGCTCGATGTCCCACGCGCCGTCGTCGTCGCCGGCACTGACACCGGCGGTGGCGTTCATCGCCCCACCGGCCGCCAGCATGCAGACCACCACCGCGTCCAGCTGTCCCAACGCGGCGAAGAGCTCGTCGGGGGCGTTGCGCAACGACGCCGCGAAGATGGGTACCCCCACCGCGTCGCCGACCGCGTCGATGGCGTCGGCCAGGGCGTGCGCGAATCCGGCATTGCCGCTGACCTCGTGGGCCCGGTAGTACAGCACCCCCACCCGCACGGCCTCCGGATCACCGGCCGCGACCCGCTCGGCATACCCCCACTCCGGGATCACCGCCGGCTCGTCGAAACCCTGCCCGGTCAGCAGCACGGTGTCGCACAAGAATGCGTGCAGCTGAGCCAGATTGGCGGGACCACCCTCGGCCAGATAGGCGTGCGCCTGCGCGGCCAGCCCGATCGGGACGGTGGAGCACTCCATCAACTCGGCATTGGGCGAGCGCTCCCCACCGAGCACCACCAGCGGCAGGCCGGTCGCACGCAGCACCTTGAGTTCGTCGGCGATCTCCGCCGACGAACCCAGGATGCGCAACACCACCACGTCGACGCCGTCCAGCAACGGCTCGATCTCGTGGCGCGCGGGGTTGCCCAGCCGGTAGGCCGCGCCGCTGGCCCGGGCGGACAGCAGGTCGGTGTCGGACGTGGACAGCAGGGCAATGCGCCGCATAACCGGTTCCTCCTGGGGGTTCGCGCCCCACATAGTCGGATGCCCCGCGGCCAGTATCTGGCTAACACAGTGGCGGAACCGCCCCGGAATCACACCGGGTTCCTGGAAGCCACGAGACGGCGGCCAGCCTAGCCCAGCACGGCATGCGAGAATGTCGCCGGTAAGGCGATGACAACACAGTGAGGAAGCCGGTGGAAATCCGGCGCGGTCCCGCCACTGTCATCGGGGAGTGACCCTCATCAGCCACGGCCCGCCATCAGTGGGGCTGGAAGGCGAGGCGAGCAGTGATCCGAGAGCCAGGAGACTCACGTCAACGCATCCTGCGTACCGGGGCGGTGTACCCCGAGGAAGCTGACTCACGCCCATGTCCCGTGCGCTGCGGGTAATCCCTGCGCTGCTGCTGGCGCTGGCCACCATGGTGGCCGGTTGCTTCGGCGAACCCGCCTCTCGGGTACCGGATGCGCGTGCCGGTTGCATCACCGACTTCGATCCGGCCGCCGACTACTTTCCGGACAAGTCCACGCTGACCGAGGCCACCAACTTCGCCATCACCTACCACGGCAGCTACCAGATCCTGACTGTCAAACGGCCCTACCTCGGCGGCCAGCCGGTGTCGTGGGTGCTGGTGCGCTGCGGTGCGCCCGCACCGGCGCTGACCGGCGAGCTGGCCCACGCCCAGCGGATCACCGTCCCGGTGCACAGCCTCTACTCGGGCTCGACGACGCATCTGGCGATGATCACCGAACTGGGCCAGGCCGGCGTGGTCACCGGAGTGGCGAGCCCGGCAGCCGTCGCCGACCCCCAGGTCCGCACGCCCATCGAGACCCGTGGGACCATCGGCTACGCCCC
>CAXYUC010000189.1:0-7911 GCA_964292075.1 uncultured Mycolicibacter sp.
GTCCATCCTGTGAACTCCCCCAGGGCCGGAAGGCAGCAAGGGTCAATGGGCTCTGGCGGGTGCGCGGGGTCCCCTTATATGTCGGGCCTTCGCCGGCTGATTGCGCTTGATAAGGGACTTGAAAGGGACGTCGTGTCGCTGCATACCCTCAACCGTGCCGACCTGACCGCGCAATATGAGCGCTACCAGCGGGACTACGCCGACCTGCAGGCCAAGAAACTGTCGCTGGACCTCACCCGCGGTAAGCCGGCGCCCGAGCAGCTCGACCTGGCCAACGGCCTGCTGGCCCTGCCCGGCCCGGACGACTACCGCGGCGACGACGGCACCGACACCCGCAACTACGGCGGCCTGCACGGTCTGCCCGAGCTGCGGTCCATCTTCGGGGAGCTGCTCGGCATCGCGGTGCCCAACCTGATCGCCGGCAACAACGCGAGCCTCGAGTTCATGCACGACGTCGTCGTCTACTCGATGCTGCACGGCGGGGTGGACTCGCCGCGGCCGTGGGGGCAGGAGCCGGTCGTCAAGTTCCTGTGCCCGGTGCCCGGCTACGACCGGCATTTCGCGATCACCGAGACCCTGGGCATCGAGATGATCGGCGTCCCGATGCGCGAGGACGGCCCGGACGTCGACCTGATCGAAGAGCTCGTCGCCGCCGACCCGGCGATCAAGGGCATGTGGGCCGTGCCGGTGTTCGGCAACCCGACCGGCATCACCTACTCGTGGGAGACCGTGCGCCGGCTGGTGCAGATGAAGACCGCCGCACCCGACTTCCGGCTGTTCTGGGACAACGCCTACGCGGTGCACACCCTGACCACCGAGTTCCCCCACCAGATCGATGTGCTGGGGCTGGCCGCGGCCGCGGGCAACCCGAACCGGCCGTACGTGTTCGCCTCCACCTCGAAGATCACCTTCGCCGGCGCCGGCGTCAGCTTCTTCGGCGGCTCGCTGGGCAACATCGCCTGGTACCTGCAGTACGCCGGGAAGCGCTCGATCGGCCCGGACAAGGTCAACCAGCTGCGTCACCTGCGGTTCTTCGGCGACGCTGACGGCGTGCGGCTACACATGCGCCGCCACCAGGAGATCCTGGCGCCCAAGTTCGAGCTGGCCGCCGAAATCCTGGAGCGTCGCCTCGGCGACTCCAAGATCGCGTCGTGGACCGACCCCAAGGGCGGCTACTTCATCAGCCTGGACGTCTGGCCGGGCACCGCGCGCCGCACCGTCGCGCTGGCCAAAGACGCCGGTATCGCGGTCACTGAGGCCGGTGCGTCGTTCCCGTACCGCAAGGACCCCGACGACAAGAACATTCGGATCGCCCCGTCGTTCCCGTCCACCGAGGACTTGCGCAACGCCGTCGATGGTCTGGCCACCTGTGCGCTGCTGGCCGCTGCCGAGCACCTGCTGGGCTGACACATTGCGGAATTCGGCGTCGGTGTGGCCGTCGCCGAATAGAGTTTTTCGACAGTTAAGTCAGCAATCCCGTTGAATTGCCGGTGGAGGCGCGAGAAATGGCGATCAAGGTCGGTGCGTTCGGCTGCGCGGCGTTGGCGATGGGCCTCCTGGGTCTGGGCCAGTGTCCCGCCGCGCAGGCCGGGCCGGAACGGCCGGTCGAACCGCCGGCGGTGCAGGCGACAGACGCCGGCCCCGGCGAGGCAGACCCGTTGCCGCCGAGGGCCGCCGAACAACTCGATGCCTTCCGCAACGATGCCGCCGAGGGCGCACTGGGAAATCCGGTGACGTACGGCGACGGCCAGTGTTACCCGCTCGTGCAGCAATACATCCAGGCGCTGGGTCCATGGCGAAACAGAGATCCCAGCGGCAATGCCTTCGATCTCTACGAGCATTTCCCCACCAATGGCTTGGGTCAATACTTCGATCAGGTGCCGTTCGACGGTGGTCTGAATGGGCCGCGTGTCGGGGACGTCGTGGTCTATGGCCCTGGTGGGTTTGTCAGCGAACACGGGCATGCCGGGGTTGTCACGGCGGTGCGGGGCAGCGGCAGCCTGCTGCGCTATGAGGTCGCCGAACAGAACTCCGGCGGCCGGTTGTTCGTGACGCTGAACTGGCGCGACGTCGGCCCCATGTGGAACACGCTGGGGTATCTGCGCCCGAAGGCGTAGCGCTTCGCCTGCCGGGCCTGCACCGTCGTCGGGCCGAGCAAGTAACCTCCCTTGCGTGGCGCTCTACCGCAAATACCGGCCGGCAACCTTCGCCGAAGTGGTGGGGCAGGAGCACGTCACCGACCCCCTGTGCACCGCCTTGTCGGCGGGCCGGATCAACCACGCCTACCTGTTCTCCGGACCCCGCGGCTGCGGCAAGACATCGTCGGCGCGCATTCTGGCCCGATCGCTGAACTGTGCGCAGGGACCGACCCCGACACCGTGCGGAACGTGCGACTCGTGCGTGGCGTTGGCCCCCAACGGCCCGGGCAGCATCGACGTCGTCGAACTCGACGCGGCCAGCCACGGCGGGGTCGACGACACCCGTGATCTGCGGGATCGCGCTTTCTATGCGCCTGCCCAGTCGCGCTACCGCATCTTCATCATCGACGAAGCGCACATGGTGACCACCGCGGGTTTCAACGCGCTGCTCAAGATCGTTGAGGAGCCGCCGGACCACCTGATCTTCGTGTTCGCCACCACCGAGCCGGAGAAGGTGCTGCCGACCATCCGGTCGCGCACCCACCACTACCCGTTCCGACTGCTCGCGCCGCGAACCATGCGGGAGTTGATCGGCCGGATCTGTGAGCAGGAGAACGTCGCCGTCGACGACGCGGTGTATCCCCTGGTGATCCGGGCCGGTGGCGGCTCGCCGCGCGACACCCTCTCGGTGCTCGACCAGCTGCTTGCCGGCTCGGAGAAGGACGACACCGGGGTTGACCACGTCCACTATCAACGGGCACTGGGTCTGCTGGGAGCCACCGACGTCGCCCTGATCGACGAGGCGGTCGACGCCCTGGCCGCCGGGGACGCCGCATCGCTGTTCGGAGCGGTGGAGGCCGTCGTTGATGCCGGGCATGACCCGCGCCGGTTCGCCATCGACCTGCTGGAGCGGTTCCGGGACCTGATTGTGCTGCAGGCGGTCCCGGACGCGGTGGCCAAGGGCGTGGTCGACGCGCCGGAGGACATGTTGGACCGGATGCATGAGCAGGCCGCCCGGCTGGGCCCGGCCACCCTGGCCCGCTATGCCGAAGTGGTGCATGCCGGCCTCGGCGAGATGCGTGGTGCAACCGCTCCGCGGCTGCTGCTGGAGGTGGTGTGCGCCAGGCTGCTGTTGCCCTCGGCTGCCGACACCGAAGCCGCACTGCTGCAACGGGTTGAGCGCATCGAGGGCCGGCTGGACATGTCGATCCCGGCGGCGCCCGCGCGGACCGGGGCCGCCCCCGCCGCGGGCTCGCCGGCTCCGACCGCTGCCGCCTCCCCGGCGGCGTCAGCCGCTGCACCCGGCAAGCAGTTCACCCGCCGTTCTTCCCGGACAGCTGAGCCGGCGCCGGAACCCGCACCCGAGCCCGCGCCGACGCCGGTGCCGGCAGCTGCCCCCGCTCCCGAGCCGGTGCCGGCACCGGCCGCGACGGCGCCCGAACCCGAACCCGAAGCTCCGCCCCCTGCCCCGGAGCCCGAACCGGAGCCGCCGGCACCCGCGCCCGCTGCGGCGGTAACCCCGGGCGAGCCCGATGCTGCCGCCGTGCGCGCGATGTGGACCACGGTGCGCGACAAGGTTCGTCAGCGCAGTCGCACCACGGAGGTGATGCTGGCCGGCGCGACGGTGCGCACCGTGGACGGCAACACTCTGGTGCTGAGTCACGAGTCCGCCCCGCTGGCCCGGCGGCTCTCCGAGCAGCGCAACGCCGACGTCATCGTCGAGGCGCTCAAGGATGCCCTCGGGGTGAACTGGCGGGTGCGCTGCGAGGCAGGCGGGCCATCACCGGAGGCGAGCCCGTCGGCTGCGCCCGCTCAGGTCGACGTGGAATCGGCACGGCGCGCCGACGAGGAGGCCATGCTGGCCGAGGCTGCGGTGGACGCCGGCACCGGCGCCCCGCCCCGCCGCGACCCCGAAGAAGTGGCCCTGGAGTTGTTGCAGAACGAGTTGGGCGCCCGCCGGATCAGCGGCGACTGAAGGGGCTAGTTTTTTCTAGGGGGTCCACCAGGGTCGCAGCGGCAGGCCCCCATCCCCGCCCTGCTTGTCCACGTTGCCGGCCAGCACGTGGTGTAACTGACATTGGTTGCGCTCGAAGCCGATTACCGCCGCCGCCATGTACAGACCCCACACCTTGGCGCGGCCCAGGCCGACTTCGGCGACGACCTCGTCCCAGTGGTCCACCAGGTTCTGGCACCAGCCGCGCAGCGTCTTGGCGTAGTGGAGCCGGAAGTCCTCCTCGTGCAGGACCTCGAGACCGGTCTGCTGGATCTCGGCGGTGATGCTTCCCACGCCGGTGATCTCGCCGTCAGGAAAGACGTACCGGTCGGTGAAGGGGTCGCCCCGGTAGATTGAATTGTCCGCCGTTGTGATGCAGTGGTTGAGCAGCAGGCCACCGGTGCGCAGTTTCGATTTGAGGAAGCTGAAGTAGGACGGGTAGTTCTTCACCCCGATGTGCTCAGTCATGCCGATCGACGAGACGGCGTCGAACCCGGTCTCTCGCACGTCCCGGTAGTCGCAGTGCCGGACTTCGGCGAATTCGGAGAGCCCTTCATCGGCGATCGCCTGCTGCGCCCAGGCGACCTGCTCGGCAGCCAGGGTGGCGCCGAGTGCATGCACGCCGCGGCGCGCGGCGTAGCGCACCATGCCGCCCCAGCCGCAGCCCACGTCGAGCAAGCGGTCGCCCGGCTGCAGGCGCAGCTTGTCGAAGATCAGCCGGTACTTGTTCTCCTGGGCTTCTTCCAGCGTCGCGTCGGCGGTCGGGTAGATCGCGCAGGTGTAGGTCATCGACGGGCCCAGCACCCATTCGTAGAACGTGTTCGACACGTCGTAGTGGTGATGAATCGCGTCTGCGTCCCGAGACTTGCTGTGCCGCAGCCCGCTGGCGTTGCGACGCCATTTAGGTGGCGCCTCCTCCGGGGGCGGTGCGACCGGCTTGAGATTCCGCAGCCCGATGGAACGGACGATGTTGGCCAGCTCGCGCGGCGACGGGCGTTTGAACTCCAGATCCGCCATGGCGTTGAGCACCTCGTAGGGATTTCCCGGATGCACGCCACGCAGTTCCAAGTCACCCGAGACGTAGGCCCGGGCTATGCCGAGTTGGCCCAGTGACGTGGCCAGATAAGCGGTGGCCCGCGGAGTCAGCAGATCGACGCCCAGTTCCGCGTCGCTGGGCCCGACGCTGCTGCCGTCGTAGGCAGAGACCTTCAGCGGTGGCTGGCCCCCGCCGGCCAGCAGCACCAGAATCTCGGCCAACCCCAGCTTGCCGTTCGCGGTGGTCTGGGTTCTTTCGGTGAGTGTTTTGGACGTCATGGTGTACCCCCCTTGTCCAGTTGCGGATAACCGCCCGGGCGCCACCTCAAACACGCGTAACGTTGCACCCCAATGGGCGAGATGACCGAAGCAACCACCTGCGCGATCGTCGGTGGCGGACCGGCAGGCATGGTTCTCGGGTTGTTGCTGGCCCGGGCCGGTGTGCAGGTGACGCTGCTGGAGAAGCATGCCGACTTCCTGCGTGATTTCCGTGGCGACACCGTGCACCCCACCACCCTGCGACTGCTCGATGAGCTCGGGCTCTGGGAGCGCTTCGCGACCCTGGCGCACAGTGAGATTCACCAGGTCAGCCTCGACGTGGCCGGCCGCGACGTCACCGTGGTCGACTTCGGCCGGCTGCGCCGCCAGCCGCATCCCTACGTCGCGATGGTGCCGCAGTGGGACCTGCTCGACCTGCTCGCCGAGTCCGCGCGGACCGAGCCGACGTTCACCTTGCGGATGCAGACCGAAGTCACCGGGCTGCTGCACGAGGACGGCCGGGTGGCCGGAGTGCGCTACCGCGACGCTGAGGGCACCGGCAATCTGCGTGCCGATCTCACGGTGGCCTGCGACGGGCGTTGGTCGGTCGCGCGGCACGAGGCCGGTTTGCACTCACGCGAGTTTCCGGTCAACTTCGATGTCTGGTGGTTCCGGCTGCCGAACGACCGCGCCGCCCAGCCCACCCTGTTGCCCCGCCTTGGGCCGGGCCGGGCCGCGATCATGATTCCGCGCGACAGTTACTTCCAGGTCGCCTATCTGGGGCGCAAGGGCACCGACGCGGACAAGCGGGCGCGCGGTATCGAGGCGTTCCGTCGCGACGTGGTCGAGCTCATTCCCGAGGCCGCGGATTCGGTGCAGGCGCTGCGGACGATGGACGACGTCAAGCACCTTGACGTGCGGATTAATCGGTTGCGGCACTGGAGCATTGACGGGCTACTGTGCATCGGAGACGCGGCGCATGCCATGTCGCCGGTGGGTGGCGTCGGCATCAATCTGGCGGTGCAGGACGCGGTGGCTGCTGCGACCATCCTGGCCGAGCCGCTACGGCAAGGGCGGGTGACGGGTCGGGATCTGGCTGCCGTGCAGCGACGCCGGGAGCTACCCACCGTCGTCACTCAAACGGTTCAGCGGACGGCGCACCGAGCGCTGAACCCGATCCTGCGCGGCAAGAACCTCGATCCACCGGCGAGCGTGGGCACCCTGTTCGCGACGTTGCCCTGGTTGTCGGCGATTCCGGCCTACCTGGTCGGTGTGGGGGTGCGCCCCGAGCGTGCCCCGGCCTTCGCGCGCCGCCAACGCCATTGAAGAGGCGCTAGGGCCGATTGCGGCGACCCGCGGCGCCCGGCTTCGCCGCGCTTGCGATCGCCGCTAAGGCCGCCACCACGGCCGCAGCGGCAGCCCGGCCCCGCCGCCGTTGACTGCCAGCGCATGATGAAGCTGAATCGCGTTGTGCTCGAAGCCCAGTCGGGAACCGGCCATGTACAGGCCCCACACCTTGGCGGTGGCCAGCCCGACCTCGGCGACGGCCTCGTCCCAGCGCGCCACCAGGTTGGCGCACCAATCGCGCAGGGTCAGTTCGTAGTGGTTGCGCAGGTTCTCGGTGTGCAGCACCTCCAGGCCGGCATCCTGGATCTCGCTGATGATGCGGCCCGATCCGGCCAGCTCCCCGTCCGGGAACACATAGCGGTCGATGAAATCGCCGGCGGTCGCACTGGATTTGTTGTCCGCCCGGGTGATGCAGTGGTTGAGCAGCAGGCCGCCGGGACGCAGCTTGGACTTGAGGAAATCGAAATAGGCGGGGTAGTTGGCCACGCCGATGTGTTCGGTCATCCCGATCGAGGAGACCGCGTCGAATCCGGATTCGCCGACGTCGCGGTAGTCGCAGTGCCGCACCTCGGCCCGGTCGGCCAGGCCGGCGTCGGCGATCACGCGCTGTGCCCACTGGGCCTGCTCGGCTGACAGCGTCGCACCGATGGCGCGCACCCCGTGTCGGGCCGCGTAGCGCACCATGCCACCCCAGCCGCAGCCCACGTCGAGCAGCCGGTCGCCGGGTTCTAGGCGTAGCTTGTCGAAGATCAGCCGGTACTTGTTCTCCTGGGCCTGCTCCAGCGTCGCATCCGGAGATGGGTACACCGCGCAGGTGTAAGTCATCGACGGCCCCAGCACCCACTCGTAGAAGTCGTTGGACACGTCGTAGTGGTGGTGAATCGCCTCGGCATCCCGAGACTTGCTGTGCCGCAGTCCTTCCGCGACGCGCCGCCACCGGGGCAGGGCCTCTTGGGGCGGCGGGGCGATCGGCACCAGATGCTCGAACCCGATCGAGCGCACGATGTTGGCCAGCACCCGCGGTGAGGGCCGCTTGAAGTGCAGCTCGTCGGCGAGGGCTTTGAGTAGCCGATAGGGACCGCCTGGGTGCACGCCGTGCTGCCCCAGGTCGCCGGAGATGTAGGCGCGGGCCATCCCCAG
>CAXYUC010000190.1:0-7888 GCA_964292075.1 uncultured Mycolicibacter sp.
GGTGGAGACGGCGACGATGGCGGCGTTGGTGACGCTGCAGGAGATCGTTGACTACTTGCAGTCGCTGATGGGCCCGGTGGCTGCACCTGCACCTGCACCTGCTCCGGTGGCCGCTTCGGTGGCTGTCGCGCCGGCGGCGGGTGTGGATTTGGTCGGGGACATGTTGGCGGTGGTTGCCGACAAGACGGGTTATCCGGTGGAGATGCTGGATTTGTCGATGGCGCTGGAGGCGGATCTGGGGATTGACTCGATCAAGCGGGTGGAGATTTTGTCGGCGGTGCAGGATCGGGTTCCGTCGTTGCCTGAGGTGGAGACGGCGACGATGGCGGCGTTGGTGACGCTGCAGGAGATCGTTGACTACCTGCAATCACTGATGGGTTCACCACCACCGGATCTGGTGGCGCCCAACGGATTATCGGCAGGTGATCGCGCCCCTTTTGAGTTAGCCGGAGCGGAGGTGGCGCGCTACGCGGTACGCGCCACCGCCGCTCCGGTGAGCGGGATGGGCATGCCCGGCCTGTATGCCGCCAGGACCGTCGAGATCGTGACGGCCGAGGCGGCCCAGGCCGGACTGACTGAGACGGCCGAGGCCCTGGCCGTAATTCTGCGCACCCACGATATTCGCGTGGCGATCGTGGCACGACCCAGTGCCGACACCGAGGCGGTCATCCACCTCGGCGGACTGCGGCCGATCGCCAGTCGCGACGAGGCGCTTGACCTCAACCGGGTGCTGTTCGCCGACGCACAGTGCGTCGCAGCGCAATTCGCCGAACGTGGTGGCGTCTTCGTCACCGTTCAAGACACCGGCGGCACGTTCGGTCTGCTCACCGACCCCGGCCTGCGGGCCTGGTCCGGTGGGATCGGTGCGCTGGCCAAGACGGCTGCGCAGGAATGGACCAGCGCGCAGGTCAAGGCAATCGACATCGCCGTCGGGCACCGTTCCCCGCTCGTCATCGCCGAGCAGATCGCCGACGAAGTCCTGTCCGGCGGGGTGGAACTCGAAGTGGGCCTGGGTAGCTCACACGGGCGAACCACAGTCGTCGCGGGCGCGCAGCAGGTGGCCACCCGCACGCACCGCATCGGTCAGCAAGACGTCATCGTCGTCTCGGGTGGTGCCCGCGGCGTGACCGCCGGTTCGGTGATCGCCCTGGCGCAGCAGACTCAGGCGGCGTTCGTGTTGATCGGGCGCACCGAACTCAGCGACGAACCGCCGGAAGCACAGGGGCTGACCACCGATGCGGAGCTCAAGCGGGCGTTGCTCGCCGGCGCTGCGGCGCAAGGGCTCAAGGTCACACCGAAGCAGCTGGAGCAACAGGCGCAGCGCATCCTGGCCGACCGCGAAGTGCGGGCCACCCTGGCCGCACTGACCGCGGCCGGGTCCCGCGTCCGCTACGCCGCTGCCGATGTCCGTGACGCCGCGCAGCTGGGTGCGTTGCTGGACAGTGTGCGAAGCGAGTTCGGTCCCATCACCGGCGTGGTGCACGGTGCCGGCGTGCTGGCCGATGCGCCGTTGCACAAGAAAACCCTCGACGGGTTCGACCGGGTTTTCGAGACCAAGGTCGGCGGCGCATGCGCGCTGCTGGATGCGACGGTCAACGACGCGATCAAGCTGATCTGCCTGTTCTCGTCGGTGGCCGCGCGCAGCGGAAACGTCGGTCAAAGCGACTACGCCATGGCCAATGAAATCCTCAACAAGGTGGCCCTGGCCGAGCGGGCTCGGCGCGGACCGTCCTGTCTGGTGCGGGCACTGGGCTGGGGCCCTTGGGATTCCGGAATGGTCACCCCCGGCCTCAAAGCAATGTTCGAGTCCCGCGGCATCTCGTTGATCCCGCTCGCCGACGGCGCACGTGCCTTCGTCGCCGAGGTCCTCGACGGCGACACCGGAAGCTCCGAGGTCACCCTCGGCGACGGCGTACTCGCCGGACTCCCCACCCATCCGATACCGCCGCAGGGTCGGGTCGCGCGGGTGCTCGCACACGCGACACAGCAGCCCTACCTGCTTGACCACCGGGTCCAGGGCAATGTCGTGCTGCCCGTCGTGCAGGCGCTCGAATGGTTCATCCGGATGGCCGAGGCGTGCCGGCCCGGCCACTACGTGGATCGGGTGCTCGACCTCAAGGTGCTGCGCGGCGTGACGCTCTACGAGTTCGAGAAGCACGGCACCCCCCTGTTGGTGCGCTGCGTGCCCGTCGACGATCGGCCCGAACTGCTGACATTGACGCTCTCTGACATCGAAGACTCGACCGCGTACTACTCGGCCAAACTCGAAATGCGTTCGGGCGCAGCCGCGGTACCGAGCGCCCCGGCGTCGGCACCGGGGGGTCGCAGGATCGACCGCGAAGCCTGCTACACCGGCGGGGCACTGTTCCACGGTGCCGCATTCCAGGTGCTCGACGGCATGGACTGCGCCGAGACTGCCGCGACGGCCTACCTGTCCGGATTGGCGTCCGTGGGCTGGGTCGGGGAGGGCTGGGCGACTGACCCGGCCGCCGTCGACGGATGCCTGCAGGCGGCGCTGGTCTGGAGCTACGAGCTGCTCGGTCGCAATGTTCTTCCGTTGCGAGTGGGCGAGATCGTCCGCTACCGATCGGGCGCGCTGGGTGCGGGACTGCGGTGCGTGCTCACCGGCGGGGACGCCAAGACCAGCCGCGCGGTCTGTGATCTCGATCTGGTCGACGCCGACAACCAGCTGGTGATCAGTCTCAAACGACTCGAGTTGTATCCGTACGGCGGCTGATTCGACGTGAAGTTTGATCCCATCGCGATCGTCGGGCAGGGCTGTGTCCTGCCCGGGGGACTCAATGCGGGTGAGCTCTGGACAACGGTGCACGACGGCCGCGACGTACTGGGCGCACCCGGCCCGGATTACTGGGGCGTATCGCCGTCACGTGTCCTGTGTGCCCCGGCGGACGTACCCGAACTCGACCACACCTGGTCGGATCGCGGCGGCTACGTCCGCGGCTTCGACGACGTATTCGACCCCCGCGGACTGTTCGTCGACGCTGACGATCTCGCCGGGCTCGACCCGCTTTACCGGTGGGGGATCGAGGCGGCCCGACAAGCCCTGGGCAGTGCGGGATGGCGGGCAGGTGAGGTCCCGGGTTCCGCCGGGATCGTCCTGGGCAACCTGAGCTACCCGACAAAGAAGATGACTGACCTCGCCGAAACAGTCTGGCGGGGACAAGAATCCGGGGTGGACTGGCGCAACCGCTTCATGTCCGGACTGCCGGCGCATCTGATCGCGCAGGCATTGGGCTTGGGTGGGGGAGCCACGGCCCTCGACGCCGCCTGCGCTTCGTCGCTGTACGCCATCAAGCTGGCCTGCGATCGGCTGCACGACCGCACCGCAGACGTCATGTTCGCCGGCGGCATCAACGGCGCTAGTGACCTGCTGCTGCACATCGGTTTCACCGCCTTGCAGGCGCTGAGCCGAACGGGGCGGTCACGACCGTTCAACAACGGTGCCGACGGGCTGGTCCCCGCTGAGGGCGCCGCCATCCTGGTGTTGCGGCGCCTCGACGATGCGATCACCGACGGCGACCCGATCCTGGGCGTCATCCGGGGTGTCGGCTTGAGCAACGATGGCCGGGGACATGGCTTTCTGGTGCCCTCCCAGGACGGCCAAGAACGTGCGATGCGTCTGGCCTACGAGATGGCCGGACTGCAGCCGCGCGACATCTCCCTGATCGAATGCCACGCCACCGGAACATCGCGCGGCGATCTGACCGAACTGATGAGCATGGCGCGGATCTTCGCCGGCATGACCGACGTGCCCATCGGGTCACTGAAATCCAATCTGGGGCACTCGATCACGGCATCCGGCGCCGCGGGAGCCATCAAAGTTCTCGCGGCGATGCGTGCCGGGGTACGTCCGCCGACCCTGCACGCCGACGATCCGCTGCCCTTCATCTCCGACTCGCCGTTCCGGCTACTCACCGAGGCCGAACCGTGGGACAGCGACGGTCCGCGTCGCGCCGCGGTCAACAACTTCGGCTTCGGCGGCAACAACGCTCACCTGCTGCTCGAAGAATGGGTCGATGGACGCGGTCCAACGTCGGCTCCACCGGTCGCCGCACCCCGGCCCGAGCCGGAGATCGCGATCGTCGGCCTGAGCCTGCTGGTCGGCGACGGACACGGAACCGCCTCCGTCGCAGAACACTTGAAGACGTGCCAGCCGATTCCCACCGGCACGCCCGACGGAATCCGCGGCGCACGTATGGCTGAGGTCTGTCTGGATCTGACCCAAACCCGCTTCCCGCCGACCGACCTCAAACAGACCCAGCCCCAACAACTGGCATTGCTCGGTGCGGCCCTGGGCATCGGCGAGTTGATCAAGAGCTTGCCGCCGGACACCACCAGCGTCGTCGTAGGCATGGGCTGCGACCCGGAAGTCACCCGATTCGGGCAGCGCTGGCGGTTGGCGGACGAATTCGACGACCCCGACCAGCTCGCTGCAGCTCGTGACGGCGTCGTCGCAGGGTGGACCGCCGCGGGCGTAGTGGGAGCCATGCCCAACATCGTGGCGAACCGGCTGAACAGCCAATTCGATTTACGTGGGCCCAGTTTCACGGTGTCGCGGGAACAACTCTCGGGCACCACGGCCCTCGAGTTGGCCGCGCGGGCATTGCGGCGCGGCGAGGTCGACGCGGCCGTGGTCGGGGCGGTGGATCTCAGCTGCGAACCCGTGCACCAGGCAGCGGCGCGGGCCCTACTGCACGCCGACGAGCAGATACCCGCCGACGCCGCCGTCGTTCTGGTGCTCAAGCGTGCCGCCGATGCGCGCCGGGACGGTGACCCGGTGTACGCGACCCTGCTCCCCGATCAGCAGGTGGACGCCGAATGTCTGCACCTGGGCACCGCTGCTGGTGCGGTGAACCTGTCGGCCCTGTTGGGTCACGCGCACGCCGCCTCAGGACTGCTGCATGTGGCCGCCGGCGTGCTCTATGGAGCCCTCGGAATGTGGCCCGACGGTGAGACCTGGACGTCCGAGCAACGGCGCGTCGCCGTCGAACTCACCGGAATGGCCGACCAGCGAGACCACATCACGCTGGTGTCGTCGGCAACTGGGCCAGACGCCGCGACCCTGATGGTGCCGCCAGCGGCCAACGCCGCCGGCAAACCCATCCGGCTCAACTTCCCCGCGCACCTGCCCGCGGTCCACCTGCCACCCCGCGTCACGGCCCCAGGAACGAACCCCCCTGATCAACTGGAGCAATTCATGCCAACACAACTCCCGATGCCTCCGGCGCTGGCAACCGTCGCGGAGTCGCTGGCCCGGCTGCCGTTGGGGGTAGCCGCGGCGACGCCGTCGCGACCCGAGCCGCAGCCGACCGCGGCCGACGCGGCCCCCGCGGCACCCGCTGCCGTCACCCTGCCCGCCGGCGCCAGCCGGGCAATCCAGCCCGTCAAGCCTGCCGGCAAGGTGATCCCGGCACCGACGGTCAAGCGTGAGCCGGTGGGCCTCAAGCTCGACAAAGACGGGCTGCGCGTGCACTCCTCGGGGAACATCTCCGAGATCTTCGGCCCGGCGTTCGCCGAGCAGGACCAATACTCGCGACAGGTCCGGATGCCCGAACCGCCACTGCTGCTGGCGGATCGGCTGCTGGGCATCGACGCCGAGCCGGCCCGCCACGGCACCGGAACGCTGTGGACCGAAACCGATGTCAACGCCGACTCCTGGTGGCTCCAGCAGGGCCGGATGCCCGCCGGCATCATGATCGAAAGCGGGCAGGCCGACCTGATGCTCATCTCCTGGATGGGCGCGGACCTGCTCAACAAGAGCGAGCGGGTCTACCGGCTGCTGGGCTGCGAGGTCACCTACCTGGGTGGCCTGCCCGAGATCGGCGACACGCTGCGCTTCGACATCCATGTGGACGGCCACGCCCGGCAAGGTGACGTGCGGCTGTTCTTCTTTCACTACGACTGCACGATCGACGGTGTCGAGCGGATGTCGATGCGCAACGGCCAGGCCGGTTTCTTCACCGACGAGGAGCTGGCGGCATCCGGCGGGGTCTTGTGGCGCCCCGAGGACCAGACCGTCAGCGGACCCATGGAGGTGACTCCCGCCCAGACGTCGCGCACCGCACTGCAGCGCGCCGATCTGGAGGCGCTGGCCGCCGGCGAGATTTGGCAGACGTTCGGTGCGGGCTTTGAGAAGGCGGGCAGCCACACTCGCACCCCCAGCATCCACGCCGGCGACATGCTGTTTGTCGACGAAGTGACCGATCTGGACTTCACCGGTGGTCCGTGGGGCCGTGGCTACCTGCGGGCCGTCGCACCGGTCACGCCGGAGAACTGTTTCTTCGCCGGCCATTTCAAGAACGACCCGTGCATGCCCGGCACGTTGATGTACGAGGCGACCATGCAGACCATGGCGATCTATATGACCGCCTTGGGCATGACGCTGGACTGCGACGGCTGGCGCTTTGAACCGGTTCCCTTTGAGACCTACAAGCTGCGCTGCCGGGGTCAGGTCACCCCGCAGTCGCGCGAGGTGGTCTACGAAGTCTTCGTTCGCGAGGTGATCGCCGGACCCGAGCCCACCTTGTTCGCCGACCTGCTCTGCACCGTCGACGGGCTGCCCGCCTTCCACTGCGAGCGGATGGGCCTGAAGCTGTCACCGGGCTGGCCGATGGACTCCGGCGCCAAGGAGCTCGAAGGCTACGTCGAACCCAAGCCGGTCGCCGAGGTCAACGGATTCCGCTACGACTACCAGGCGATGCTCGCCAGTGCGATCGCCAAGCCGTCCATGGCGTTCGGGCCGCTGTTCGAGAAGTTCGACTCGCCCCGCAAGGCGGCCCGGCTGCCCGGCCCGCCGTATCACTTCATGTCTCGGGTCTCCGAGCTGGTCGGCGAGACGGGCGTGATGAAGGCCGGCGCCGAGGTCGTCGTGGAGTACGACGTCCCCGCCGACGCCTGGTATTTCGCCGAGAACGGCGCCGCGGGCGGCCACGAGACGATGCCCAACGCGGTGCTCATGGAGGTGGCGCTGCAGCCCTGCGGCTGGCTGGCCAGCTACGTCGGCTGCCCGCTCGACGGTGAGGCGGACCTGTTCTTCCGCAACCTGGACGGCACGGGAACTCAGCACCGGGAGGTGACCCCGGCGACCGGAACGCTGCGCATCAAGGTGAAGCTGAAGAGCCTCGCCAAGGCCGCGGGCACCATCATCGTCGCCTTCGACGGAGAGATCACCGCCGACGACGGACCGGTCTACACCTTCGACACCGTGTTCGGCTACTTCAAACGCGAAGCGCTGCAGAACCAGGTGGGTCTGCCGGTCACCGACTCTCAACGTGCCGCACTGGCGCAGCCGAGCGAGGCTCCGCTGGTCGACTTGACCACTCAGCCCGCCGAGTTCTTCGGTGCGGGAGCGCGATTGGCGGACCCGATGCTGTTGATGGTCGACCGGGTCACCGGCCGCTGGCCGACCGGCGGCGACGCCGGCCTGGGCCGGTGGCGCGGCGTCAAAGACGTCAACCCCGGCGAGTGGTACTTCAAGGCGCACTTCTTCCAGGACCCGGTACAGCCGGGTTCCCTGGGCATCGAGATGCTGTTGCAGCTCCTGCAATTCGGGATGCTCGACCTCGGGCTCGGTAAGGAAGCGGGCCCGGCGGCCCGTTTCGAGCCGGCTGCCCTGCATGACGCCATGACCTGGCGGTACCGCGGCCAGATCATCCCCACCAACAAGCAGATCGCGGCGCAGGTGGAGATCACCCGGATCGTGCGGCGGGACGGCGCGCACCGCCCCCGGGGCGGGCGCCAGCGCGGCGATCAACAGGGGAGGCGCGCGGCCTCCCCCGAGTGCTTGCGCTTGTACTGACTCTCAGGTTGCCCGTGCCCAGGGATCCCCCTTGCCCGGCTCGTTGCCCTGGGGCCCCCACTTGGCCTG
>CAXYUC010000191.1:0-7779 GCA_964292075.1 uncultured Mycolicibacter sp.
GCCCACCCCGCAGGGCAAGCCAACTCAGATGTCACCTATTCATGCAGCAGACCCAAATACGGATCGGGCATTGAGCCTGGGGTAAAGAAGAAGGAGGTGGTGTCCGGTGCGGTTATACGGTCAGTACTGCGGTCTTGCGCGCGCACTCGATGTCGTGGGCAATCGGTGGAGTCTGCTCATCGTGCGTGAATTGCTCATGGGCCCCGCCCGCTACGGGCGACTCCAAGCTGGGTTGCCCGGGATCTCCACCAACCTGCTGACCGAGCGCCTGCGTGAATTGGAAGAAGCTGGCGTTGTCCTGCGCCAGCTAGATAGCGACAGCAACGGCGTCGCCTATGCACTTACTCCCTGGGGGCATGAACTCCGAAGCACCGTTGCCGCGCTGGTGAACTGGAGTAAGCCGCTCATGGTTTCCGGCCCACAGGACGACAGCTTCCGACCCCATTGGCTGGTGGTGGCGCTTGAGTCGCTACTCGGTAGCAAGCGCGCCACGAATCCTGCTACTGCCGGTGTCGAAGTCGACGGCGCAACTTTGATAGTGCGCATTGACGCAACAGGCACCCAGGTTTGGCCAGCGGTCGACGAACAACCCAAGACCGTGCTTCGCGCCGAGCCGCTGGTGATACTCGGCCTGGCCTCAGGCATGCTCACAGTCCAGCAGGCGATCTCTGCGGGAGACCTCAGTGGCGACCCACAAGACCTCGCGGCGGTATTTGACCCTCTTGACTCGACCTAACCAGCCCGCAAGAGAGGTAGGGTGTTCGGAGTGAAAATATCGGGCTCCCAATGGAACTCAGTGCGAGAACCTACCCGAAGCCCGGCGGTGTCACCCCTTCGCGTTCACCAGTGCACGCCCGGCACCAACCGCACCGCCCGCTTGACCGGGCGGGGCACCCGCACCTGCGGGATTGCCCGCGACGGCCGCTTCGGGCGGCGTGATATCTGCCGAGTCGGATGTGCCGCAACGGGTTCAACGGCTGCCGCGGCTTCAGGGGGCGCGATGCCGCGCGCCGCGGCCGAGTCCGGGTAGCCCAGGTACAGCTGGTGCAGCACCCGGCGCGACAGTCCGGGGGTGACGTAGTTGCCGGCCTCGGCCAAGGTGCCCAGCGGGGTGTCGATCCGGTCCGGCTTCTCGACCAGTCCTCGCACCACCATCGCCGCCGCGTGCTCGGCGCTGATCGCCCGAACCGGGTTGAGCTTGCGCGACGGTGTGATCATCGGAGTGGCCACCAGCGGCATATGGATGTTGGTGAAGGTGATGTGGTCCGACAGCGTCTCGGTGGAGACCACGTCGGCGAACGCGTCCAGTGCCGCCTTGCTCGGTAGGTATGCGCTGTATTTGGGATTGCGGGCCTGCACCCCGGCGCTGGAGACGTTGACCACGTGCCCGAACCGGCGCTCGCGCCAGTGCGGCAACAGCGCCAGCGTCATGCGCACCGCGCCGAAGTAGTTGACCGCCATCACTCGTTCGTAGTCGTGGAACCGGTCGGTGGAGTTGACCACCGAGCGGCGGATCGACCGGCCGGCGTTGTTCACCAGATAGTCGACGTGCCCGAACCGGCCCAGGATGTCCTTGACGGTGTGCTCCACCGACGCCGAATCGGTGATGTCGCAACCGAATGCGTATGCCTGTCCGCCACCGGCCCGTATCTCGGCCACTAGATCGTCGAGTGCCGAGCCGCTGCGGGCCAGCGCGAAGACCGTGCCGCCGCGCTCGGCCACGGCGATCGCCGAGGCTCGGCCGATACCGCTGGACGCCCCGGTGATGATGACGTGCCGGCCGACCAGGGGCCCGGACGGATCGTCGCGGCGGGCGCGGTCGGGATCCAGATGCTGCGCCCAATACCGCCACAGCCCCGGCGCGTAGTCGGCGAACTCGGGAAGCTGGACGCTGTCGGCCAGCGCGGCGCGGGTGGCGTCGGCGACGAATGTCGGCCGCAGGTTTACCAGGTCGAGCACCTCGGCGGGCAGACCCAGCTGGGTGGCGATCATGTTGCGCCACACCCGGGCACGTCCGCGGACGTTGAGCACCGGGGCCGCCATGGCGCCGGGCAGCGTGGCGCGCAGCGGCGGAAGCCCGGCCTCGGCCGCGACGGCCCGGTAGATGTCGGGCAGCCCGATGGATCGCGGCGCGGTGAGGTGGAAGGTGCGCCCATCCCAGGAGGGGTACCCGTCGGCGTGCATCAACTCGACCAGCGCATCGACGACGTAGTCGACCGGAACGACGTTGGTGCGTCCGGTGTGGGGCACCGCCATCGGGGTGAGCCGGGGTAGTGCCGCCAGCTTGGCCAGCAGCGGGAAGAAGTAGTACGGCCCGTCGATCTTGTCCATCTCGCCGGTGCGGGAATCGCCCACCACCACCGCCGGGCGGTACACCCGGTAGCGCAGTCCCGGTGCCGAGCGCACCAGCGCTTCGGCCTCGAACTTGGTCTGGTGATACGGGGTCGGCAGCTCTTGGCCGATGTCGAAGTCGTCCTCGGTGAACTCGCCGGCGAAGTCGCCGGCCACCGCGATCGACGACACGTGCGACAAGGTGGCGTCGAGCCGCTTCGCCAGCCCGATCACCGCGCGAGTGCCCTCGACATTGGCTGCCTGCTGTTCGGCCGCGCCGGCGGTGATGTCGTAGATGGCCGCACAGTGCAGCACGTGATCGACGTCGCCGAGTTCGGCGATCGCCGTGTCGGTCAGCCCGAGATTCTCCGCTGTCAGGTCGCCGACCAGCGGTTTGACCCGCTCGCCCCACGCCTGGCCGTGGTGCGAGGCGAGAGCTTCGAAGCGGCCCAGCGAGGCGCGGCGCACCAGCACCCACACCTGCGCCTCCGGCCTGGTCTCCAGAATTCGGGCCACCGCCCGCCGGCCAATAAACCCGGTACCGCCGGTAACGACATAACGCATGCGGCCATGGTGGTCGCTCGGGTCGGCTACGTCAATGGTGAGTTGAGTCTCGCCGGGTCATGCCCGGGATATTGATCGCGTAGAACGTCGGCATCACGACGAAAACCGCCAGCGGTCGAACAGCGGCAGCCGACGTCAGAACGCGCGAATTCCGTCCCAGTCCACCAGTTTCCAGCCGGTGGCCGGGTTGCCGGTGAGCACCACCTTGCCGAGGTTGGGCAGCGGGTGGTCCAGCAACAGCTCGTCGCGGGGATTCTTGACGTTCATCAGCGTCCAGGTCATGATCGACGCCCCGTGCGCGAACGCCACCGGGTTGGCGTCGCCGGAGTCGTAGATCTGCTGGACCGCGGCGCCGAACTCGTCGTTGAACTGGTTGCCGTCGATCGAGCCGGGGATGGCCGCGGTCCGCTCACCGTGAATCCAGGCCAGCGGGGCCAGCAGATACGCCGTATCGACCATGGAGCCGGGCTTGTCGCCGAACCAGCCGGCGCTGATCTCCCGCAGGCCGGGCAGGACCTGCACCTGACGGCCCAGTTCGCGCGCCAGCGGGGCGGCGGTCTGCTGGGCGCGCAGCATCGAGGAGGCGTACACGCCGTCGTAGTGGTTGCGCGAGAGCTGGTTTGCGATCTCCTGGGCCTGAACGCGGCCCTTGTCGGTCAGCCCCGGGCCGGGCACCGAGGTGTCGACGATCCCGGCGGCGTTGCTTTCCGATTCGGCGTGCCGAATCAGCGCCAGGGTGATGTTGCGCGGGTGTGGTGTCCCCGAACAGCCGCTCAGTACCAGGACTGCGGCCAGCGCCGCCGCCAACAGTGCGAACAGGGTGCCGGTGCGGTTCCAGATGCGCTTCCCCATGTCGACAGCCTGCCGTGTCGATGGCGCCGACGGGACCGGTTCTGCTGAAATGGTGGGGGCCAATTCGTCCGAGGTGAAGGAGAATCCGTGGCACTGGACCCGACGGCGATTGGCGCGACCGCCGACCCGATGCTGTTCGAATGGACCGACCGCGACACCATGCTCTATGCGCTCGGGGTCGGCGCCGGAACAGCTGATCTGGCGTTCACCACCGAGAACAGCCATGACACCCCGCAGCAGGTGTTGCCCACCTATGCCGTCATCTGCTGCATGGGCTTTGCGGCCGTCGGCAAGATCGGCACATTCAATCCGGCGTTGCTGCTGCACGGTTCCCAAGAGGTGCGGCTGTTCGCGCCGCTGCCGCCCGCGGGAAGGCTGCAGGTGGTGGCCGAGGTTGCCGACATCCAGGACAAGGGTGAGGGTAAGAACGCCGTCGTGATGCTGCGGGCGCGCGGCACCGATGCCAAGACTTCCGAACTGGTCGTCGAGACGCTGACCACCCTGGTCATCCGCAAGGCCGGCGGCTTCGGCGGGGAGCCCGGGCAACGGGCGGTCGCGCCCCAGATCCCCGACTCCGAACCGGATTCCCGCGTCGGGTATGCGACCCGGGAGGATCAAGCGCTGCTGTATCGGCTCTCCGGCGACCGCAACCCGCTGCACAGCGACCCGTGGTTCGCCACCACATTGGCCGGCTTCCCCAAGCCGATCCTGCACGGGCTGTGCACCTATGGTTTCGCCGGCCGTGCGCTGGTCGCCGAACTCGGCGGCGGTGACGCCAGCCGGGTCAGCGCCATCTCGGCGCGGTTCACCGACCCGGTGTTCCCGGGGGAGACACTGACCACCTTGATCTGGCGGACCGAGCCGGGTAAGGCGGTGTTTCGCACCGAGGCGGCCGGTCCCGACGGCGCTAACCCGCGGGTGGTACTTGATGACGGCGCGGTGGAATACCGGGCCTGAAGCTTCTGGTAGCCGACGGTTTACCGGCCATAGCGATCCTGCTGGCTTTCCCCGGGGGCCAACGGCAGACTGAGCCGGAACGCCGCACCGGCTTGCCGGGACAGACACTTGAGGCTGCCGTGATGCGCCTGCGCCAGTGCCCTGGCGATCGACAGGCCGAGGCCGGCGCCCCCGGAGTCGCGGTTGCGGGCGTTGTCGAGGCGCACTAGCCGGTCGAACACCCGCTCGCGCTCGGAGTCCGGGATGCCCGGGCCGGTGTCGGTGACGGTTACCTCGGCGTTGTGTTCGCGGGCGGCGGTGTGCACGGTGATCTCGCCGCCATCGGGGGTGTGCCGACAGGCGTTGTCCAGCAGGTTGGACAGGATCTGCGCAATGCGCTGCGGGTCGGCATGGACCGGCAGTGTCTGACCGTCCCCGCTGAGGCGCACGGTCAGGTTGGGTGCCAGCATGGCGGCTCGGTCGACTTCGGCGGCCGCGATCTCGACCAGGTCCATCTCCTCGCAGCGCAGTGTCGTGCCGGCGTCAATGCGGGCGATATCGAGCAGGTCGGCGACCAGCCGAGCGGCGCGGCGGGTTTCGCCCGCCAGCAGCGTCGCGAATCGACGCCTACGAGCGGCGCTTCCGGTGTCGGCGGCGAGTTGCTGGGCCAGGGCCTGGATCCCGGCGATCGGGGTGCGCAACTCGTGCGCGGCGTCGGAGAGGAAACGGCGGGTATTGGCCTCGGCTCGCTGCGCCGCGTCTGCGGCTTGGCGTGCGTCGCTCTCGGCGGTCTCCAGGGCGTCGAGCATGCTGTCGAACGCCGCGGCGGCCTGCCCTAACTCGGTTTCCGGCCGATCCGGGCGCAGTCGACGTCCCCGGTCGCCGTGGGCGATCAGCTGCGCCGTCGTGGTCATTCGCTGCAAGGGGGCAAGTGCCCGGGCGGCGGCGAGGCCGACGAGCAATGCGACCAACCCGAGACCGAGTGTGCCGCCGATCAGCAGGTCGTAGCGCAGCTCCGCGCGGCGCGCGCTGATTCCCGAGGTGTCTGCCACCAGGGTGAGTGTCGAACCGTCGGGCAGCAGGCGGGTCATCGTGGTGCTGGTCCACTCGCCGGGCAGTGGTGCCGGCGGCGGGGGTGGCGGCGGTGGCCAGCCGGGCGGGGGAGGTGGCGGTGGTGGCGGTGGCCAGCCGGGCGGAGGTGGCGGCGGTGGCGCTAGCCAGCCGGGCGGCGGAGGTGGCGGCGGTGGCGCTAGCCAGCCGGGCGGGGGAGGTGGTGGTGGCGGCCAGCCGGGCGGGGGAGGTGGCGGCGGTGGCGCGGGCCTGAGGGCCAGGTCGCCGTAGGCGGTGCCGTCCCGACTGACCACCTGTATGCGGATATCTTGGCCCTGCAACTGGGCGACGAGGGCGGCTGGACTTACCCCGGCGTCGACGAGATTGGTAGCGCGAACAGCCGTGGCGTCCAGCCGAGCCCGCAGGTCACGGTTGAGTTGTGCGCCCACCAGCTGGTCGGCGGACACGCCCAGCACGGCCACCAGTGCCGCGATCACGCCGACGGTGGCCAGCGTTGCCCGCCGGCGCAGCGATGGTGTGGGTGTGGTCATGGGCGGGCTGCTGCCAGCCGGTAGCCGATGCCGCGGACGGTGTACAGCATTCGCGGTCCGTGGGCCTCCAATTTGCGGCGCAGCCCGCTGACATACACCTCGACGAGGTTGGCGTCGTAGGCGTCGTAGCCCCACACCGCCGCCAGAATCAGATCCTTGCTCACGGTCCGGCCACGCTGCTCGGCGAGGTAGCCGAGCAGCTTGAGTTCGGTGCCGGTCAGCTGCAGTACGGCACCGCCACGGCTCACCACCCCGGCCTCCATGTCGACCATCAAGTCGCCGATCTGCATAGCAGACGGCACCCGCCCGCGTCGTCGCAGCACCGCTGCGACACGGGACAGCAGTTCGGCCAATTCGAAGGGCTTGACCACATAGTCGTCCGCGCCGGTGTCCAGCCCGCGCAGCCGGTCCTCGAGTGCGTCTTTGGCGGTGAGCAGGATGATTCCGGTGTCACCGTAGCCGCGCACCACATCGATCAGGGCGAACCCGTCCCGGCCTGGCAGCATCACGTCGAGCACCACCAAGTCCGGGCGGAACGCCGGCAGCACGTCCTCCAGGCCGCGGCCGTCGACTCGTCCGCCGCTGACGAATCCGGCGTCCGCGAGCGCCGCTACCACGGTCTCGCGGATCGCGTCGGAGTCCTCAACCACCAGCACCCTGGGTGCGCTGTTGTGCACCTTGCCATTGTGACCGCCCGATCACTGAAGCAGAGCTGAGCAAACGGGGTCCTGGTCCATGTTTTCAGCTGGGTTTCAGCATTGCGTAGCAACGTTGGTAGGGCCAGGACAAACCTTGGTACTTCAGCAGTGCATGACGCACGGAGGACACCATGACTGAATCGGAAGACATCGAAGCCCCTAGCCCTACCTCGACCCCTAGCCTGACGCCCACTCCCGACAAGCCGGTGCGGCGGGTGACCAATCGCCCGTGGTTCGCCCCGGTCGTCGCCGGTGTCGGCGGCCTGATCATCGGTGGCCTTGTAGCCGCGAGCTGTCCCGGGCTGTTTGCCGTGGGTGGCCCTGGCCGGTTGGCCCCTGTCCCAACGTCGTTCGCGGCCCCTCTTTGGCCGGCACCGCCGCCTCCTCCGTTGCCGCCAGGACCGCCGCCTCCTCCGGGGTGGGGGCCGCCGCCGCCAGAGTGGGGAGGGCCGCCGCCTCCGGGGTGGGGGCCGCCGCCGCCTCCTCCGGGGTGGGGAGGGCCGCCGCCTCCAGGGTGGGCAGCGCCGGCGCACCCCGGACGGGGAGCGCCGCCGTCTGCCGGGTGGGGGCCACCAGCTTCTGCGGGGACCCCGGTATCGCCCGAACCGCCGCGCTGATCCGGTCATGATGATGGTGCTATTGCTCGCGGCGGTGGCCGCCCTGGCCTATTGGCTGGGTGGCTACCGCCGCGCAGACCATGACGACGCGGCGGGCTTGCCGCCCTGGCTGGTGGCCGTCCGGGCGGTCTTAGGTGTGATGCTGCTGGTCCGCCTGTTCCGGGGTGGGGCGGGGCCGAT
>CAXYUC010000192.1:0-7633 GCA_964292075.1 uncultured Mycolicibacter sp.
GCCGGGTCGGCGCGGAAACGCCATCCCCCACTCGCTCGGGCTGAACACCTTCACCCGGTTGACCCGGTGGAACTTGCCCACCTGCTCGGCCAGGCCCATTTTCTGCAGGTAGCTGACCGCGCGCGCGGTCAGTCCGTCACCGCAGGGCTTGTCCCGCGGGAACTCCGCCTTGTCCAAGACCACCACGCTCGCGCCGGCCTGCCTGGCTTGCCAGGCGGCCGCTGACCCTGCTGGACCTCCGCCGACAACTGCAAGGTCGAATCGCTGCACCACAGCGGCGATGGTAGCCGACGGCCGGTCTGCCCAGGTCAGCGACGGCAACGCTGTAAGGTGCTTGACGTGCGCGGAACGACGAGACCCAAGCCGACCGAAAACGGTGGGCAGAAAGTCGACGCGCGCAGCGAGCGTTGGCGCGAACACCGCAAGAAGGTCCGCCGCGAGATCGTCGACGCCGCCTTCCGGTCCATCGACCGGCTTGGCCCCGAAGTCAGCGTGCGCGAGATCGCCGAGGAAGCCGGCACCGCCAAGCCCAAGATTTACCGGCATTTTGCCGACAAGGACGACCTGTTCGAGGCGGTCGGGGCTCGGCTGCGCGACGACCTGTGGACGGCGATCTTCGCCTCCATCGACGTCGCCACCAACTCGCTGCGCGACATCGTCCAGCGCAGCGTCGAAGAGTACGTCGCCCTGGTCGACGAGCACCCCAATGTGCTGCGGTTCTTCATCCAGGGCCGGGCCCGCGCGCAGTCGGAGTCGAGGATGCGGGCACTCAACGAAGGCCGGACCATCACCCTGGCGATGGCCGAGATGATCAACAACGAACTACAGGACCTGGAGCTCAACCGCGGGGCGCTGGATCTGGCCGCATTCGCGGCTTTCGGTAGCGCTACCTCGGCCACCGATTGGTGGCTGGGCCCGGAATTGGACAGCCCGCGGCGCATGCCCCGTGACACGTTCGTGGACTACCTGACGACGATCATGATCAGCGTCGTCGGTGGCACCGCCCAGAACCTCGGCATCGTGATGGACCCCGACCAGCCGATCCAGTCGGCGGTCCGGCGTCGACCGGTCGCCTGATCAGCGATCCGCCTGAATCACGCCGCACAACCTGATACATGCCGTATACAGCTGAATGAAACACACAAATGCCTGGCGGCGGGCTTCGAGTTGATCGGAATCATGCACGCAACGTCCCAGATTCAGGCCGAATTGGCGGGCCTGTTCGGCTGAGCCGGGCGGGCCGTTAGAGCCCGAGGTCGAGCAACGCGCTGATGGCGTCCAGGGCCAGGGGTTTGGTGGCCTCCAGGAATTGGGTCGTGGTCGCCGTGATGAAGTCGGACAGTGCGGTGAACGCCTGCTGTAGCGGCTCCGGCAGCACTTGGTGGATCGCCGCGACGATGGCGTTGGGGATGATTAGCCCCTGATTGATCACGCCCGCGACCATCGTGGCAGAAGAGGTGCGGCGCCGTTGACGGACTCAAGCCCGGCAAACACACTGAACATCAAGACCCACAAGGGAGGGATAAGCGATGACGCTGACCGATCCCACTGCCGAGGACACCGGGCGCCAGGCGCCGGTACACACCCGGGCACTCATCATCGGGACCGGGTTTTCCGGCCTGGGCATGGGCATTGCGCTGCAGCAGCAGGGTGTGGAGTTCCTCATCCTGGAGAAGGCCGACGAGATCGGCGGGACGTGGCGGGACAACACCTACCCGGGCTGCGCCTGCGACGTGCCGTCGCACCTCTATTCGTTCTCCTTCGAGCCGAAGGCCACCTGGAGTCGACTGTTCTCCCCGCAGCCGGAGATCCTGGACTACCTCAAGGACGTCACCGACAAGTACGGCCTGCGTCGCCAGATCCGATTCGGCTCGAAGGTGACCCGTGCGCACTGGAACGACGACGAATTCCGCTGGCATGTGTTCACCGAGGACGGCGGCGAATATGTGGCCCAGTTCCTGATTTCCGGCGTCGGTGGCCTGCATATCCCACGCCTGCCCGACATCGAGGGAATCGACGAATTCGCCGGTGCCGCATTCCACTCCGCGCAGTGGGACCACAGCGTGGACCTGACCGGTAAGCGCGTCGCGGTGATCGGAACCGGGGCCAGTGCAATCCAGATCGTGCCCGCGATCGTCGACCAGGTGGCCGAATTGCAGCTCTTTCAGCGCACTCCACCATGGGTGGTACCGGTGCCACATCAGCCGCTGCCCAACGCGGTACGCCAAGCCTTCGCGATTGTGCCCGGACTGCGCCTGTCGGTGCGGGCGGCCATCTACTGGGCGCTCGAGGGTGTCGGATTCGCGATGACCAAGCGCCCCGGCCTACTGCGTCTGATCGAGGCCGCCGGCAAGCTCAACATTCGTCGACAGGTCCGGGACAAAGCGCTGCGCCGCAAGCTGACTCCGCAGTACCGGGCCGGATGCAAGCGAATCCTGTACTCCGGCAACAACTACTACCGTGCGGTGGCCGATCCGAAGACGACCCTGGTGACCGACCGGATCACCCGCATCACCCCGGACGGCATCGTCACCGCCGACAACGTGGAACACGCGGCCGACGTCATCATCTACGCCACCGGATTCCATGTCACCGACTCCTACACCTACGTCGGCATTACGGGTCCCAATGGTGAGGATCTGGTCGAGCGCTGGAACCGTGAAGGGGTCCAGGCGCACCGCGGCATCGCCGTGGCCGACATGCCCAACCTGTTCTTCCTGCTCGGCCCCAACACCGCGCTCGGCCACACCTCGGTGGTGTTCATGATCGAGTCGCAGATCCGCTACGTTGCCAAGGCGATCGCCGCGGCCGACCAAGCCGGTGCGCAGGCGTTGGCGCCCAGCCGTGCCGCCCAGGACCGCTACAACGCCGAGTTGCAGGACAAGCTCGCCGGCTCGGTGTGGATCACCGGCGGCTGCAACAGCTGGTATCTCGACGAGCACGGTGTGAACCGGACTTTGTGGAGTGGCATGACCTGGCAGTACTGGCAGTCCACCCGCTCGTTGCGGGCGGGCGAGTACCGATTTTCCGGCGTGGGCTGACACGACACGCAGACCACAACTTCTTGTGTTGGCGCGGGTTGTCGGCCCCCAGGGGTAGTGTCGAAGACCTAGATTTCGGCGGGTGAAATGGGGTTCTGGTGGCCGAGAACATAAAGCTGATCGACCGCACTTCGGCGATCAACTGGAACCGGGTGCAAGACGACAAGGACGCCGAGGTATGGGACCGCCTGACCGGCAATTTCTGGCTGCCGGAGAAGGTGCCGGTCTCCAACGACCTGCCGTCGTGGGGGACCCTGACCGATCACGAGAAGCAACTCACGATGCGGGTGTTCACCGGGCTGACGTTGCTGGACACCATCCAGGGCACCGTCGGGGCGGTCAGCCTGATTCCCGACTCGCTGACCCCGCACGAGCAGGCGGTCTACACCAACATCGCGTTCATGGAGTCGGTGCACGCCAAGAGCTACAGCCAGATCTTCTCCACGCTGTGTTCGACCAGTGAGATCGACGATGCGTTCCGCTGGTCGGAGGAGAACCCCAACCTGCAGCGCAAGGCCGAGATCGTCATGCAGTACTACCGGGGTGACGAGCCGCTCAAGCGCAAGGTGGCGTCCACGCTGCTGGAGAGCTTCCTGTTCTACTCCGGCTTCTACCTGCCGATGTACTGGTCGAGCCGGGCCAAGCTGACCAACACCGCCGACATGATCCGGCTGATCATCCGCGACGAGGCGGTGCACGGCTACTACATCGGCTACAAGTATCAGCGCGGACTGGCCCTGGTCGACGAGGCCAAGCAGGGTGAACTCAAGGAGTACACCTACGACCTGCTCTACGAGCTCTACGAGAACGAGGTCGAGTACACCCAGGACCTGTACGACGATGTCGGTCTGACCGAGGACGTCAAGAAGTTCCTGCGCTACAACGCCAACAAGGCGTTGATGAACCTCGGCTACGAGGCGCTGTTCCCGCGCGAAGAGACCGACGTGAACCCGGCGATCCTGTCGGCGCTGTCGCCCAACGCCGACGAGAACCACGACTTCTTCTCCGGTTCCGGATCGTCGTACGTCATCGGCAAAGCCGTCGTCACCGAAGACGAGGACTGGGAGTTCTGAGACTGACCGCCCCAGGTAGGTGGAGCGGTTAAGAGGAGCGGCGTTAGCCCACGCGGCCTCCGCCAGCGTGTTTACATAGCCGAATGACGGTTATTGCCAACCCCGAAACCAGGGCACCGCAGTTCGTCAACCTGTTCCTGGCCACCGGGGTCTCGGTCATCTGCTTCTGGGCGTGGACCTTGATCGGGCCGCTGTCGACGCAGTACGCCGCGGCGATGAAGTTGAGCACCACGGCCCAAGCGGTGATGGTGGCCACCCCGATCCTGGTCGGGGCGCTGGGCCGGATCGCCACCGGACCGATGACCGACCGCTTCGGGGGCCGCACCATGTTCATCGGGGTCTCGCTGGCCTCGATTCTCCCGGTGCTGGTGGTCGGGTACGCGGCAAAGATCGGTTCCTACCCGCTGCTGCTGGTGGCGGGGTTCTTCCTCGGAGCGGCCGGCACCGTCTTTGCTATCGGAATCCCGTTCGCCAACAACTGGTTTGCCCCGCAGCGCCGCGGCTTCGCCACCGGAGTGTTCGGCATGGGCATGGTCGGTACCGCGGTCTCGGCGTTCTTCACCCCGCGGTTCGTGAGGTGGTTCGGGCTGTTCGCCACCCATGCCATTGTTGCGGCGGCCCTGGCGATCTCGGCGCTGCTGTGTGTGGTGCTGATGCACAACGGCCCGCGCTTCGTGCCCAACACCACCCCGGCGCTGCCGAAGCTCAAGGCCGCCGCACGGTTGCGGGTGACGTGGGAGATGTCGCTGCTGTACGGGCTGGTCTTCGGCGGCTTCGTGGCCTTCTGCAGCTACCTGCCCATCTACATCAAGACGGTCTACGATTTCTCCGCGGTCGGCGCCGGGGAGCGCACCGCGGCGTTCGCGCTGGCGGCAGTGCTGGCCCGGCTGCTCGGCGGAACGCTGGCCGATCACATCGCGCCCAAGTACGTCGTGTTGGCCTCGCTGGCCGGTATCGCGGTGCAGACGCTGATCTCGGTGTTCAAACCGCCGGCCGATATCTGGTCGGGCCTGACCTTCCTGCCACTGGCCGTCGCGCTCGGCATCGGCACCGGCGGGGTGTTCGCCTGGGTGTCCCGGCGTGCTCCGGCCGGTTCGGTCGGCTCGGTCACCGGGATTGTTGCCGCGGTCGGCGGGCTGGGCGGCTACTTCCCGCCCTTGGTGATGGGCGCTACCTACGATCCGGCACGCAACAGCTACGCGGTGGGACTGCTGCTGCTGGTGGCCACCGCGGTGATCCTGTTCGGCTACACCGCGGTGTTTCTGCGCGCGCAAGAACCGGCCAGTGCGGCAACGGGTTAGGCGCTCCGCAGATCGGCCGTTGGGTGCGAGTTGATCTGCGGAGACAGGCTCGATGTCGCCTATTCGTGGAGCAAACCTCGTCGTCACCGGCCGGTCAGGACCGGTTCCGACCATCACCGGCTGGACCTCACCAGAGATCCAGACCGGCCAGTGCGGTGCCGCCGCCAAAATCGAATACCGCGCTGCTATCGCCAAGACCCAAGGCATGCGCGAACCCCGCGGCCAGCATATTCGATACAGACTCGTGCAGATCGGACAGTCGATCAGACACCAACGAGAGATCGCCAAATGACAGCGGTGAGTATTTGTCCGCGTTCATTATCACGACGCTCAGGTCGTCGCGCGCGTTGAGTAGACCGGCGGTAATGCTGGTGGCCGGGTCGGCGAACGTCGACTCCAACCACGTTCCCAGTCCTGTTGCCAGGCCGGGAAGTCCTGAATCCACCAGCATGGACAGTCTCAGCGCCGCCAGAACCGCGGGCATCTGGATGTCCTGCAGCAGCGTGGGGAAATTCTGCACGATCGCCGACAACATATCGCCGGGATTGTTGGTCAGTAGGTCGTGAATGACCGTCGTTGGGTCGGCCATCAGCATCGGGTCCAGCATCCGGTCCAGTACCGACGGCACGTTTAATTGAGTGCCGAATATCGAGTCGAATTGCTCGGCACCGATCGCGGCCTTGATCTGATCGATCTCGAGGTTCTGTGTCACCCATCCGCTGTCGTGGTATTGGTTGATCTTGTAGCCGTATTCCAGCAAGTGATTTTGGATTTCGACAGCGCGTTCGGCGAGGGTGACGGTGGGGGTGTCATCCGGCAGGTAGTTTTTGATGTCGTTGATGGACACCACTTCGAACGTCGGTCGGGGGATGGAGCTGACCTCCGCGCCCTGCCACCGCAAGGCAATGTCCCCGTTGGCAGCGCCATTGGTATCAAGCCAGTTCGCGACGCCAGGGTCCTTCGCGCTGATGACGTAGTAGGTGTAACCATCGGAACTATGGAAAGCCTGGGCGCCGTTGATCTGCCCGACGCTGGTCGCCCACCCTGGCTGCGAGCCGACGTTGTTCAATGCGGAACCGATCTCCGCACTGCTGTAGCGGCCGGGAACGTCGGCCACTTTGAGGATGAGAGCCTGGTCGGGCTCAAGCTGAAAGCGGCCCATGCTGTTGATTTGGCCGACGACCGCAGGCCCGATGACTCCTGGCTGAGACGGCGCGGGCGTTGTCACCATGTTGAACGGGATCTGCGCCATCGCATTCGCCAGCCCAATATAGGTCGGTGTCGAGTTCTGGTAAACGAAGTTGGCGCCAAGGGTCTGCAGAATTGACGTGATGTTGTCGGTCGACAACACCGGCATGGTGTATCCGGAAGCACCGACTTCCTGGACGCGCAGGGTGTTGTGCATCAACCCCCAGTCGCCGACAGTGTCACGGATAAGCGTTGAGACGGAGCCTTGCGTATCGACCCAGTTGCCGGCGTGCTCAGTGGGACTCAGAATAATGGTGTAACTGCCATCGGCATTGGGCGTGAATCCGGCAAAGTCATCGGTTCTGGCCGTCAAGTAACTAGTCGTGACACCGTCACCGACCATCGGCGAGAAAAGCATGTCCTGGGTGCCGTGGCCGGGGTAGACGGTGATAATCCAGGTCTTATCCCCGGTGGCAAGCCCGAAGTAGATGTTGTCGGCACTCGCAAAGTTCTGCATTTGCAGCGGATCGGCGGCGGGCGCACCCCACGGGGTCGGAGCTATCTGGCCATTCGAGTCGAAGCCGCGGCTGGCGTTCTCCATGTTCAGGATGCTGGCGAGCATGGTGTTGGCCACCATTTGCGTATACGGCCCCAGTTGGTGCGCTACGTCATACGGCGTCACCCATGGCAGAGCACTAACACTGGTGGCGACTTGTTGCTGCGCGTTCAGTATTTCGTTGATCGCACTCTGCAGCGAATCCGACAGCAGTCTCACGGGAGTGGTCAGGGCCGGCGCTGCCGCAGCCTGCGGGACTACCGCTGCCGTCGCCAACGCGCCCACTGTCGCGGTTGTCGCTACGCCGACCGCTCGAGCAAATCGGTGCCCGCGACGCCGAGGTCGGCTCGATCTCGTGGCTGGGCCGACGCCGCTGTCCAGTGCGCCAGGTGTCCGCTGCGTGAGTCCGACGTGCGACAGGGTCTGCTGCATGAATAGGTGACATCTGAGTTGGCTTGCCCTGCGGGGTGGGCT
>CAXYUC010000193.1:0-7599 GCA_964292075.1 uncultured Mycolicibacter sp.
ACCAGCCACCGAAACCGACACCCAACAACCCGCCCACCAATTTCGCAACAGCCCGACACGCTGGTCGGCGTCGTGGATTTCCCGCTGGCGGGCACTACACCGCTGGTGCCACCGTTAGGGTTGGCCCCATGCATCTGCTGGTCACCGGTGGCGCCGGGTTCATCGGCGCCAACTTCGTGCACAGCACGCTCGCGCAGCGCCCCGGCACCGCGATCACCGTGCTGGACGCGTTGACCTACGCCGGCAGCCGCGAATCCCTCGACGACGTCGCTGATCGAATCCGGCTGGTACAGGGCGACGTCACCGGTGCCGCGCTGGTCACCGAGCTGGTTGCCGGGCTGGATCCCGAGACCGACGCGGTGGTGCACTTCGCCGCCGAAACCCACGTAGACAACGCGCTCGCCGACCCGGAACCGTTCCTGCGATCCAACGTGATCGGCACCTTCACCGTGCTGGAGGCGGTGCGCGCCCATGGGGTACGGCTGCACCACATCTCCACTGACGAGGTCTACGGCGACTTGGCCCTCGACGACCCGCGCCGGTTCACCGAGACGACGCCCTATCACCCGTCCAGTCCGTACTCATCGACCAAGGCCGCCGCCGACCTACTGGTGCACTCCTGGGTGCGCTCCTATGGAGTGCGCGCGACGATCTCGAACTGCTCCAACAACTACGGGCCGTATCAGCACGTGGAGAAGTTCATCCCGCGCCAGATCACCAACCTGCTCACCGGTCGCCGGGCCAAGCTGTACGGCAGCGGCGCCAACGTCCGCGACTGGATCCATGTCGACGACCACAACAGCGCCGTCCGGCAGATCATGACCGGCGGCCAGATCGGCCGCACTTATCTGATCGGCGCCGACGGGGAGCGCGATAACCGCAGCGTGCTGCAGACCATCCTGCGGCTGATGGACCACGACCCCGACGACTTCGACCACGTCGCCGACCGACCCGGTCACGACCTGCGCTACGCGATCGACCCGTCGGCGTTGCGCCACGAACTGGACTGGAGGCCAGAACACACCGACTTCGAGGCCGGCCTGCGCGACACCATCGACTGGTACCGCGCCAACGAATCCTGGTGGGCCCCATTGAAAGAGGCCGCCGAGGCCCGCTACGCGACGCTGGGACGCTGACGTGGACGCGCGTGAGCTGACCATTCCGGGGGCATGGGAGCTCACCCCGACCCAGCACACCGATGCCCGCGGCATGTTCTTCGAATGGTTCACCGACCGGGAGTTCACCGAGTTCGCCGGGCACCGTTTCGATCTGCGTCAGGCCAACTGCTCGGTGTCGAGCGCCGGGGTGCTGCGCGGCCTGCATTTCGCCCAAATGTCGCCCGGGCAGGCCAAATACGTCACCTGCGTGTCGGGATCGGTGTTCGACGTCGTGGTCGACGTCCGGGTCGGCTCACCGACCTACGGCCGCTGGGATGCGGTGCTGTTGGACACCCTCGGCCGTAGGTCGGTGTATCTCGCAGCTGGTCTGGCGCATGGATTCCTTGCGCTGCAAGATAATTCAACGGTGATGTATCTGTGCTCGGCCGAATACGACCCGCAGCGCGAGCACACCATCTGCGCCACCGACCCGGCGATCGGCATCGACTGGCCAGGCGATTACCCGCTGGTGCTCTCCGAGCGGGACGCGCAAGCACCCTCGTTGGCCGACATCCACGCCGCCGGACTGCTGCCGACCTGGGAATGAGTCGGATCAGCTCAGCAAGCCCCAGAGAGCGTCCAGCCCGACCGTTGGATCGACTGTCGCCGCCGCATCGCCAGCGTCACCGGCAGTAGCGTTCAGCGCGTCGGCGACCTGCTGCGGGATGGTGACAAACAGCTGGTCAAAGATGCCGCCGGCGGTGAGCAGGCCGGTGAACGTGCCTTCCTCGCCACCGGCCGGAGGGGCGTAGCCGTTGAGGAACGCGTTCGCTACGGTCGCAGGCAAATTCGTCAACGCAGTCAACGCGCCGGTGGTGTCACCAGCCTGGAACAGGTCGTTGATGCCATCGGCGGTCTGGATAGTCTGAAATATCGCGCCGATAGCGGGCGCCAGTACCGCGTTGGCCAGCCCGGCCCACAGCATGTAGTCGGCGAAGACATGAGCGGCGTCACCCATGTGGTGGAGGAAATCGGCGGGGATACCCGATGCGCCCGCAATGAATTCACCGCTACCCCAGAATTCGACCCGGTCGAAGAACGGCGCGGTGACGTTGAGCAAGTCGTACAGGAATTCCGCGTTGACCAGGCTGTACGCGCCGAACGCGTCACCGTTGTGAAGCATGTCGGCTACCTGCGGCAACACGTGCTCCAGGCCGAGCGCGTAGCCGTCGCCGCTCCAGATGCCCTGGACACCGGCCAGCGACTGCCCGATCTCATCCTTGATCATGTCGGCGTAACCGCCTTCAATGTGCGACCAGGCAGTCAGGTCCGCAAACGGGTGCGCCTCGAAACGGTCCCACAGCCCGTCGACGTTCCCTTTCGCGGCGCTCAGCATTTGGGACCAGTCCACGGTGGTCGAGTCGCTGAAACTCGGTGTCGAATCGGCAACCAGCTGCGCGGCGAGTCGCTGCACCTCCACTGAAGCCGGCCTGAGCGGCTCTACGTTAGCCAGCCCGGCGCCGAGCACCGCCACGGCGGCGATCAGGGGCGAAACCGGGCGAAACGCTGTTCGCATATCGTCTCCTCGAGCTTTCTGTGCCATCGCCAATAAGGACGTATGGGCTGAACAGGAACCCCATAAGCTTTAGCACCTATCGCGAGTAATTAGTAGGGTTGCCTAACCTAAGTTACGATCATCACATCGGCTGGCGGCGGTAGCCTTGGTCACACACCCGCTCGCACCGAGGAACCTGCGCCGGCCGATGGAAGTTCTCAAAAGTCGAGTTGCCATGATTGGCAAGATCACTGCCCTGCGCGACGATTGGATCATGCGTTCCGTGCTGGCCCGAGTGGGCGACTGCGCCCTGGTGTATGCGGCGATGCACACCGCCACGGCGACGGTTACGGCACAAGAACATTCGTGCCTGATGGCCGGCAAGGCCGCCTGCGAGAAGCTGTTCGCCGCCGCGAGCCACCCCACCAGATAGGAGCGATTGTGACCAACACTGCCGGCGCCGACTTCGCCGCGTACACCCCGCTCTACGACGAATACGACTACACCATCGACGATTACGACGGCGCACTGCCCGAGGCGCTGCAGGGCACCCTGTACCGCAACGGTGCCGGCAAGCTCGACGCCGGCGGACAGGCGCTGGGTCACCTGTTCGACGGCGACGGAATGCTGTCGCTGTTCTCCATCGCCGACGGGTCGGTGCATTACCGCAACAGGTATGTGCGGACCAAGCATTACCGCAAATCGTTGACCTCCCGCGGTGCGCCCTATCGGGCGCTGGGCACCATGCGGCCCGGTGGAGTGCTCACCAATGCGCTGCGGTTTCCGGCCAACGTGGCCAACACCAGCGTGGTGATGCACGCCGGCAAGCTGCTGGCCCTGTGGGAAGGCGGCCCGCCCACCGAGCTCGATCCCGACACGCTCGACACCGTCGGCATCCACAATTTCGGCGGCGAGCTCAAGTGGCTGGGTGCGTTCTCCGCGCACCCCAAGTGGGACCCGGACACCAAGGAGATGTTCAACTTCGGCCTGGCGATGGTGCCGTTTCCGAAACTGATCTGCTACCGCGTCGACCGCCTGGGCACGTTGCACCGGCTGGGCCAGCTCAAGCTGCCCTTCGCCATGTTCAACCACGACATGGGCCTGACCAGCAAGCACCTGGTGTTCGCGATTCCGCCGCTGATCTTCCCGACGTCCAAGCTGATGGGCGCCGGCTTCGGGCTACGCAACTTCATCGACGCCATCGAGTACGACGCCTCGCGCGGCACCATGATCGGCCTGGTGCCACGCGACGGCGGCAAACCACGAGTGCTGCACACCGATCCGCTGCTGCACCTGCACCTGGCCAATACCTACGAGGACGGCACCGACACCATCGTGGAGCTGGTGCACTACGACTCGACGTGGGAGGAACTCAACGGTCAGCTCTCCAGCTTGAGCACCGACCGGGCCAGTGAGGTCGGTTCTTACGGCGGGACGTTGCTGCGACTGCGGATCACCAAATCCGACAAGGTCATTCACGAGCCGATAACCGACGTTCGCGGCGAGTTCCCGTCGTTCAACATCTTCCGGACCGGCCTGCCGAACCGCTATACCTATCTGTCCGCGGACGCCGACGGCAGTAAGTACCCGAATGCGGTGGCCAAAGTCGACAACACCACCGGTGCGGTGGTCACCCACCAGTTCCCGTACGGTCATCAGCCGCACGAGGCCGTGTTCGCGGCGCGCCCCGGCGGCACCGACGAAGACGACGGTTGGTTGTTGGTGGCCACCCAGGACGGCGTGAACAACCGCGCCGCCCTGGCCGTGTTGGACGCCAAGCACGTCGACGCCGGGCCGGTCTACACCGGCCGGCTGCGGCATCACCTGCCGCTGACCTTGCACGGCAGCTTCACCCCGCGGGTGGCACGCCCTACTCCGTGATCGCCGCGAAGTCCGGGGCGATCAGGGAAGACCGCGCTGCCGAACTGCCAGCCTCGCGACTCCTCACCCGAGACTCCCCGCCTCGCAATTACTAGGATGTCCTAGTATTCTGGAGTCGAGCCGATCCGGCTCAACCACTGAAATTGTCACGGGATGGCCGCATGAGCACACAGATTCCGCACTTCATCGATGGCCGCCGAGTGTCCGGCACGTCGCAGCGCAGCACGGACGTCTTCGACCCCAACACCGGCGAGGTGCAGGCCACCCTGCCGCTGGCCAACACCGCCGACGTCGACGCCGCGGTCACGTCGGCGGCCGCGGCCCAGCGCGAGTGGGCCGCCTACAACCCGCAGCGCCGGGCCCGGGTAATGATGCGCTTCATCGACCTGGTCAACACCCATGTCGACGAGCTGGCCGAGCTGCTCTCCCGCGAGCACGGCAAGACCCTCGAAGACGCGCGCGGCGACATTCAGCGCGGCATCGAGGTGATCGAGTTCTGCGTCGGCATCCCGCATCTTCTCAAGGGCGAGCACACCGAGGGCGCCGGCCCCGGCATCGACGTGTTCTCGCTGCGTCAACCGCTGGGCGTGGTCGCCGGGATCACCCCGTTCAACTTCCCGGCGATGATCCCGCTGTGGCAGGCCGGCCCGGCGCTGGCGTGCGGAAACGCGTTCATTCTCAAGCCTTCCGAGCGTGACCCGTCGGTACCGGTGCGCCTCGCCGAGCTGTTCGTCGAAGCCGGGCTGCCGCCGGGGGTGCTGCAGGTGGTGCACGGCGACAAAGAGGCCGTCGACGCCCTGCTGCACCACCGGGACGTTGCCGCGATCGGCTTCGTTGGCAGCTCCGACATCGCGCAGTACATCTACTCGACGGCCACCGCCAACGGCAAACGCGCCCAGTGCTTCGGCGGCGCCAAGAACCACATGATCGTGATGCCCGACGCCGACCTGGACCAGGCCGTCGACGCACTGATCGGCGCCGGCTACGGCAGTGCCGGCGAGCGCTGCATGGCAATCTCGGTGGCGGTGCCCGTCGGCGAGCAGACCGCCGAGCGGCTGCGGTCCCGGCTGGTGGAACGAATCAATAGCCTGCGGGTCGGCCACAGCCTGGACCCCAAGGCCGACTACGGGCCACTGGTCACTCGCGCCGCGCTGGACCGGGTCAACGATTACATCGGACAAGGGGTGGCCGCCGGCGCCGAGCTGGTGGTTGACGGCCGTGAACGGGCCAGTGACGAAACCCAATTCGGCGATGCCGATCTGACCGGCGGCTTCTTCTCCGGCCCGACGCTGTTCGACCGTGTCACCACCGACATGTCGATCTACACCGACGAGATCTTCGGTCCGGTGCTGTGCATCGTCCGGGCCCACGACTACGAAGAAGCCCTGCGGCTGCCCAGCGAGCACGAGTACGGCAACGGGGTGGCGATCTTCACCCGCGACGGCGACACCGCCCGCGACTTCACCTCCCGGGTGCAGGTCGGCATGGTCGGGGTGAACGTGCCGATTCCGGTGCCGGTGGCCTATCACACTTTCGGCGGCTGGAAGCGGTCCGGCTTCGGCGACCTCAACCAGCACGGCACGGCGTCCATCACCTTCTACACGAAGGTCAAGACCGTCACGCAGCGTTGGCCCTCGGGCATCAAGGACGGCGCTGAATTCCACATCCCCACCATGGAATAGAGCCGATGAACACGATCTTGAATGACGAAGAACGGGTGATCGTCGACACCGCGGCGGCGTTCGCCGACAAGCGGCTGGCCCCGTACGCGCTGGAATGGGATGCCACCCACCATTTTCCGGTTGAGGTGATGCGGGAGGCGGCCCAGCTGGGAATGGCGGCGATCTACTGCCGCGACGACGTCGGCGGCTCCGGGTTGCGCCGCCTGGACGGGGTGCGCATCTTCGAGCAGCTCGCCATCGCCGATCCGGTGATCGCGGCCTACCTGTCGATCCACAACATGTGCGCCTGGATGATCGACAGCTACGGCACCGAAGACCAGCGCAAGAGCTGGGTGCCGCGATTGGCGTCGATGGAGGTGGTGGCCAGTTACTGCCTCACCGAACCTGGGGCGGGCTCGGATGCCAGTGCCTTGAGCACGCGCGCGGTGCGCTCGGGTGACGATTACGTGCTCGACGGGGTCAAGCAGTTCATCTCCGGTGCCGGCGTCTCGGACGTCTATGTGGTGATGGCCCGAACCGGCAGTGACGGCCCTCGGGGCATCTCCACGTTCATCGTCGAAAAGGACACGCCAGGGCTGAGTTTCGGCGCCGCCGAGCAGAAGATGGGCTGGAACTCCCAGCCGACCGCGCAGGTGATCTTCGACGGCGTGCGGGTGCCGGCCGAGGCGATGCTCGGCGGTCCCGACGGAAGCGGCTCCGGTTTTGCTATTGCGATGAACGGCCTCAACGGCGGCCGGATCAATATCGCTGCCTGCTCGATGGGCGGCGGCCAGGCAGCGTTCGACAAGACCGGCAGCTACCTGGCCGATCGGACGGCATTCGGCAAGGCGCTGCTGGACGAACCGACGATCCGATTCACCCTCGCCGACATGGCCACCGCCCTGGAAACTTCGCGACTGCTGCTGTGGCGCGCGGCGACCGCACTGGACAACAACTCGCCCGACAAGGTCCAGCTGTGCGCGATGGCCAAGCGCTACGTCACCGACGCCTGCTTCGGGGTGGCCGACCAAGCGCTGCAGCTGCACGGCGGATACGGATATCTGCGCGAATACGGTCTGGAGAAAATCGTCCGGGATCTGCGGGTGCACCGCATCCTGGAGGGCACCAACGAGATCATGCGGCTGGTGATCGGCCGGGCCGAGGCGGCCCGCGTCCGCTCGGGTCAGTAACTCGCCGCCAAAGGAGCACAGATGGCAATCGTCGCGTTTCTCGGCTTGGGTCACATGGGTGGGCCGATGTCGGCGAACCTGGTCGCCGCCGGGCACACCGTGCGCGGCTTCGACCCGGTGCCGGCGGGCGCCCCGGCCCCCGGGCAGGAAGGGGGGGGGAATCCAGCCAGGGCCCGCCGGGGGGGGGGCGGGGCCGGCAGTGGGGGGGCCAACCT
>CAXYUC010000194.1:0-7561 GCA_964292075.1 uncultured Mycolicibacter sp.
TCCATCATCTTCCAGTCGCTTCGTCTCGTCTCGGCGCTCTCGCTGCAAGCCAACCTGGCGCTGGCGGCGCGGCTATCCGGCAAGCCGGCCGACGGCATTCCCGCTCTTTTGAACCGGCTTGGGCTGCAGGCGCCCCCGCCGGGGGGGCCCCCTCACGCCGAGACACACAAAAACCCCCCAATTTCGTGGGGAATTGGGGGGATTCTGCGTCTGCTCGCGGTAGAAGGGCTAGCTGCCGTGTGACTGGCAGATCTTCCACTGGTCGTCGCGGAACTGCAGGTCGAAGCTGCGGGTTGAGCGGACCCGCGGCTCGTAGGCCATAAAAGCGGTGACGTTGGCTTCGGCCTGACCGTCGTTGACGACGACCTCGTCGATGCTGGCGACCACCGGGTATTGCTTGGCCGCCGCAATCCGCCGATAGGTGTCGTCCCAGGCCTTTTGGTCGTAGTTGACGTAGCGGTCGCGGATGTCGCCGCAGGTGAGGCTGCGTAGTGCGGCCAGATCACCGTTCTGCATGGCGATGTCGAAGTTCTGGATCGTGGCGCGCACGTGCTCTTCCTGCGAGGCGGCCTGCCGAGTGTCACGGGTCAGCCACAGCGTGCCCAGCACCGCGATCACCGCGAGCGCCAGAATGATCAGGATCACCGCCATCACCCAGCCCCAGCTGCGGGAGACGGTAGATGGCAGTCTGCCGCCGACCCGAGCCGGGATCTGTTGCGGTATCGCCTTTCCCGCGTCATCGCTCTGTGGGGCGATCAGTTCGGTGTCGGCATCTCCCACCGACGGAATGACCTCGGTGTGCCCGGCGTCGAATCCGGGAGCGGTAAAGCGACGTTCCGGCGATCCGTCGGCGCCGGGCTCCTTGGGCTTGGCCTCGGTGGTGATCACCTCGGTGACGGCATCGGCTTCTGTCGGCGTCTCCAGGGCGGCGGTCTCATCGTCCGCCGAGGCGACGGGTTGGATCTGGGTGACCTGATCGTCGCCGTCGGGCTGCTGCACCGGGGTGGCATCGCCGGTCCCGGGACCCTGATCGGATGCGGGCGGGGCGGGGACGTCGTCGCGGTCGGGGCCGGATGGTTTCGGCATGGGCTGCTGCTGTCCTCCCGCTAGCGAATCTGCTGGGCGCCAGCTTACTGAGCGAGGCGGCGGATCGCTGGAGTGGCTGGCCATGGACGGCACGGCACAATGGACGATGTGACTCTCACCGGTGATCTCCTCAGGCCTGATCCGATCTTGCTGCCCGGCGACCCCGACGCCGAGGCCGGCCTGCGAGCCAACCAGGACCCCGCGATCGTCGCGGCCGCGCATCCGGCGGCCTCGGTGGCGTGGGCGGTGCTGGCCGAAGCGGCATTGGCAGAGGACAAGGCGGTCACCGCCTACGCCTACGCGCGCACCGGTTACCACCGGGGCTTGGACCAGCTGCGCCGCAACGGGTGGAAGGGCTACGGCCCGGTGCCGTACGCGCATGAACCCAACCGTGGCTTCTTGCGGTGTGTGGCCGCGCTGGCGCGTGCTGCCGCCACGATCGGGGAGACCGACGAGCAGGCGCGCTGCCTGGCTCTGCTCGACGACTGCGACCCCGGCGCCCGCTCGCCGCTGGGGCTGAGCTGACCATCGGCATGCCCTCGGGCGTCATCAACTGATCGGGCAGCCGGCGCCCTGCCCGGGCGACTCCACCTGCACGGTGGCGTGGGTCAACCCACGGGCGGCCAGCACGGCCCGCGCGTCGGCCAGCACGCGGCCGGTGTCGGCGCTGGTGCCCAGGTGGGCGGTGGCCATGTCCTGGCCGGGAACCAGCGTCCAGACGTGCAGGTCATGCACGTCGGTCACGCCGTCGACAGCGGCCAGCGCCGCGCGGAGTTCGGCGACGTCGATGTGGCTGGGGGAGGCCTCCGACAGGATTCGCAGGGCCGCCCCGGCGAGCGCGAAGGCGCGCGGCAGCACCCACAGCGCGACGAAGACCGCGACCACGATGTCGGCGTAGGGCCATCCGGTGGTGATGGTGACCACCCCGGCGATCAACACCCCCACGCTGCCGACGGTGTCAGCGATCACCTCCATGTACGCGCCACGGACCGCGAGGCTCTCCGCCGAGTGCGACCGCAACAGCATGGCGACGCCGATGTTGACGGTCAGTCCGGCCAGGGCGACCACGATCATCGGCACGCCGGGCACGTCGGGCGCAGTGCCGATGCGGTGGATCGCCTCGGTGAGGATGAACGTCGCCACCCCGATCAACAGCACCGCGTTGGCGACCGCGGTGAACACCTCGGCGCGATGCCACCCGTAGGTGCGCGATGGTGACGTGCTGCCGCGCCGGGCCAGCATCACCGCCGCCACCCCCATGAACAGGGCGGCCAGGTCGGTCAGCAGATGGCCGGCGTCGGCGAGCAGCGCCATCGAGTTGATGGTGATGGCGGTGGTCAGTTCGACGGCGAAGAACGTGGTCAGGATCGCGGCGGCGATGACCATCCGGGACAGTCGGGTGTCGGTGTGACGGTGATCGTGACCGGCGCCCATGGGAGGTGAATATAGGCGGACTGGTCCGATATCGGGCGTGAAGTGGGTTCCCGCTCGGCGGGGAGCTCAGAACCAGGCGCTCCAGAACTGCGTCAGGCTCAGACCCCACGACACCAGCAGGCGTGGCACGTCGAACAGGTCGAAGAACCACAACACCAGCGAGAAGAACTTGTGGTTCAGCATCGGTGAGGCAAGCAGCAGCATCAGCAGCACCAGCAGGCCCCACTGCTGGAACGGCGCCACGGCGCGGCGGGTCGCCGGACTCAGGTGCGGCTCCAGCGCGCCGTAGCCGTCGAGCCCCGGTATCGGCAGCAGATTCAGCACCACCGCGGTCAACTCCAGGAAACCCAGGAACGCCACCCCGGACCAGAACACCGGGTGGGCGGGGTCGTAGAGGGTGCGCGTGGCGCCCAGCAACAGCACGGCCAGCACCAGGTTGGCGGCCGGGCCCGCCAGGCTGACCAGGGTGCGCCGGCGCGGCGTCATGAACGACGTCTGCACATAGACCGCCCCGCCCGGCAACCCGATGCCGCCCAGCGCGATGAACAGCATCGGCAGCACCAGTGACAGACCCGGATGGGTATAGCGCAGCGGGTTGAGGGTCAGATAACCGCGCAGCTGGGCGCCGTGGTCACCGAACCGCCAGGCGGTGTAGGCGTGGCCGAACTCGTGCAGGCACAGCGAGACCAGCCAGCCGGCGATGACGAACACGAACACCCCGGCGTAGGCGAGCGGCCGGATCTCTTCGCCTGCGTGCCACGCCAGTGCACCGCCCAGGGCAGTCACGGCCACCAGTGCCAGGAAGACCGGGCTGGGCCGTACAGCCTGCCCGCGCAGCGGATGCACGTTCACCGCACGAACCTATCGGACGAGCAGCCAGTCCTCGATGTGCCGATAAAAGGTTGACCGCTTCACCGTTCGGCTGCCGTAGATGCCGTCGCGTACCACCAGCGCGCCGGTAGTGCCCAGCTGGGCTGCGCGGCCCGTTACCCAGCGTCGTACCCGGCCGCGCCGATCCGGGACACCGGCACGCACGCCCGGTGCGGTGCCCGTCGGCTCGATCAGCACCTCGGCCACATTCCCGTCGAACAGGGCGGCGTCGTCGACAATCCCCTCACCGTGCAGCACCGCGGTGCCGTCCACCGGCAGCCACCGGCCGATACCCACCAGGGCGGTGCCGGCGTCGTCGCGGACCAGTGGCACCGGGTGGGCGGCGCCCCGCCGGGCCCGCCGCGCTGCCCGCCATCCGGCCGGCAGCCGGTAGGCCGCGGTGGCCGGTGTGCGCCGTTGCGGCGCGTAAGCGACCTCGACATCGAGCCGGTCGGCGCGCAGCAGTCGGGTCACTAGTCGTGCCAGGTCAGCGTCGGCGCCAACGACCACCAAGCGGCGGTAGCGCTCGATTGCGGCGTCCAAAGCGTTCAAGTCATCGGTGCTCGTATCGTCGCCGACCTGCACCGTTGGCAGCCCGCGCAAGGGGCGCGGCAGCGGCCGCCCGGCAAACAGCACGACGGCGGTTTCGGGCGGCATCAGCGGCGCTCCGTGCCGTTAGTGGCGTTCAACACGCTCCTTGTGAATCTCTTCAGATAGGCTCAGTCACCGGCTGGACCACAGTAAGCCAAGACAGTTAGCGAGAATTCCATGCCGGCAATCGTCGTCATCGGCGCCCAGTGGGGCGACGAGGGCAAAGGTAAAGCGACCGACCTACTCGGCGAACGAGTGCAATGGGTGGTGCGCTACCAGGGCGGCAACAATGCCGGCCACACGGTGGTCCTACCCACCGGGGAGAACTTCGCACTGCACCTGATCCCGTCCGGGGTCTTGACGCCGCACGTCACCAACGTCATCGGCAACGGTGTGGTGGTCGATCCGGGGGTGCTGCTCGAGGAGCTGGCGGGCCTGGAACGCCGAGACGTGGACACCTCGCGGCTGCTGATCTCCGCCGATGCGCATCTGCTGATGCCCTATCACGTGGCCATCGACAAGGTGACCGAGCGCTACATGGGCAGCAAGAAGATCGGCACCACCGGCCGCGGCATCGGGCCCTGCTACCAGGACAAGATCGCCCGCATCGGGATCCGGGTCGCCGACGTGCTCGACCACGAATCGCTGGCCCAGAAGATCGAGGCCGCCCTGGAATTCAAGAATCAGGTGCTGGTCAAGATCTACAACCGTAAGGCGCTGGAGCCCCAGCAGGTTCTCGAAGATCTGCTGGAGCAGGCGGAGGGCTTCAAGCACCGCATCGCCGACACCGGACTGCTGCTGGGTGCCGCGCTGGACCGCGGCGAGAACGTGCTGCTGGAAGGCTCGCAGGGCACCCTGCTCGACGTCGACCACGGGACCTACCCGTACGTGACGTCGAGCAACCCGACCGCGGGCGGCGCGGCGGTGGGTTCCGGTGTCGGCCCGACCCGCATCACCACGGTGCTGGGCATCCTGAAGGCCTACACCACCCGGGTGGGTTCCGGGCCGTTCCCCACCGAACTGTTCGACGCCAACGGCGAATACCTGTCCAAGACCGGTGGCGAGGTCGGCGTGACCACCGGGCGCCGGCGGCGGTGCGGCTGGTTCGACGCGGTGATCGCGCGCTATGCCACCCGGGTCAACGGCATCACCGACTACTTCCTGACCAAGCTCGACGTGCTCTCCAGCCTTCAGACCGTGCCGGTCTGCGTCGGCTACACGGTCGACGGCAAACGCACCGACGAGCTGCCCATGACTCAGGAAGAGTTCGCTCGTGCCGAGCCGGTCTACGAGGAACTGCCGGGCTGGTGGGAGGACATCTCAGGCGCCCGCACCTTCGAGGAACTGCCCGCCAACGCCCGCGACTACGTGTCGCGGCTCGAGGAGATCGCCGGCGCGCAGGTCTCGTGCATCGGGGTCGGTCCCGGGCGCGAGCAGACCATCGTGCGCCGTGACGTCGTGCGGGCTCAGGCATGAGTGACCAGACGCCGGAGGCCGTCGATCCCGACTACGCCAGCCACGGTGGATTCCCGGATTATGCGGTCATCGACCCGAGCCCGGGCTTCGCGCGGTTCGTCAGCACCATGCGGCGCCTGCAGGACCTGGCGGTCTCGACTGACCCCGACGACGCCACCTGGGACGACGCCGCCGACCGCGTCGAAGCTCTGGTGGGGCTGCTGGAGAAGTTCCCGGCGCCCGCGGGCGTCGCCCCGGCTGGGCGTGCCCCGTCGATGCCGGGCATGGGCAGCCTGCTGCTCCCGCCGTGGCGGATCTCCAAGTTTGAGGCCGACGGCGTCTCGATGACGGGATCGTTCAGCCGCTTTCATGTGGGCGGCAACTCCGCGGTGCACGGTGGCGTCCTGCCGCTGCTGTTCGACTGGATGTTCGGGATGGTGGTGCACGCCGCGAACCGCCCGATCAGCCGCACGGCATTCCTGCACGTCGACTACCGCAAGGTCACCCCGATCGACACCCCGCTGTTGGTGCACGGCCGGATCGAGCGGGCCGAGGGACGTAAGGCGTTCATCGGGGCCGAACTCACCGACACCGACGGCACTGTGCTGGCCGAGGCGCAGGGGCTGATGGTGCGACTGCTGCCGGGGCAGCCCTAACGCCGATCGGCCATTCGGCTCAGTTTCGGCGCGGCCCCCGCAGCGTCATCGCCGCGAACAGTATTCATCTGCGCGGGATTCATCTGCACGAGCAGACGCAGACTCGCACGCCGACGGCTGATTCAGTGCGACTCTATGTCTGCTCGCGCGGGTCAGCCCCTGGCCTAATCCAGGTTCAGCGTCGCCTCTTCCAGATCCAGCCGGTGCAGCACCGTGCGCAGCACCTGGTCGTCGATATGGCCCAAGTCGCGTTCGTGGATCAGCGCCGCCCGCTCGGCGGCCAGCATCTCCAGCCGGAGCCGGCGAAACACCGCTGTGGCGGTCTCGTCGCTGTCGTCGTGCTCGGGGTCGAAGCGCCGCAGCCGTTCTCGGGCCGCGTTGCGGCGGCGGGTATTCAATCCGCGGAGTGCTTCGGCGGCGCGCTCACTGGCCGGCGATGGTTCCGTCGAGGCAAGCACGTCGTCGAGCCGTTCGGCGGCCGCCAGGGCCGCCTTGTCCTGCGCGGCGGCCGCGGCGATGGCATCGGCGTGGTCCTGATTGGTGGGAACGCCGAGCCGGCGGATCACCCAGGGCAGCGTCAGCCCGTGCAGCAGCAGGGTGCCCACCACCACCACGAAGGTCAAGAACACCAGCTGCGGACGTCCCGGGAACGGTTCCCCGGACAGCGTCGTCCGCGGTACACCGAACGCGGCCGCCAGTGACACCACGCCGCGCATGCCCGCCCAGGCCAGCACGAACACCTGTCCCGGGGTCGGTGCGGCTTCGGTTTGCCGGAGCTTGTGCGACAGCATTCGGGGCGCGTAGGCGAACGTCACCACCCACACCGCCCGCACCGCCAGCAGCGTTCCGAACACGGCCAGCGACGCGACGGTCAGGGTGGAGACACGCACGCCATGCAGGTTCTGCACCACCGCGGGCAGTTGCAGTCCGATCAGCAGAAACGCCAGCGACTCGAGCACCAGTTGCACCGCGCGCCAGACGGCCTGGTCCTGCAGCCGGGTGGCGTAGTGGGCGCGGGTGAAGCGTTGCCCCAGGATCAACGCCGCAACCACCACGGCGAGCACCCCGGAGCCGTGGATCTCTTCAGCCGCCAGGTAGATGACGAACGGGGCCAGCAGCCCGACCGCGCTTTCCACCACCGGATCGGTCAGCCGGGCCCGGATGACCACGATGACGGCGCCGAACGCCACTCCGACCGCCACGCCGCCCACGGCGGCCAACGCGAAGGTCAACAGACCCATGCCCCAGCCGGTGGCCACACCGATCGCCGCGGCCAGCGACACCTTGTAGATGGTCAGCGCGGTCGCGTCGTTGAGCAGGCTCTCGCCGCCCAGCAGGGTCATGATCGGACGCGGCAACCCGACGCGGCGGCCGAAGGCGGTCGCCGACACCCCCTCCCGCGGGCCCCCGATCCCGCCCACCGTCAGCGCCCGCGGCAGGGCGAGCCTCCCCGCAGGGTGGCAAGCAAG
>CAXYUC010000195.1:0-7534 GCA_964292075.1 uncultured Mycolicibacter sp.
TCTCCTGCGGCGACCCCTGCTGACCGGCCGGCCGGCGACCGGCCGATGTAGACCATGAAGCGCACGTCGGAGGTGGAGTCGTCGACGGGCGTGATCGCCGAGATGGTCCGGTTGTCGATCATCCCCCAACTCTTGGTCACCGCGATCCCCAAGCCGCCGTTGATCGCTTCCACGCCGCTGTTGACGTCTTCGATCTTCTGACCGTCGTCGCCCTCGAAGGTGATGGTGAAGTCGACGTAGGACACCGGTTCGGCGAAATCGTGGCGGGTGAAGACCGGCACGATCGGGGTCCGATGCACGTACTTGAAGTGCGCGAAATCCACCCCGTTCTCCAGCACGTACTGCGGGTGCAGCTCCAGGCGTTCCCGGAACAACCGCTGTTGCGGGTAGTAGTCGTCGGCGCTGCGATCGTCGAAGCTGGCGAACACGTCCGGCGCATCGAAGAACGGCTCACGACCGTGCGCGTCGTTCCAGAGGTAAACCGACTCGTTGCGTTCGGCAACCGGATAGGTGGTGATGCGCCGGCCGCGGTTGGGCTTGTCCTGGTACGGGATACAGACATTGCGGCCCTGGGAGTTCCACTGCCAGCCGTGAAACGGGCATTGCAGCACCTCGCCGCAGACGGTGCCGCCGAACCCCAGATGTGCGCCGAGGTGCTCGCAGTAGGCGTTCATCACGGTGAGCTGGCCGGACTCGGCGCGCCAGGCGACCATTTCCCGGCCGAAGTACTTCATGGTGTGGACGTCGCCGACGCCGATCTCATCCGACCAGGCCACTTGAAACCAGCCTGTCGGGTTCATCGACAGGGGCGGTTTGGCCATGTCGGCGTGTCCTCTCGATGGTTGCCACTCGGCAGGAATCATAGCGGGTGCTATGAAACTATTGCTAGCATTCCGCGGATGACGCAACCGGTGCCACGGCGCAGCAACAAGCGGGGACAGGCCACCCGTGCGGCGATGCTGGACGCCGCGGTGCGCGCACTGGCCACCGGGGACCCCGGCGCGGTGTCGGCCAGCCGGATCGCCAAGGAAAGCGGCGCCACCTGGGGCGCGGTGCAGTATCAGTTCGGCGACGTCGACGGCTTCTGGGCGGCGGTGCTGCATCGCACCGCCGAGCGCCGCGACGCCGCGATCTCGGCATTCGGCAGCGTGAAATCGGATGCGCCGCTGCGGGAACGGGTCGCGGCCATCATCGACACCCTGTATGACGGGCTGGCCTCGCCGGATTCGCGGGCGATCGAGAACCTGCGGGCCGCACTCCCCCGCGACCACCGCGAATTGGAACGGCTGTATCCGCGCACCGCAGCCGAATTGCACTCCTGGGGCAAGAGCTGGCTGAGCACGTGCCATGCGGCCTTCGCCGATCTGGGAGTCGACCCCCAGCGAGTGCGGGAGGTGGCGGCCCTCATCCCGGGTGCGATGCGCGGGCTGGTCTCCGAGCGCCAGCTGGGGTCCTATGCCGATCTGGACGAGGCCCGCCGCGGCCTGACCAATGCACTGGCGGCGTATCTGGAGCAGTCCCGGCCCGGCTGAACTCGGGGGCTGCGGAAACCGGGCCGCCACGCAAGGATGTGAGGGTGTTTGGCCTCGTCGTTGTTGTCACGCTTGTCGCCACCGTGCTCGCAGGCACGATGCTGGGCAAACGGTATCGCGTCGGCCCCCCGGTGTTGCTCATCCTGCTCGGCGGCATGCTGGGTCTGATCCCCCGCTTCGGCGAAACCCAGCTCGACGGGGAGATCGTGTTGCTGCTGTTCCTGCCGGCGATCCTGTACTGGGAGAGCATGAACACCAGCTTCCGGGAGATCCGGGCCAACCTGCGCGTCATCGTGCTGGTCAGCATCGGCCTGGTGATTGCGACCGCGATGGCGGTGTCCTGGACGGCGCGGTCGCTGGGCATGGAGCCACATGCGGCGGCGGTTCTGGGCGCCGTGCTCTCGCCCACCGATGCCGCCGCGGTGGCCGGGCTGGCGAAGAAGTTGCCGCGCCGGCCCCTGACCGTGCTGCGCGCCGAAAGCATCATCAACGACGGGACCGCGCTGGTGTTGTTCGCCGTGACCGTCGCGGTCGCGACGGGCAGCCCCTCAATCGGCCCCGTCGACCTGGTGGGCCGTTTCGTCGGCTCCTACCTTGGTGGTATCGCTGCCGGACTGTTGGTGGGTGCCGCGGTCACGCTGCTGCGCCGCCGCCTTGATGCGCCGCTGGAGGAAGGCGCCCTGAGCGTGTTGACGCCGTTCGCGGCGTTCCTGCTGGCCCAGAGTTTTCACTGCAGCGGCGTCGTCGCGGTGCTGGTATCGGCCCTGGTGCTCAGCTATGTCGGCCCGCGGGTCATCGGGGCACGTTCGCGGCTGCAGGCATACGCGTTCTGGGACATGGCGACGTTTCTCATCAATGGCTCGCTGTGGGTATTCGTCGGCGTACAGATTCCCGGCGCGGTGCACGGCATCGTCAATGTCGGTGCGGGCCTTCGCCATGCCACCGTGCTGGCGCTCGCCGTCACCGGTGTCGTCGTCGTGACCCGGATTGTGTGGTCGGAGATCACCACCGTGCTCATTCGTACCCTGGACCGGCGCGCCGTGCAGCGGACCCGCCGCATCGGTTGGCGGCAGCGGGCGGTGTCGAGCTGGGCCGGGTTCCGTGGCGCGGTATCACTGGCCGCGGCACTGGCCGTCCCATTGACCACCCACGCGGGCAATCCATTTCCGGATCGCAACCTGATCATCTATGTGGTGTCGTTCGTGATCCTGGTGACCGTGCTGGTCCAAGGCAGCACCCTGCCCGCGGTCGTGCGGTGGGCCCGAATGCCCGAAGACACCGCGCACGCCGAGGAGTTGCGGCTGGCCCGTACCCGCGCCGCGCAAGCAGCCCTGGACGCGCTGCCGGGGGTGACCGACGAACTCAACGTCAATGCGGATCTGGTGGGTCGGCTGCGCAAGGAATACCGGGACCAGGCCGCGTTGGTGGCGGTGGCCGATCGGCCCAACGCCGCAGCCGAGCGTGACGCAGTGGTGCGGCGGGTGCATCTGGGCGTCCTCGAGCACAAACGGCGGGCCGTGACCGAGCTACGCGACCGAAATCAGATCGACGACATCGTATTACGTGAGGTGCAGGCCGAAATGGACCTGGAGGAAGTGCGACTGCTCGGACCCGCCGACACCGAATAGCGGCCGAACGGGCGGGTCCAGGCCGGTGACGACAGGCTGGTAGCGGACCACTACTATCCACTTTGTGAGCGATTCCCCGGTCCGCCGATTGCGACTCACGAGTTTGAGCACCGTGCTGGCGGCAACCTTGCTGACCGCCCCCGTCGTGATTCCCGCAGGGGCACCCGGTGCGGTGGCACCGGCCAGCGCGGCCTGTCCCGATGTCGAAGTGGTGTTCGCCCGTGGGCGTCTGGAATCGCCCGGCGCCGGCGCGGTCGGCAACGCGTTCGTCAGCGCGCTGCGCTCCAAGACCTCCAAGTACGTCAGCCTGTATGCGGTGAACTACCCCGCAGATAATCAGGTCGACCAGGGCGCCAACGATATGAGCGCCCACATTCAGAACACGATCAACGGTTGCCCCAACACCCGTATCGTGCCGGGAGGCTACTCGCTGGGCGCGGCAGTCACCGACGTGGTGCTCGCTGTCCCCTTCTCAGCGTTCGGCTTCAACAATCCCCTGCCACCGGGCGCCGACGAGCACATCGCCGCGGTTGCGCTGTTCGGCAACGGCAGTCAATGGGTCGGCCCCATCACCAACTTCAGCCCGGTCTATAACGACCGGACCATCGATCAGTGCCACGGCGCCGACCCGATCTGCAACCCCGCCGACCCGAACACCTGGGAAGAGAACTGGCCGCAACACATGGCCAGCGCTTATATCTCGTCCGGCATGGTCAACGAAGCAGCAGACTTCGTCGCCGGAAAGCTGTAGCCGGTCCGAGTTTGACCGCCGCCGTTAGCCCTTCGAGAGTTCGGGGGCGCCACGGCCCAGGCCACGAAATCCCGCGCAGGGCTCCTTGGCTCCGACCACGAACGGCAGCGCAGTCAGGCGGAATTTCAGCCTGTCGCGAAATCCCATGGCGTCTGCCGGCGGTGGTAGTGCCGACTTCGCGAGATCCAGGTAGTACGTCGACGTTTGGCCCAGTCCTTCGAAGTCGTGCACCAACGGCGTGCACACGGCACGAACCGGCTCGTCAAGCCGCTGCGCGATGGCATCGGTCATCAACACGTATTCCGCTACCGGCACCTGGTTTTTCAGCATTCGATGCACCAGGATCACGTCGACGCCGGCAAGCTCGGTGTGGCGCTTGACCTTCTGCTCGGCCACCTCGCCCTCATGCGCGACGAACTTCAGCGAGAGGTTCACCAGCTGCTCGCAGCTTTCGCAGTGACAGTTGCGGCCGTTCTCGATACGGGCCCGTCGATTCAGGAACGCCTGATGCATCCGCGATAACCGCTGGCTGACCAAGACCTGGGCGTCACCGTCAGGCGCCCAGAAGAAGGCGGCGTCGCCCTCCAGCTTCGCCAGCTTCATGCCCTTGGCGGCATCGATGACCGATTCCAGTAGCGCGGCCACGGCCATCTGGGCATGCACCAGATGGGTCCGGTTCCAGTTCATGTAGGCGGTGTATCCGCCGATGTCGGCAATGACGAGCACCGCGCGTCGGATGGCCATGAACTCAAGAGTGTAGACCCGGCCGGGCCGACGTCAGCACACTCTGCACCGCCGGCGCGACCAGTGCGACCAGTGTTTCCCGGTCTGCATTGGCAAGTGTCGGGACACCGACGATTCGCCGCCCCACAACGATCCCGACCAACATGGACGACACCAGCCCCGCCCGGAGCGCCGCGTCGCCATCGGCCGCGCGCGACCCGACGGCATCGAGCAGTCGAGCCTCGATGAACTCGCGCAACTGCGCGCTGGCCCCCTCGTTGACGATGGCGCCCCGCAGCATCGCCATCAGTGGCTCCGAATCCGGTGACGGCCCCTCCCACCAGTCGAGGTAGGCGCCGACCACCCGTTCACCGAGGTGTTCGTCAGATCCTTCGAACGCCGCGCTGAAGCGCGCCAACGCCTCGGGTGAGATCGACATCACCGCGGCGAACAACTCGTTCTTGGAGCCAAAAAACTGCATCACCAGCGATGCATCGACCCCGGCATCGGCGGCGACCCGTCTGATCGTCGTGGTGGCGAAACCGTCGCTGGCGAACCGGGCCCGCGCTGCGTCAAGGATGTCCTGGCGGGTGGTCGTCATCCCCGGCCTACGCCCGCGTCGGCGCACGGTAGACACCGGCGTGCTGTTCCCGGTCATGTACGGAATGTACCGCTTCGCGGTCATTAACTCAACGTGTGTTGATTTTATGGAGTGTGCGAAATACGCTGGCCACTACCCGAGTCGGACCCGCCTTCCGGCCGAGGGAGATGAGGAGCTCGCCATGAGCGATGAGCAGAAGATTTTCATTCCGTCGCACCCGCTGCCGGCCGCGCGCACCGGCCTGTTGACCGGCTTCGAGCCCGGGACCCGAACCTTGGCGGCGGGCTTTCAGATCGCACCCCAGTTCCGGGCGGTGACGGTGGACATCGTGTTGGACAAGGACGTCGCGGTGCCGTTGCGCGACGGTGTGACGATCCACGTTGATGTGTTTCGTCCCGCTTCGGCGGAGAAGGTGCCGGTCATCGTCGCGTGGAGCCCGTACGGCAAGGGGCAGGGCACCTCCGCCAGCGTGATGGGGGTGTTCGGCATGGTTGGTCTGGACAACGGGATCGTCTCGGGTCTGGAGAAGTTCGAGGGCCCCGATCCGGCCTACTGGTGCGCGCAGGGCTATGCGATCTGCAATCCCGATATTCGCGGTGTGATCGACTCCGACGGCGACAGTGTGCTGTGGGACCGCCAGGAAGGGCGCGACTGCTACGACTTGATCGAGTGGCTGGCCGAGCAGGCCTGGTGCACCGGGAAAGTGGGGATGAGCGGCACCTCCTACCTCGCGGTGTCGCAGTGGTTCACCGCCGCCGAACAGCCCCCGCACCTGGCGGCGATCAACCCGTGGGAGGGCGTCAGTGATGTCTACCGTGACCTGGTGATGCGCGGCGGGATGCCCGACACCGGGTTCGCCCAACAGCTTCAAGACGGCAGCTTCTTCGGCAAGAGCCGCAAGGAGGACATCATTGCGGAGTCGCAGCGCTACCCGCTGATGAGTGCGCTGTGGGAGAACAAGATTCCGGACTTCGACAAGATCACCGTTCCTGCCTACGTGGTGGCGAGCTACTCCAACACACTGCACACGGCGGGAACGTTTCGGGCTTGGCGACGGATTGCCTCGAACGCGAAGTGGCTGCGCATCCACAACAGTCAGGAATGGCCCGACTACTACGACGAGGCGAACAGGGCAGACCTGCGCCGCTTCTTCGACCACTACCTGAAGAACGAGGACAACGGGTGGGAGCTGACCCCTCGGGTGCGCTACTCGGTTCTCGACCTCGAAGGTGGCGACCGGGTTGGCGTCGTTGCCGACGCATTTCCGCCAAAGAATGCCGTGTCGACGAAGTACTACCTCGACGCCGGTTCGCGGGCCCTGAGCACCGAAGCGCCGACGGCCGAGGCGACGGCGGACTACGACGTCGACGCCAACCCGCATGCGGTGTCGTTCCTCGTTCGATTCGACCGGGAGACGGTGCTGGTCGGCTATCCGAAGGCTCACCTGTGGGTCGAGGCGCACGGTGCTGACGACATGGATTTGTTCGTGCTCGTGCAGAAGCTCGACAGAGACGGCACACCGCTGCAGCAGTTCACCGTGCCCAACCAGAGCGCTGCGATCCACGACCTCACCGATCACGGCGCCAGCATCTTGCGGTACAAGGGCTCTGACGGACGGTTGCGCGTTTCCGCCCGCCGCCTCGACGCGACGCTGTCGACCGATGAGGTGCCCGCCCACAGCTTCGACCGGGTCGAGAAGCTCTCACCCGGCGAGATCGTCGACGTCGAAATCGACCTGCTGCCAATCGGTCTCGCGTTCTACCCCGGCGAACAGCTCCGCCTCGTCATCAGCGGCCGAAACATCCTGGGAACACTGATGCCCGCAATCCGCGAATACACCGGCGCCAACAGTGGAAAGCACGTGATCCACACCGGCGGGGATCACGCGTCGTATCTGCAACTCCCCGTCATGTCCGGTGACCACATAGACAGCGACTAGCCGTAACCACGTTTCACCAGATGGCGCGCCCCGGCCGCCATAGCAGCCGGGCCCGCCACCTCGAAGTCGAAGGCGTTGGCCAACCGGTCGGTGATGTTGAAGACCAGGCCGACCGCCAGCGCATCCTTGACCTGCTCGGGGGTGACGCCGGCCGCCAGCACGGCGCGCACGTCGTCGGCGTCGACGCGGTGCTCGCGCGTGAGTTTGCCGAGCAGGCGAAGTGTGGCCCGCAACGGCTCGGTGATCGGGGCGGTGTCCAGATCGGCGAGGGTGGCGGCTGCGGTCTCATCGTCGTAGCAGAGGTTGGACGTGGCGGTGTGCGCGGCGACGCAGAACGGGCAGTCGTTGACCTTCGAGATA
>CAXYUC010000196.1:0-7294 GCA_964292075.1 uncultured Mycolicibacter sp.
GGCGTACATCAGGCCAGAGTTGACTTCAGGTGGCAGCGCTGCAAAATTCATCGGCCGCCCCCCGCCCCGTCGACGAACGTGTCGATGACGCGTTCGCGTTGCCGGTGGAATTCCTCGTCGGTGAGGACTCCCGATTCGCGCAGTTCGGCAAGCCCGCGCAGTTCGGCAAGCACCTCCACACCGGTGACGGTGTCTTCGGTGTCCTCGGCGGGTGCTGGATCGGCCTGCTGCGATGGTGCGGTCGAGGGGAAGCGGCATTCGGTGCCGACGCTGCCGGCTGATCTGGACAAGGCCCGTCCGGCTGCGCCGGCCAGAGCCATCTCGGCGAAGGGCAGTTCGGTTCCGCCCGCAGCGGCCACTGCTGACGCGGCGCTGGATTGTGCTGAGAGCAAGGTGATTTCGCGCAGTGCTGCGGGCGCGGTCGCTGCCCAGGACCGCGGCACCGACAACCCGCCCAGCGGAACCGCTTTGCCCACACCGGCCCACGGCGTTACGGCTCGGCCGGTGCTGACCAGGCCGGCGGAGGGCACCGCTGCCAGCGCGGGTGGGGCAAGGCCCAGCACACCGCCGACGGGCACCGCTTCACCGAGCAGGCCCAGACCGCTGGCGGCACCGAAATCTCCGGTGAGACCCAGCCCCACGAACGGTGTCAGGCTGGCCGTTTCGATTGCCAGGCCGCCGAATTCCAGTCCCGCGCCGCCGCCTTCGAAGGGAGCGATGCTGTCCACCTCCAGCAGCGCGACCAGGATGTTCAGCAGCAAGCCTTCCTCGCCGGCGCCTTCGTACGACCCACCCGAGGTGTCGTCGGCGGGTGCGGTGAAGGTGGACAGTTGGGTGGCTGCTGCGGCGTTGGTGGCGTAGGTGTACATGGCGGTGGCGTCTTGGGCCCACATTTCGCTGTAGTGGGCTTCGGTGGCGGCGATGGCTGCGGTGTTGGTGCCCAGGAAGTTGGTGGCGACCAGGGTGGCCAGTTGGGCGCGGTTGGCGGCGATGACGGCTGGGGGCACGGTCATGGCGTAGGCGGTTTCGTAGGCGGTTGCTGCGGCGGCGGCTTGGGTGCCGGCGTGGCTGGCTTTGGTGGCGGTGGCGCTCATCCAGGCGGCGTAGGGGGTGGCGGCGGCGGCCATGGCTGTTGCCGACGGGCCTTGCCAGGTTTGGTCGGTGAGTGCGGCGATGACGGTTCGGTAGTTGTTGGCTGCTGTTTCGAGTTCGGCGGCCATGGTTTTCCAGGCTGTGGCGGCGGCGCGGATGGGGCCCGAGCCCGCTCCGGCGTACATCAGGCCAGAGTTGACTTCAGGTGGCAGCGCTGCAAAATTCATCGGCTACTCCTCGATCGCCGATATTTGACGCTATTTTGGGCCGCTACGACCGGGCAACTCGGCAGCGACGACTCATACGAAACACATATCTACCGGGCCAGTTTGGTTAACGGGGCGCTGCCAGCGGCGGAACTGCAGTGGAATACAGCCAGGCCTGCCACAACGATTGCAGCGGTTCTGCGGTGTAGCCGGCGGCCAGCGCGGTGAAGTCTTCGGTGCCGGCGTTGCCGTGGCGGTGGCGCGACGTCCAGTCGCGTAGCAGGGCGAAGAAGGCGTCGTCGCCCAGCCTGCCGCGCAGCAGATGCAGGGTGATCGCGCCGCGCTTGTACACCCGGTCGTCGAACATGTCGGCCGGCCCCGGATCGGCCAACAGCAGATCCTGCGGCAGACCCGCCAATTGTCGGTGGTAGCGCTGCGCGAGCTGGTCGGCACTCGGCCCGCCGGAATGCTCCGACCACAGCCATTCGGCGTAGCAAGCGAACCCCTCGTGCAGCCAGATGTCGCTCCAGCGCCGCAGGGTGACGCTGTTCCCGAACCATTGGTGCGCCAGCTCGTGGGCGATCAGCCGATTAGATCTCCCGGTGCCGTCGCAGTGGTTGGCGCCGAAGATCGAAATTCCCTGTGCTTCAAGGGGGATCTCTAGGTTGTCGTCGGTTACCAGCACCGTGTAGCCGGCCGCCAGCGGGTAGGGCCCGAACAGTCGCACGAACAGCTCCATCATCTGCGACTGTTGCGCGAAATCCCGCTCGAACTCGGTCTGCAGGCGGGCCGGCAGCACCGCATGAATTGCCACCGCCGATCCCGGCACCCGGCGGGTCACGTACCGGCCGATCTGCAGGGTGACCAGATAGGTCGGTGTCGGCTCGGGCTGCTCGTAGGTCCAGGTGGTGCGGGTGGCCCGGGCCCGCCGCGATATCAGTGCGCCGTTGGCGACCGCGTAGTACGGGCTGTCGGTGCTGATCTGGATTCGGTAGCTGGCCTTGGCGTAGGGGTGATCGTCACACGGGAACCACGACGGTGCGCCGTTGGGCTGCCCGGAGACCAGCGCGCCGTCGGATAATTCCTCGAAACCCACTTCACCCCAAAGGGTGTCGCTGGGACGCGGTGATCCCGAGTACCGGACCGCGATCACCAGCGCGGCGCCGGGCGGCACCGTGGCGGCCAGCGTGATCCGCAGCTTGCCCGCCGAGGTGGCGAACCGGGCGGGTGGGCGGCCGTTGACCCACACCTTGGCCACCGACAGGGTGTCGGCAAGGTCCAGGGTGAGTTCACGCAGCGCGGCCAGCGCGATCGCGGTGACGGTCGCGGTGCCCGAGAGCCGGTTACTGCTGACCTTGTACTCCAGATCGAGCTCATAGCGCGAGACCCGGTAGCCGCTATTGCCGCTGCCGGGCAGGTACGGGTCGCGGACAGGCATCGGGGCTTTGGCCACTTTCGCGGGCACCTTGGTGGGTTTGCTCATGCCGCGGGCTCCTGACTCGCGGCGCTCGAGGAGCCGCGCTTCTTGCCCGGCACCAGCCACGGCGCAATCGGATTGCCCTGCCAGCGAGTCGCTGCCGGTACTTCGTCGCCACGCATCACCAGCGAGGCCGGGCCGACGGTGGCACCGGCGCCCAGCCGGGCCGCCGGCAACGCCACGCAGTTGGGTCCCAGGGTGGCGCCTGCCTCCAGCGTGACGGTATCCATCTGCATGATCCGGTCGTGAAACAGGTGGGTCTGCACCACACAGCCGCGGTTGACGGTCGCGCCGGCGCCCAGCGTCACCAGGTCGGCCTCGGGCAGCCAGTACGTCTCGCACCACACCCCGCGGCCGATGGTGGCGCCGAGTGCCCGCAACCACAGGTTCATCACCGGGGTGCCGGTCGCGGCGCGGGCGAACCACGGAGCGGCCACCGTCTCGACGAAAGCGTCGGAGACCTCGTTGCGCCACACGAACGACGACCACAGCGGGCGCTGTGACGCCCTGATCCGGCCGACGATCAGCCATTTCGCCACCACCGCGCTGCCGCCGGCCACTGCACCCGCGGCCAGCAGCGTCACACCGCTGCCCAGGGCGGTCCAGCCGTAGCCGAACCGCGCTGCCCCCCACTGCAACACGCCCAGAACCGCGGCCCCGATCGCAAAGGTGACCATGACCGGGATCAGCCGGAATGTCTCCATCACGGCGCGCATCAGCTTCAACCGCAGCAGCGGTTCGAACGTGCGCTCGGCATCGAGGTCGGCGGCTTTACGCCGCAGTCGCACCGGCGGACTGCCCAGCCACGACGAACCCGTCTTGGCCTTGTGCGGTGCGGTGGACAGCACCGCCACCAAGGAATTGTCGGGGACCCGCCGGCCCGGCTGGGTGATCCCGGAATTGCCCAGAAACGCGCGCCTGCCGATGGTGGCCGGCGCGACGTGGATCCAGCCGCCACCCAGCTCATAGGAGGCGACCATGGTGTCGTCGGCGAGAAAGGCGCCGTCGGCGATCGTGGTGAACTTCGGGATCACCAGCGCGGTGGAGATCTCGGTGCCGTGGCCCACCTTGGCCCCCAGCAATCGCAGCCACCACGGCGTGATCAGGCTGGCATACACCGGAAAAAGATAGTCGCGCGCGGCGTCCATCAGGCGTTCGGTGGCCCACAGCTGCCAGCCTGACCGGCTGCGCACCGGGTGGTAACCCTCTTTGAGCCCGATCGACAACAGCCGCACTCCGGCGACGGTCAAGGCCGCGTAGCTGCCCAGCGCGGTCAGCGCCGCCAGCGGTGTGGCCGCCGCCGCGGGAACGATCGCGGCGGTCAGCGTGGCGCAATCGTCGATGGCCCAGCCCAGCACGGCCAGCCCGGCGCCCAACGCCAGCAACGGCAGGCCGGCCAGCAGGATCGAGGTCAGCCCGTACACCGCCACCCACACCGGGCGCGGCGGCGGCCGGTGATCCGGCCAGGGATGGTGCGCCTTACCGGATTTCACCGCCGGTGAGCCCGTCCAGTACTGGCCTTTTTTCACTTCGCCGATCACCCCGGATCCGGGGGCGACGTCGGCGTCCTTGCCGAGCGATGCGCCCCGCAGCAGCGTGGTGCGGGCACCGATGGTGGCATCGTTGCCGACCGTGATGGGGCCGACGTGGAACTCATCGCCGTCGATCCAATACCCGGTCAGGTCGACCTCGGGCTCGATGGAGCACCGGTTCCCCAGCGTCAGCATCCCAGTCACCGGCGGTGCGGAGTGCAGATCGACGCCCTTGCCGATCTTGTTGCCCAGCGCTCGTGCGTAATACACCAGCCACGGTGCCCCGGACAGATTCTCGGCGCCGCTAGCGGTCGCGAGCCGTTCGGCGATCCAGACCCGCAGGTGCTGGGGGCCGCCGCGCCGATAGGTCCCGGGCGCCAGGCCGGCTAGCAGTGCCCGCGCCCCCAGTGCCGCGATGCCCATCCGGCCCAGCGGGGTCACGAACAGCACGAAGGCGGCGATCACCCACCACCAGTCGAGCCGCACCAGCCAGGGCAGCGGGTGCACCGCCGCCACCGTGTTGTTGATCAGCGCCAGCCAGGTCACCCACTGCAAACCGGTCAGGGTGGCCAGGGGGACCGACAACACCACCTGTGCGGCTTGGGTCAGCCACGGGGTCGGCGCAACCGCGCGATGCGCGGCCTCGGCTTCGGGATCACTGCGACCCATGTCGTCGAGAAACCCGGCCAGCGAGCCGAGCCGTGGACGGTCGTAGAGCTGGGCGACGGTGGTCTGCGGGTAACGCTGCCGCACCGCGGCCACTAGCTGTGCGGCTTGCAGTGACCCACCGCCGAGGGCGAAGAAGTCGGCCTGCTCGTCATCGACCGGGGCGCCCAGCACGTCGCGCCACAGTCCGGCCAGCCAGCCCAGGGTGCTGTCCGGGTCGTCGGAGAGAACTCCGCCGCCAGGCAGGGCACTCGGTTCCGGCCCTACCGGCCACGGCAGCGCATCGCGGTCCACCTTGCCCGACGTGCGGGTAGGCAGTTCGTCGACCAGCACCAGCCGGGGAACCAGCGCGGCGGGCAGTTGCCGGCCCAGCTCGGCGCGTGCGGCGCCCAGATCGAAGTCCGGGTCGGTGCTGACCAGGTAACCGATCAGCAGTGGGGTACCGGCGGCGCTGGTCCGCACCGCCGCGGCACCGCCGCTGACGCCGGGCAGCGTCACCAATGCGCTGTCCACCTCACCCAATTCGATGCGCCGGCCGCCGACCTTGACCTGGTCATCGGCCCGGCCGCAGAACACCAGCCCGTCGGCGTCCAGCCGCACCAGATCGCCGCTGCGGTAGGCCCGCGGCCAGTCCAGCGCGGGCAGCGGCGCGTACTTCTCGGCGTCGCGGTCGGGGTCCAGGTAGCGGCCCAGTCCGACACCCCCGATCACCAGTTCACCGACCTCGCCGGGGGCCACCGGCGTCCCGTCGGGGCCGAGCACGGCCAGGTCCCAGCCCAACAGCGGCAGCCCGATCTGAATCGGGCCGGTGCCGTCGAGCTGCGCCGCGCAGGCCACCACGGTGGTCTCGGTGGGGCCGTAGGTGTTCCACACCTCGCGGCCGTCCACTGCCAGCCGGGCCACCAGCTCCGGCGGGCAGGCCTCGCCGCCGAAGATCAGCAGCCGGACCGCCTCCAGCGCCTCGGCCGGCCACAGTGCCGCCAGGGTGGGCACGGTGGACACCACGGTCACGTCGCGCGCCACCAGCCACGGACCCAGGTCCATGCCGCTGCGGACCAGCGACCGCGGCGCCGGCACCAGACAGGCGCCGTAGCGCCACGCCAGCCACATCTCCTCGCAGGACGCGTCGAACGCGACGGACAGCCCGGCCAGCACTCGGTCACAGGACCCGATCGGGTTGTCCTGCAAGAACAGCTGGGCTTCGGCGTCGACGAAGGCCGCCGCGTTGCGATGCGTGATGGCCACGCCCTTAGGGGTGCCGGTGGACCCCGAGGTGAAGATGATCCAGGCGTCGTCGCCGGCCTGCGGCGCCGTCGCCCGCCAGCCACGCGACGCACCGGGACCGCGGGTCAGACCGTGTTCGGTGATCACCGCCGCCACCTGGGCCTCGCTGAATACCAGCTCGGCGCGCTCGGGCGGATCGTCGGCGTCGACCGGTACGTAGGCTGCGCCGGTGGCCAGCGTGGACAGGATCGCCACGTACAGGGCGTAATTGCCCGACGGCATCCGGATGCCGATGCGGTCGCCGCGGCCCAGGCCGCGGGCGGGCAGCCACGCGACGCTGTCGGCGATGTCCTCGATCAGCTCGCTGTAGGTCAACAAAACGTTGCCGTCCTCGGGCGCTGGAGCATCAGGGTAGCGGGCAGCGGTCTCTTGCAGAATGTCGATCAAGGTGCGGGGCTGCGGCGCCGAGGAGCCGCGCAGGTACTGCGCGGGGACTTGCAGTGAGGGCACGACTGTAGAACGTACCCAGCATGGTCGGGGTGTGCAGCGCGCCGCTGTCACCTCGGCGCGAGGTAGCCGACCGGGCCGACCGCGATGCACACCGACAGCGCTGCGGTGTCGGCGCGGGCAGTCACGTTGTAGCCGGCGCCGGGCAGCCGCACGAAGACCCGGTTGAGGCCTGGCCGCACCCGCACGCGCACGTCGGGTCCGTCCGACAGTGACAGGGTCATCGCACCGTCGACGTTGGCCAGGTAGTTGATCTCGGCGGTCCAGTCCGCCGGCAGCAGCGGGCCGTCCAGCGTCATCGTTGCGGGCAGATCCGGCTGCACCAGATAACCGCAGCGGGGCACCGGCCCGGCCACCAGCGAGCGGACCCACGTCACCTGGGCGTCGGCCACCGTTCCCGAGTTGGTCAGCATCCGCAACTGCGTTGTCGTCGAGGCGAATTCGGGCCGGTCGCGAAGCAAGGCGAACATGTGGCTGGCCAGGTTCTCCGGGTAGACGTCCCGCTGCAGCCACAGCGGGTCGACCTCTTGATCCAGCATCGGCGCATCGGAGGCGGTGTGGGCGGCGGCCAGGCCGAGGCCGGGGTTCGT
>CAXYUC010000197.1:0-7266 GCA_964292075.1 uncultured Mycolicibacter sp.
CGCCACGGGGGTGGCCGGATGTGGGCAACCCGGGCCCCCGCCGGCCCCCCCGGCCCGGCCTTGGCCCCGGTGCCGGCGCCCCCCGCGCCCGCCGAGCAGCACGGCGTGAGCATTCACGCCAGTGCCGCCGAGGCGGTGGCCGGGGCCGACGCGGTGGTGACCATGCTGCCGCACGGGGATGCGGTGAAGAGCTGCTATGCCGAAATCCTGCCCGCGGCCGGGCCGGACGCGTTGTTCATTGACAGCTCGACGATTTCGGTCGCCGACGCCCGCGAAGTACACGCCCTCGCCGCGTCCCATGGACTGGCCCAGCTCGACGCGCCGGTGTCCGGCGGGGTGACCGGTGCGGTCGCCGGGCGGCTGGCATTCATGGTCGGCGGCGAGGACACCGCCGTGGCGCGGGCCACCCCGGTGTTGGAACCGATGGCCGCCAAGATCATCCACTGCGGCGCGGCGGGCGCCGGCCAAGCCGCCAAGATCTGCAACAACATGGTGCTGGCCGTGCAGCAGGTGGCGGTCGCCGAGGCGTTCGTGCTGGCCGAAAAGCTGGGCCTAGCCGACCAAGCCCTGTTCGACGTGATGACCGGCGCCACCGGAAACTGCTGGGCACTGCACACCAACTGCCCGGTCCCGGGCCCGGTGCCCACCTCCCCGGCGAACCGGAATTTCGAGCCGGGTTTTGCCACCGCACTGATGAACAAGGATCTGGGCCTGGCGATGGACGCGGTCGCCTCGACCGGGTCCGCTGCTCCGCTGGGCAGCCATGCCGCCCAGATTTACCGCGACTTCGCCGCCGAACACGGCGCGCAGGACTTCAGCGCGGTGATCAACCTGCTGCGCGGCAGCTGAGCGCCCCGCCGGCCTGAACGATCACGCTTCTGGCCGGCGCGCGATGGACACCTTGGGTATGCTGGCATACATGAAACGGACGACGGTCAAGATCCCTGACGCGTTGGATGCTCGGCTGCGGCACGAGGCTAAGCGACGGAATTTGACCATCTCGGACGTTAGCCGTGAAGCGCTCGAGGCATACCTTGGCACGACCGGTGGCCGTCGGCGCCTCAACGCTGCGGCGGCCGGCCGTAGCGGTCGAAGCGATGTCTCCGAGCGTATCGAGGAGATCTTGGCTGCCGAGGTCGGACCATAGGGGCAATTGTTGTCGATGCGGGCCCGTTATATGCCTACGTCGACGCCGACGATGCTCACCATGCGGCGTCGCTGGAACTTCTACAGACCCATCCGGGTCCGTTGATCGTCCCGACACTCGTCATCACCGAGGTGGCCTATCTGCTGGGCACCCGACTGGGTGCCGAACCTGAGGTGCGATTCCTCGGCGACTTGGCCGACGGTGCGTTCGCCGTCGAACCAGTAGCCGCGGGAGATTGGCTGCGGATCGCTGAGCTTGTTGCGCGATACCGAGACCTGCCACTTGGCACCGTCGACGCCTCCGTGGTGACCACAGCAGAACGGTTGGGCATCAGTGAGATCGCGACCGTCGACCGCCGTCACTTCACCGTCGTCCGTCCGTGCCATACCGAGAACTTCACCGTTCTTCCGTGAATCCCCACACGCCCCCGAATGTTGCGTTGGCCTAGCGCGACGAATCCATGACCGCCCGCGAGCCGCTACGCCTGCACCTCGGTGAGTTCCCGGTTGAGCAGCGTGGTCATGCGTAACACGGTCGCCAGATAGTGCTGCCACGACTTGTGTTCGGCCAGATCCAATTCCGTTACTTTACAGGCATTTCGGCCGGTAAGGAAACCGGCCATCACGCCCGACGCTTTCCGCGGATCACGAGTGGCAGACCCGCTGCCGCCGGGCGGTGACGCCCTCGGTGAGTTCGACGACGTTGGCCTCCCGCGGCGTATGGGCTGGGCCCGGTGCGTGCCAGTGCGCGAGGGTGTCGAGGTCACCGTCGAGGTACTGCCATCGACAGGCGGCACGGCGGATCTCACCACTTGGGGTGGTGGGGAGTCCCATCGGTGCCACCAGCACGATCGAATCCGCTTGAACACCATAAGATTCGAGCAGTGCCGACTGGATCCTTGGCACCAGCGTAGCCAGTTCGGCTTCCCCGACCGGGCAGCTGACCTCTTGGACGACCACCAACTTTTCGGATTCGTCAGCGAACACCGCGCCACGCCCCGAAAGCAACACCGAATGACAGTCCTGCACTGTCGCTTCAAGAGCGTTCGGGTAGTAGTGCACCCCTCCCAGCACCACCAAATCCGGGCAGCGCCCGGTGATGAACAATTCCTCACCCCAAAGGAACCCCCGGTCCCCGGTGCGCAGAAACGGGCCCTCACCACTGCCGGCCAGGAACGCCTCAAAAATCCGATCCGTCTGAGCGGGTGCGCCCCAATAGCCTCGGGCGACGCCGGGCCCGCTGACCCAGATCTCGCCGACTTCATCGGGCCCACACTCCAGCCGAGTGTCGGGGTCAACGATCACCACCTGCTGGCGGGGACGCCCGCACCCCACCACGACGACCGCGCCTGGATCGTTCGCGTCGGCATCCAGCGCCCAACCCGATTGCAGCCCAATTTGATCCACGAGACGCACCACCGCTCGCTCGGATTGCGAACCACCGGCAACCACCAGGGTGGCCTCGGCCAACCCATACACCGGCAGGAACGCCTGCGCGCGAAACCCCGCCGTGGCGAACGCCTCGGCGAATGCCCCCATGGCGGCGGCCCGTACCGGCTGCACCTGCACCCCGGTGATCGCCGTGGACAGACACGACACATCCAACCCCGCACGCTGCGCCGGGGTACTGCGCTGCACACATAACCGGTAGGCGACATCGGGTGCCACGGTCACCGTGGCCCGGTATCGCGAGATCGCCTCCAGCCAGCGCATCGGCCGGGCAATAAACGCCGACGGCGCCATCAACACCGTGCTGGCGCCGGCATAGATTCCCGCCAACACCGCGCCGATCAACCCCAGCGGCTGATGCATCGGCAGCCACGACACCGCCACATCCCGCGAATCACCCCACCCCACCGCAGTAATCGCCTCCAGGTTGACCATCACATTCTCGTGGGTCAACACCACACCCCTCGGGCAGTGCGCCGACCCCGCTGAATACTGGATCAGCGCAATGCTGTCGGCGTCGACGGACGGTGCTACCCAGGCATCGGCATCACTATCAGTGGTAGAACACCAACGCACCGATCCGGCCAGCGCATCCACCGCCGACCTGACACTGCGCGGCAATTCCGGCGAGGCCACCGCGAAGCCCGGCTCCACATCGGCGATCACCGCCGACAATCGAGGCCCCACCCGCTGCGATATCGGCACCGGAACAGCTCCGGCATACCAGCACCCGAAAATGCCTGCAATACCGTCTAACCCGGGACCACACAGCACCAACACCCGGCACCCCGCAGCACCCACGTGTTGCAATGCCGCCCCGATCGCCCGCGCACAGCTATCCAACTCGCGATACGTCAACACGCAACCATCCCGGCCATCACCGTGATAGGAGAAGCTCAACGCCGCCTTCTCCCCATACCGCGCGGCCTGCTGCCGCGCCAACTCCACCAGGGTGTCCGCGGTCGGCACCGTGATGGGCGACCCGCTGTGGCCAGCGTTAGCCGATGCCACCGTTACCACCGCCCCCGCCCGCCCCGGCATTTCGCCGGGCCAACACCAAGTGCATGAGCTCAGCCATGTGTGCTTCTTCTGAGTTGGCGGGCGGGGCCGGCTGCAAGGGCCCATACCATTCGGCGACCGTTTCCAAACCACGGTCGAGGAACAACTGCCGGCAGGCACTGCGCTGGACCTTGCCGCTGGACGTGACGGGAATGCTCCTGGGCGGCACCAGAACCACCGAGACCGCTTGAATCCCATGGTGTTCGGCGAGCCGACCTTGGATCGCGTCCGCCATCTGAGCGAGTTCCTTCTCGCCGACCGCCCCCTCGGCCTCCTGCACCACAATGAGCTGCGCGGTACCCGATTCCGGTGTGACCGCGAAGACCGCACCACGCCCCGACCGAAACGCCGGGTGGCAGCCCTGCACGGTGACCTCGATGTCGTTCGGGTAATAGTTGGCGCCATTGATCACCACGAGATCCTTGTAGCGCCCGGTAATGAACAGCTCGCCGTCACGCACAAAACCCAGATCCCCCGTCCGCAGGAACGACCCCTCCCCCGATTCGGCGATGTAGGCAGCGAAAGTTCGCTGCGTTTTCTCGGGATTACTGAGGTAGCCGCGGGCGACACTGGGACCGGCGACCCAGATCTCACCGACCTCGTCCATGCCGCACCGCCGGTGCGTTTCCGGGTCCACGATCGCCAGTTGCTGTCCGCCGCGAACCTGTCCACAACCGACCAACGCCACAGTGGTCGGCGCGTCCGGTGCGCCCTCGGCGATCCGATCGGATTCCAGTGCACCCCGGTCCGCATGGCACACCACCGGCAACACCGAGTCCGAGCCACCGGTGACCAATAGGGTGGCCTCGGCCAGGCCATACACCGGCCGAAACGCCTGCCCCCGGAAACCCGACGGGGCGAACGCCTCGGCAAAGGCCCGCATGGTGTCCATCCGCACCGGTTCAGCACCGTTCATCACCACCGCTAACCCCGACAAATCCAGCGCGGCCCGCTCGGCCGGGGTGCTGCGCTGCACACAAATCTCGTAGGCGAAATTAGGTGCCACGGTATAGGTGCCCGCGTGGCGCGAGATCGCCTCCAACCACGACATCGGTCGCCGCATGAACGCCGCCGGCGACATCAGCACCGTGGTGTAACCCGAGTAAATCGTCTGCAGCACACCACCGATGAGCCCCATGTCGTGATGCGGCGGCAACCAGTGCACCGCGACCTGTTGATCATCGCCGGGCCAGGACTGGCGGATCGCGCCCAGGTTGTGCATCAGGTTCGCGTGGGTGACCTCTACCCCGTTGGGCGCTGTGGTCGATCCCGAGGTGTACTGCACCATCGCCGTAGCATCGGCATCGATATCCGGTGGCACCCACGCGCCGGCTTCGGCGACGGGTGTATCGGCGCTCAGCCACCGCATCGGTGGCCTGTTGCTCAGCGCGACCAGGGTGTCCACCATGGCTTTGACTTTCATCGGCGTGTCCGGTGCGGCCACCGCGAAACCCGCCCGCGCATCCGGGATCACCGACGACAGCCGCGGCGCCAACCGCTCATGCACCGGCACCGCAATCGCACCGGCATACAGACAACCGAAATATCCGGTGATCGCATCCAAACCCGGGCGACAGAACACCAACACCCGCTGACCCGCCGCACCATGCTGCTGCAGATGGGCCGCGAGCGCCCGCGCCCTCACGTCCAACTCACGGAAGGTCAACCGACTCTCATCTACACCATCACCGTGATAGGAGAAGGCAAACGCCACCTTCTCGCCATAGCGTTCGGCTTGGCACTGCAACAGGTCAACCAGGGTGTTCGCGGTGGCCATGCTCTCCTCACGCTGCTCGGGAACCCCGGCGGTCGCCGGGCCCAGAGCGGACCCGGCTACCGTGGCGGAGCGATCTCTCATGGTCGGTCTCAAGGGATGATCTTTTGACCCGGCTGGCCTGCGGTTCCGTTATTGCCCCCGCTGCCGTCCTGGCCCGCAGGACTGCCGCTCCCGGCCGCACCGCCGGCACCGCCGGTACCGGCTGCCCCGCCTCGACCGGCAGACACAGTACCGCTGCCACCGTTACCGCCGTCGCCACCATTAGCGCCCTCGCCACCATTACCGCCAACGGCGCCACCGCTGCCGTTGCCTCCGGCACCACCGGCGCCGCCGCTGGCACCGGCGCCAGCGAAGCCGCCTCTAGAGCCGTTTCCGCCACTACCGCCGTTGCCGCCGCTACCGGCATCGCCGCCGTGACCGGCGGTGTTGCCGGCACCGACGCCAGCACCACCGGCGCCACCATTGCCGCCCACACCGCCCGGACCGCCCGTGCCCCCTCGGAATGTGCTGCTACTGCCACCGTCTGCACCATTGCCGCCGCTGCCTGCGTTGCCGCCGTTGCCGCCGTTGGCGTTGCCGCCGGAGCCGCTGCCGCCAGCGCCACCATTGCCGCCCGCGCCGCCCGGGCCGTTGTTGGCGCCGGCAGAGTCGGCGCCGTTACCGCCGTTACCGCCGGTACCGCCGTTGGCGTTATTGGCGCCATTTCCGCCCGCGCCACCGTTTCCGCCAGTACTGCCAATGAAGTTGTAACCGCTGCTGCCGTTACCACCGTCACCGCCGTTACCAGCGCTGTTGCCGGGGCCGACGCCATTACCGCCGTTGCCGCCGTTGCCACCGGAGCCACCGGACTGGATTCGACCAATGGCACCCGCAGCGCCAGCAGCGCCTGATTCACTGGCACCACCTTGGCCGGGAGTGGTACCGGCGGCCCCGGCGGCCCCGGCGTTGCCGCCGGCACCGCCATCGAAGCCGGCACCGTCACTTCCGGTGCCACCGTTCCCGCCATTTCCACCGTTGCCAGCCGCCCCGCCGATGCCGGACATGCCGCCGGCACCGCCCGTGCCGGTGCCCGATGTACCGCCGGCACCACCGTTGCCGCCCTGGCCGCCGTTTCCACCGGTCGCGCCGTCACCGCCGGGCCCGGTCGCGGAGTTGGCGCCGTTCGCCCCGTTGGCCCCGTCGCCGCCGTAGCCACCGTTACCGCCGATGCCGCCGGTGCCGTCGAGAGCGGCGGTGCCATCGGCACCGGCGGTGCCGCTGGTACTGGAGCCTCCCGTGCCCGCGGCCCCGGCATTACCGCCAGCCCCGCCGATACCGCCGTTACCGCCGGTCCCGCCATTGCCGGCGCTATCGGTCCCGCCGTAGCCGCCGTAGCCGCCGGTGCCGCCGGTGCCGCCGGTTCCGGCATTGCCGCCGTTACCGCCGTTGCCGGTGTTGGAGGCACCGCCGTGGCCGGCGGTACCGCCGGGACCGGCCGCCGCGCCGTGGCCACCGCTACCGCCCGGCCCAGCCCCGGGGGCTCATCTCAGCTACTATTGAGCTACTGGCGGGCTATTACAGCACACCCGCACCTGCGGTGCGGTCTGTATGGTCCGTGCCGTCTTGTGTTCTCAGGATCAGTGAGGCGTCTTCGTTGAGGCCGATGGCTTCGCCGGTCAGCGTGGTGCCGTCCGTGAAGTGCGCCTCGACCTGACGGCCGCGCGCCCAGCACACCGCCTTCACCTCCTCGCGCAACGACTCGGCCTGGCCCTTCGGGTCGGCGATGAACTTCACCAACCGCTCGCGGAAGCCCTCCACCTGACGTTCGGCCACCCCATCGCGCATCTCGCCCGACG
>CAXYUC010000198.1:0-7238 GCA_964292075.1 uncultured Mycolicibacter sp.
ACTTCCGGCGCGCTGGACGGAATCGAGCGGGTGCTTAGCGCCCACCTGCGCCCAGGCGACCGGGTCGCCGTCGAAGACCCGGGGTGGCCCAACCTGCTCGACCTACTCGGCGCGCTCGGTCTCACCCCGGAGCCGGTCGGGGTGGACGACGACGGTCCACTGCCTGCCGATCTGGCCCGCGCGCTGCAACGCGGGGTGCGCGCTGTGATGGTGACCAGCCGCGCTCAAAATCCCACCGGTGCAGCGGTTTCCGCGGAGCGCGCGGAGGCCCTGCGAGCGCTGCTGGACGATTCGGAGGTGCTGCTGGTCGAAGATGACCACGGTGCGGCGATCGCTGGGGTACCGCTGCACCCGCTGGCGGGCGTGACCCGGAACTGGGCGTTCATTCGGTCGGCGGCCAAGGCGTATGGCCCGGATCTGCGGCTGGCGGTGCTGGCCGGTGACCAGCGCACCGTCGAACGGGTGCAGGGTCGTCAGCGGCTGGGGCCGGGCTGGGTCAGTCACCTGCTGCAGAACCTGGCCGTCGAACTGTGGTGCGACGACGCGGCGACGCGGCGGGTGGCCGACGCCGAATCCGCCTATCGCGCGGCCCGCGTCGGGCTGTGCACGGCGCTGGCCGACCGGGGCGTGATCGCGCACGGCCGTTCCGGGCTCAACGTGTGGATCCCGGTCTCCGACGAGGCGATGGCGATGACGGCGTTGTTCGCGGCGGGCTGGGCGGCGGCCCCGGGGGCGCGGTTCCGGATTCGGGGCACCCCCGGCCTGCGGGTCACCATCGCCGAGTTGGCTTCCGCCGACATCGCCCGGCTGGCCGATGCGGTCGCCGAAGCGGTGCGCGGCCTCGGCCGCGCCAGCGTGTAGTTGCGCTTTCCGTTCGTGACGCATCGCCGCGTGCGATAATTCACCGGTACGGCAACGATGGTGCAGGAAGCCGGTGTGAATCCGGCACGGTCCCGCCACTGTGATCGGGGAGCGACCCTCAACTGCCACGGCTCTGATGGAGCTGGAAGGCGAGGCGAGCGTTGATCCGAGAGTCAGGACACTCACATCGTCGCATCCTGCGACCTGGGGCGGTGTACCCCGAGAGAGCTGACGAACCCCCATGTTGCGCCCTTTTCGGGTGGCATCCGGTGGTGTGCGATGACCGCGCCGATCTGGATGGCCTTACCGCCAGAAGTACATTCAACGTCACTGTCGGCCGGTCCCGGGGCCGGTCCCTTGCTGGCATCGGCCGCCGCGTGGAGCGCGCTGAGCACTGAATACGCTGCGGTCGCCGACGAATTGACGGCGGTGCTGGGTGCGGTGCAGGCCGGGGCGTGGCAGGGGCCGTCCGCCGAAGCGTTCGTGACCGCCAACGCGCCGTATCTGGCCTGGTTGCTGCGCGCCGTCACCAACAGTGCCGCCACGGCGGCTCAACAGGAAACCGCGGCCGCGGGTTACACCGCCGCGTTGGCGGCGATGCCGACCATGGCCGAGTTGGTCGCCAACCATGTCACCCACGCGGTGCTGGTGGGCACAAACTTCTTCGGCGTCAACACGATTCCGATCGCACTCAACGAGGCCGACTACACGCGGATGTGGGTACAGGCCGCCGCCGTGATGACCACCTACGAGGCGGTGGCCGGCGCGGCGGTGGCGACCGCCGCGGCGGCTCAGACCGAACCGGCGCCCGCGGTGCTCAAGACACCCGGCAGCGCGGCGGACACCGCGCCGGAGCCACCGCAGTGGTTTCTCGACTTCGCCAAGTGGCTCGAAAGCCTGGTCCCGCATCCGCCCTATCCCGACGTCAGCCAGTACCCGGCTTATGTTGAATGGCAGGAGTTCTTCACCAAGATCGGCTTCACTGGTCTGGCGGACCCGCTCGCGAAATTCTTCGCCAGCCTGCAGGCCGGATCGTCGTTGCTGCCGCCGCCCGGGGTGCCCGGGTCGTGGCTGGCCTGGTCCGGCAACCCGCTGAGCTTCTTCAACCCGGGGAGCCTGGCGTACATCTTCTCGGTGCCGCTGGACCCGGGTTCCTACTTCGCATTCACCAGCATCGTCATCATCGACGACCTGCTCGCGATGATGTACACGGCCCTGTTCAATCCGCAGGGCCTGGCCCTGGTCGTGCCGTTGGCAATGGTGGAGATCGTCACTTCGACGATCGGCAACACCATTCAGGCGCTCCACTACCTGATCGCCCAGACGGTGCTGCTGCCGGCGCTGCTACCGGCGCTGGCCGCCACGACCGTGCTGGCTCCGGCCGGGGTGATCGGCGGTCTGGGCATCGGGGCTCTGGCGCATCACGCGGCCGTCGCTGCGGCGCCGCCTCCGCCCGCTCCGCCGCCGCCTGGGCTGGCGATGGCTTCGCCGCCGGCACCGGCCCCCGCCCCGGCCCCTGCCCCGCCCCCCGCCCCCCCCCGGGCGCCCGCCCCGGCAGCGCCCGCCCCCCCGCCGCCCGGCGCGCCCCCGCCGACTCCGGCGGGACCACCGTCGGTCACGATGCCGGCCTACATGTACATGGTCGGCGGCCTGGACATGGGCGCTCGTCGGGGTTCGGGCACCAGCTCGCGCAAGAAGGCGGCGCCGAAACCGGACAGTGCCGCCGCGCCCGCGGAGGAACCGGCCGAGCAGAAGCCCCCGCAGCGGCGCCGGCGCCGGGCCAAGGTCGGGATGCTCGGCCGCGGCTACGAGTACATGGACCTAGAACCGGATCCCGCGCCGGATCCGGTGCCGGAACTTGCCGGAGCGGTCACCTCGAGTAGGGGCGCGGGATCGCAGGGCTTCGCCGGTGGCACCCACTGGGTGACCAGTGCACGACCGAGCGGACTGACCGCCCTGGCCGACGATGGGTTCGGCGGTGGCGCGGTCAGCCCGATGATGCCCAATACGTGGACGGCCGAACCGGAGTAGCCGGACCTAGACCGCAGGGCGGCGGTCCAGCTACGGCTCTCCTTCGTCGAGTCTCGCTAACCGCCGCAGCGGATCCGATTCCCGCCGCGGTCCAGCGGGTCCGGCCCCAGGCCTAGATACTTGTCGCGCAGCTTGTCCCACAACTCCAGCTGGCCCCACTCGGGCTCGTCGCGCATCTGCTGGTCGTTGGTGAGGAACGGGTTCGGCAGCATCACCGTCATCATCTGCTCGTCGCGCCCGTTGAACAGGCGCACACCCCACGACTGCGGGTTGCCGTCCTTGCCGATTCGGCGGTACAGCTCGGCCCGGCTGCAGCGGCGAATGCGGCCCAGCTCCGAGCCGCTGGCCCGGTGCTTGCCGATGCACAGGTGGAAGTGCCAGCGGCCGAAATCGATGGTGGCGTAGCCGTCGAGCATGGCGATCTTGCGTGGCGCGTTGGGGGCGGCCACCCCCCAGGCCGCGCCTTCCATGATGATGCCGAACCAGATCTCGTCCCAGTACTCGTCGAAGCACAGGTGCAGCAGGTCCAGCAGGCTCTGCTGATCGGTCGGAAGCGGCCAGCGTTGTTCGCGACCGCGGTCTTCGGTGTCGACGATCGGGGGATCGGCGACGACGGTTCCGGTGTTCTCGGTCATGGGAATCCCTTCCTTCATGGGTTCAGGCGAACCTCGGGTTTGTGGGTCAGTGCGCAGTCACCGCACAGACCGCCGCCGGGCGTGCGATAGAACAGACAGCAGCTGGTCCGCTGATAATCTGTGCTGGAATCACTGAAACAAACTGTGCCGCTCAGGTATTCGTTCTCGCACAAGCTGCGTGCGAGTTCCCAGCTCGGTTCGGCCGCAAGATTTCCACCGTGATGCCAGCACAGCGCGCGGGCGGCACCCAGGGTCGCGGAGGCGGCGTTGCCGTCCAGCAGGCGCTGCGAGATCGGACCGAGCCGTCGCACCGCGGCGGCCAACGGCTGCAGGTGTTCGGCCATGACCATGTCGGCCAGCATCGGCTCCAGACTCTCCGCCGACGAGCCCTGCCAGGCCACCGGATTCGGCAGGTGCAGCCGAACGCTGCCGTTGCATTCGGCGTACCAGAGCTGATCGGGATCCAGATCGATCAGCAGCCCGTGCTCGGCGAGCCCGCCCAGCCCGATCGACCACAGTCGCGCGGCATACCCGAGGTAGAAGGTGGACACCGCCACGCGAAGATCCGATGCCCCGATACGGTCCTGCACGCCGGCAACCACACCCGCGAGTAGGTCGGGGTCGGTGTAGAGCCGTGTCACCGGGCGCCAGTGGGCGCCGTCGGCGGTCCCGGTCGAGACCGCGAAATAGGAGCTGACAGAAGATAACTCGGCCAGCGTCGCGATCGTCCGATCCGGGGAGGCGCAGCGGTGTGAGGTCGCGGGCAGGGTACGCAGCCGGTGCGGCAGATCGCGCAGTGCAATGCTCTGGTTTCCGGTGGCGGTACGCAGCGTGATGGCAGCGGGATCGGTTGCCGTGAGCACGATTTCGGCCGGATCGCCAACGCTCCAGCCCTCCCGGGACAGCACCCGGGTCAATGCCGAGCGCAACGGCTCGTCGGCGTCGATCCGGGCAGTGCGTGCCGCACGATCGGTGTCGGTTCGGGTACTGATCTCGAACATGCCGCTGGCCGGGTCGAAACGCAGGGTGTCGTTGCCGAACATGTCTCCGATCCGCCCGGACAACATCAGCTCTTCGCCGACGGTGTCCGTCAGGGTGCCCGCCGGATCCATCAGCCACACCCGGTCGGCCACCCGCAGCGCCAGCTCCAGATCGTGGGTGCTCAGCACCACCGCCAACTGCTGGTCGCGGGCGAGCTCACGCAGTAGCCCGAACAGTGCGGCCCGCGACGACACATCGAGGAACGCGGTCGGTTCGTCGAGGATCAGCAGGCCCGGCTGCTGGGCCAGCGCCCGCGCGGTCAGGACCCGCTGGCATTCGCCGTCGGACAGTTCGGTAGCCGGCCGCGACGCCAGATGCTGGGCGCCGGTCGCCGCCAGCGCCCAGTCGATGATCTCCTCGTCGACCGGGCGTAGTCGGGCACCCAGACCCAGATGCGGGATGCGGCCCAGCCCCACCAGCTCGCGCGCGGACAGCAAGCCCGGGTCGACACGTTCGGTCAGCACCACCGCGACCCGGCGGGCCAGCTCGTCGCGGGGCAGCGCGGTCAGGTCGGCGCCGTCCAGCAGAACACGTCCGCCCAGCGCGGGCTGCAACCCGGCCAGGGTGCGGATCAGGGTGGACTTGCCGGCACCGTTGGGCCCGATCAGCACGGTCAGCTCGCCGCGGCAGGCCTGAGCGGCCAGTCCGGCCGCCACCGTCACCGACCGGCGCCGGCTGCGGTAGCCGATAGCCAGGTCGGCGAGTTCGACGGCTGCCGGCGTCATGCGGCGGTCCCCGCTTCGCCTCTCCTCCGTCGAGCCTCGCTGAACCGCCGGGTTCATGACGGCAACCCCGATCCGCGACGGGCCCGCAGCAGCACGGCGATCACCACCGGCGCCCCGACCAGTGCGGTGACCGCATTGATCGGAATCACCAGGTCGCTGCCGGGCACCTGGCTGACGATGCCGCAGCCCAATGCGGCGACCGCGCCCAGCAAGACCACCGCCGGGACCACCACCCGGTGGTCGGAGGTGCCGACCACGATGCGGGCCACGTGCGGCACCACCAGCCCGAGGAACGCGATCGGTCCACAGAACGCGGTCGTCACACCCGCCAGCAGCGACGCCGAGATGACCGTGACGACTCGGGCCCGGTGCACGTGGATGCCCATCGTCGCCGCGTAACTCTCGCCGAGCAGCAGGGCATTGAGCGGCCGAATCGTCATCGCCGCAGTCAACAGCCCGACCGCCACCAGCGGCAGCAGCAGACCCAAATCGGCCCAACCGGTTGCGGCGAAGCTGCCCAGCCCCCACAGCAGGTACTGCTGCACCCGCTGCGGATCGGAGTACACCATCGCCAGACTCACCAGCGCCGTGCTGGCCGCGCCGATCATCACGCCGATCAGCAGCAGCGTCGCCGCCGAGCGGGTCCACCGCGACAGCACCAGCACCAGCGTGAGCATGGCCGCTGCCCCCAGGGCCGCCGCGATCACTTCCGCGGCGCGGCTGGCGCCGGCCACCGCGGTGGTGAAACCGCCGCCGGCCGCGCCGCCGAGCAGCACCACCACCGCGACGCCGAGGCTGGCCCCGGAGCTCACGCCCAGAATGTAGGGATCGGCGAGGGTGTTGCGGAACAGGGTTTGCAGCTGCAGGCCCGCGACCCCGAGGGCGGACCCGGCGGCCAGCGCGGTCAGCACCCGCGGCAACCGCATGTTCCACACGATCACCTGCCAGCGCGGGTCGGAAGGTTCGGCGCCGAACAGCACCTGCACGGTGTCGAGCACCGGCACCCGCACCGGGCCGAGCACCAATCCCAGCACCGCCAGCAGGACCACCGCGGCGGCCAGCGCCGTCATCGCCAGGGCGATACGCGGCTTCACCGCGGCACCCGCCGGTAGAACTCGAACGCGTGGTTGGCGGCGAGCTCGGGATGCAGGATCGCGACCAGGTCGCCGAGCAGCAGGTCCGGTCGCGCGGTGCCGCGTTCCCAATAGAGGCTTCTCCCTTTTTCTGGCCCGGAGGGATCTGCCTGGGTCGCCGACCACACGTGGCCGGTCCGCAGCGCGGTCAGCTCGCCGTAGCGGCTGTCGCGGGCCACCGCGTCGCCCAGGGTTTGCCAGTTGTCGGTGACCAGCCATACCGGCGCCGTGCCGGCACGGGCGTACACCGACTCGAAGTTCAGTTGCCGGCTCTCGGCGCCGGTGTCCGACAGCCAGGGGTAGGTGCCTCCGGCGTCGGCGACCAGGCGTCCCGAGTAGCTGTCACCGGTGGGCATTGACCAGCTGCCCGAGTACATGGTGCCGACCAAGACTTCGAGGGGCTTCACTGTTGCGGCTTGAGCAGCCAGGGCGTGATAGCGGTCGCGGATGTCCTGGTAGGCCTGCGCGGCTTGACGTTCGGTCCCGGTCAACGCGGCGAACACCTTGATCCACTCGGCCCGGCCCAGCGGTGTGGGTTCCAGCCATTCGGCGTCGGCCAGCACCGGAGTGCCGGCTTCGCGCAGCTTGGGATAGCCGGGATCGTCGATGCCCTCGGTGACCAGCAGGTCGGGGCCCGCGCCGATCACGCGCTCGATATTGAGCTGCCCGCCGGGGGCGTAGCCGATGGTCTCACCGGTCTCGATGCGCGTGCGGATCTGCGGGTCGGCGACGGCTGCCGGGCTCGCCACTCCCGTGGCCACGCCGGCCTGGCCCAGGTCGGTGATCATCGCCAGATGCGTCGTCGAGCCCGA
>CAXYUC010000199.1:0-7236 GCA_964292075.1 uncultured Mycolicibacter sp.
CACCGCCACGGCGGCGTCGCTGGCCACCGAGCTGGCCGCGCTCGGCGCGGCACCGCGGTTCGGGATCGGTTTGGTGGACTGGGTGATCCGCGATCAACCGGACCTGTTTGACGCCGCCCTGGCTGCCCACCCGACGCTGCTCTCGGTCAGCTTCGGGGCCGACCTGTCCTGGGTGCAGCGCGCCCACGCGGCCGGGATCCTGGCTGCCACCCAGGTCTATGACGCCGACAGCGCCCGACGTGCCCAGGACGCCGGGCTGGATGTGCTGGTGGCACGCGGCGCCGAGGGCGGCGGCCACGGGGAGATCCGGCTGGCCACGTTGCCGCTGCTCGACGCGGTTCTGGACACCGTCGAGGTTCCAGTGCTGGCCGCCGGTGGGATCTCCGGGCCGCGCAGCCTGGCCGCGGTGTTGGCCGCCGGTGCCGCCGGGGCGTGGCTGGGCACCGTCTTCTCGGCGTGCCCCGAGGCGCTGACCGGCCAGGGCGCCCGCCGCACCCTGATCGCCGCCGCCGGCACCGACACGATCACCACCCGGGTCTTCGATGTCGGGCAGCGGCTGGACTGGCCGGAACAGTTCCCCTCACGAGTGCTGCGCAACGAGTTCACCGGTCGTTGGGCCGGACGCGAAGAAGCCCTGGCCGACGATCGGGAGGCGGGCGCGGAACTGGCCGCCGGGATTGCCGCCGACGATCAGCGCGTCGTCCCGGTCGATGCGGGTCAGGGCGTGGGCATGCTCACCGACAGTCGCCCGGCGGCAGCGGTCCTCGACGAGCTGTGCACCGGGGCGCAGCGTCTGTTGGCGCGCTGGAGCTGATCCGCAACGGCGTCACACCGCCCGCAGATAGCGCTTGGCGATCACGCGCTGTGTCAACCGGCCGACCGGACCGGCTATCTTTGTCCACCAGGTGGCGGGCCGGGAGAACGCCCGAACCTGCGCGTACACCGTCTCATCTGCCGGGTCGTAGCGCACCGCGAACAGCTCCTCGCCGGATTCCGGATGCCCCGCCAGCGTGCCGTAGGCGAAGCCGCGCCGGTCGGGCTCGTTCACGACATAGACCACCCGGCACGGCGCGGTCATGAGACCGAGCCGCACCAGTGCCACCGCGCCCACCTCGGCGACATCGCTCGCGACCCCCACCCGCACCCCCCCCCCGCCGCCGGGGTGCATCCCCCAGCGCACCCCCGCCTCGCCGGCCTGCTCAAAACGCTGGCGGCCCCGACCAATCGGCGCGGTCAGGTCGAGGTGGTGATACCCGGCGGGCAGCGTTGTCGCGGTGGCGCCCACTTCGGCATAGGTGAGCGGCAACTCACGCAGCGTGCTCAAGTCCACGACCCAACCTTGCCATCGCGGGCGCGCCGCAGGCACCGCAATCGCCGGAACGTTAAATAGGGGAGTGAATGCCCCACACGCCGGCGGCGGATTCAATCCGCCCGAACCGACCGAGAGGGGCGGGCCGGACTACGGCCGGTTCCTGGAGACCATGCGCGCGCTGCAGGACCACGCGCGCGCCGTCGACGCTCCCGCCGAGGTGATCACGCGGGCCGCCGACGCGCTGCAGGAGGTCTGCGACCTACTGGCGCCGTACGACACCGACGAATGGTCGTCACCGTCGGGGCGCCGGCTGGACCTACCGATGCGCGGCAATCTGCTGCCGGTGCCGATGAAGCTCAAGAAGCACGATGACGGGCGACTGCGCGGCTGGGCCAAGTTCCGGAGGTTTCACCTGGGCCGCAATGGCGCGGCGCACGGCGGGGCTATCGGGCTGCTGTTCGACTCAGTGCTGGGAACCGCGTCCTGGATGCTGACCGGGGGGCCCTATCAGCGCACCGCCTACCTGCACCTCAACTACCGCCAGATCGTCCCGATCGACAAGGAGCTGCAGGTCGAGGCGTGGGTCAGCCGGACCGACGGCCGCAAGATCTACGTCGAGACCAGGCTGTGCGACGGGGACACCGTACTGACCGACGGCGAGGCATTGTTCGTGGTGCTCAAACCCGGCCAACCATGACGTGGGTGTACTCGCGGACGGTTCGCCACCAGTGCCCCGATAGCATGGTCGCGGACGTTTCTAGCCCCTAGCACCCCCTTGGAGACCACGTCATGACCGCGCCCGCCATCCCCGCCCCGGCAAGCCCGATTCGGGTGGTTGCCGGGACAACCGCGGCCGCGGCGGTACGCGCGGCGGGCCTGCCCGACCGGGGAGCCCCGGATGCCATTGTGGTGGTGCGTGACGCGCAGGGCCGGCTGCGCGATCTGAGCTGGATTCCCGAGGTCGACGCCGAGGTGACCCCGGTGGCCGCCGACACCGACGACGGCCGCAGCGTGATCCGGCACTCGTGCGCCCACGTGCTGGCCCAGGCGGTCCAAGACCTGTTTCCGGCCGCCAAACTCGGCATCGGTCCGCCGATCACCGACGGCTTCTACTACGACTTCGACGTGCCCGAGGCGTTCACCCCCGAGGATCTGGCCAAGCTGGAGAAGCGGATGCGCGCCATCATCAAGGACGGGCAGCTGTTTTCCCGGCGCGTTTACGAGTCCAAGGACGCCGCTCGCGTCGAGTTGGCCGGCGAGCCGTACAAGCTGGAGCTTGTCGACGACAAGTCCGGCGACAGCGACATCATGGAAGTCGGTGGCGACGAACTCACCGCCTACGACAACCTGAATCCCCGCACTCGGGAACGGGTTTGGGGTGATCTGTGCCGGGGCCCGCACATCCCGACCACCCGGTTCATCCCGGCGTTCAAGCTCACCCGGTCCTCGGCCGCCTACTGGCGCGGTGACCAGAACAACGCCAGCCTGCAGCGCGTCTACGGCACCGCATGGGAATCGCAGGAGGCCTTGGACAAGCACCTCGAATTGATCGAGGAGGCGCTGCGCCGCGATCACCGCAAGCTCGGCGTCGAGCTGGATCTGTTCAGCTTCCCCGACGAAATCGGTTCGGGACTACCGGTTTTCCACCCCAAGGGCGGAATCATCCGGCGGGAGCTGGAGGAGTACTCGCGGCGCAAGCACATCGAGGCCGGCTACCAGTTCGTCAACACCCCGCACATCACCAAATCCGAACTCTACGAGACCTCCGGACACCTGGAGTGGTACCGCGAGGGTATGTACCCGGCGATGCACATCGACGCGGAGTTCGCCGAAGACGGCACCCTGCGCAAGCCCGGCCAGGACTACTACCTCAAGCCGATGAACTGCCCGATGCACCACCTGATCTTCCGATCGCGTGGACGCTCCTACCGGGAACTTCCGTTGCGGCTCTTCGAGTTCGGCAGCGTCTACCGCTACGAGCGTTCCGGTGTGGTGCACGGGCTCACCCGGGTGCGCGGGATGACCCAGGATGACGCGCACATCTACTGCACCCGCGAAAGCATGCGCGACGAGCTGACCTCGTTGCTGCGCTTCGTGCTGGACCTACTCGCCGACTACGGCCTGGACGACTACTTCCTGGAGCTGTCCACCAAGGACCCGGAGAAGTACGTCGGCTCCGACGAGGTGTGGGAGGAGGCGACTGACACCCTGCGCGAGGTCGCCGAGGCGTCCGGGCTGACCCTGGTGCCCGACCCGGGCGGTGCGGCCTTCTACGGACCGAAGATCTCGGTGCAGGTCAAGGACGCCCTCGGCCGCAGCTGGCAGATGTCGACCATCCAGCTCGACTTCAACATGCCCGATCGTTTCGAGTTGGAGTACACCTCCTCTGATGGGACGCGCCAGCGACCCGTGCTCATCCACCGGGCGCTGTTCGGTTCGATCGAGCGCTTCTTCGGTGTGCTGACCGAGCACTACGCCGGTGCCTTCCCGGCCTGGCTGGCACCGGTCCAGGCGGTCGGCATCCCGGTCGCCGACCAGCACGTGGCCTACCTGGACGACCTCGCCGCGCAACTACGCCGCCACGGAGTGCGGGTCGAGGTCGACGCGAGCGACGACCGGATGCCGAAGAAGATCGTGAACCACACCAACCAGAAGGTGCCGTTCATGCTGCTGGCCGGCGACCGCGATGTCGAGGCGGGCGCGGTCAGCTTCCGGTTCGCCGACCGCACCCAGATCAACGGGGTGCCACGCGACGAGGCGGTGGCGGCCATCGCCGGCTGGATCGCCGCACGCGCCAACACCGTGCCGACCGCGGAGGCGCTCACGGCGGTCCTCGAGTCGGGTCCCGAAACGAGGGAGGCGCAGTGAGCGGCGACCAGGCCGGCGAGGAGGCGATCGTCGACACCGGCGCCGGTGAGCCCGACCGGCTGGAGCGACTGTGGACGCCCTACCGGATGACCTATCTGGCCGAGGCGCCGCTCAAGCGTGCGGATTCCGGATCGACGCGATCCACTCAACCGTTCACCGATATCCCCACGCTCTCCGACGAGGACGGGCTGGTGGTGGCGCGCGGTGAGCACGTCTACGCCGTGCTCAACCTCTACCCGTACAACCCGGGGCATCTGATGGTGGTGCCCTACCGGCGGTTCTCGGAGTTCGAAGACCTCACCGACGACGAGGGCGCCGAGTTGATGGCATTCATCCAGAAGGCGATCCGCGTCATCAAGGCGGTGTCACGTCCGCACGGATTCAATATCGGGCTGAACCTCGGAGAGTCGGCCGGCGGGTCGCTGGCCGAGCACCTGCACGTGCACGTGGTGCCCCGCTGGGGCGGTGACGCGAACTTCATCACGATCGTCGGCGGCGCCAAAGTCATCCCGCAACTGCTGCGCGACACCCGCCGGCTGCTCGCCGACGAGTGGGCCAAACAGCAATGAGCAGACTGCCGTTCCTGTCCCGGGCAACGTTCGCCGGCATCACCACGCCGGTGGCGCGAGTCCTGTTGCGGGCCGGCCTGACCGCCGACATCGTCACGATGGTGGGCACCGCCGGCGCGGTGCTGGCAGCGCTGACGCTGTTCCCGACCGGTCAGCTGTTCGCCGGCACCCTGATCGTCTGGTTCTTCGTGCACTTCGACATGGTTGACGGGGCGATGGCCCGGCAAAGCGGCGGCGGCAGCGCGTTCGGCGCCGTCCTGGACGCCACCTGCGACCGGATCAGCGACGGCGCGGTGTTCTGCGGGCTGGCCTGGTGGGCGGCGTTCGGCCTGGACAACCCGCCACTGGTGGTGGCCACCCTGATCTGCCTGGTCACCTCGCAGGTGATCTCTTACATCAAGGCCCGCGCGGAGGCCAGCGGACTGCGCGGTGACGGCGGCTACATCGAGCGGCCCGAACGGCTGATCATCGTGCTGGTGGGCGCCGGGCTGTCCGGCCTGCCGGTCTTCCCGCTGCCGTGGGCGTTGCCGGTGGCGATGTGGCTGCTGGCGGTGGCCAGTCTGATCACCTGCTCCCAGCGGCTGCACACCGTGCGGACCTCGCCGGGCGCGGTTGAGCCGTTGCCGCAGGTGGCCGACGGTTCCGATGGCGAGGAAAGCACCGGCCCGTGACTTTCATCCCGAGCGGCCTGCGAGTTCCCCGGCTCAGTGCGCTGGATGCCTGGGCCACCGACGCCGGATTCGCCGCGGGCTGGATGCTGGTGCGTGCGATGCCGGAATTCGTCGCCCGTAACGCGTTCGATGCCGGTGCCCTGTTCGCCTCGCGTGGCGGGGGACCCGAGCAGCTGCGCAAGAACCTGGCCCGCGTTGTGGGGGTGGCGCCGCAGGACGTGTCGTCGGAGTTGATGCGGGCCTCGCTGGCGTCCTATGCCCGGTACTGGCGCGAGGCGTTCCGGCTGCCCACCATGGACCACGCGGCGCTGGCGGCGCAGCTGCACGAATCGGTGCGGGGGCGCGACAACGTCACCGCAGGCCTGGCGGCGGGCCGCGGCGTGGTGCTGGCGTTGCCGCACAGTGGCAACTGGGACATGGCCGGGGTATGGATGGCCCAGACCCACGGCGGATTCACCACCGTCGCCGAACGGCTCAAACCCGAGTCGCTCTACCGGCGGTTCCTCGCGTTCCGGGAGAGCCTGGGCTTCGAGGTGCTGCCAAGCTCGGGTGGCACCCGCCCGCCGTTCGAAATACTGGTGGAGCGTCTGAAAGCCAACGGGCTGGTATGTCTGATGGCCGACCGTGACCTGAGCCGTAACGGGGTGCAGGTTGACTTCTTCGGTGAGGCCACCCGGATGCCGGCCGGTCCGGCCAAACTCGCCCTTGCGACCGGCGCGGCACTGCTACCGGCGTTCTGCTGGTTCGACGGCGCGGGCTGGGGCGTCGACCTCGGTGCCCCACTGGACTGCGGCAGCGGCGACGTCGGCGTGATCACCCAGGCGCTGGCCGACAAGTTCGCCGAGTCCATCGCGGCCTACCCGCAGGACTGGCACATGATGCAGCCGCAGTGGATCGCCGACCTTCCCGAATCGCGACGGGCGCGCTTGGGGGAGACCTGATGCGGATCGGCATGGTCTGCCCCTATTCGTTCGATGTACCGGGCGGGGTGCAGGCTCATGTGCTGCAGCTGGCGGAGGTGCTGCGCGCCCGCGGACATCACGTCAGCGTGCTGGCGCCGGCGTCGCCGGATGTCGTGCTGCCCGACTACGTGGTGTCGGCCGGTAAGGCCGTCGCGATCCCCTACAACGGTTCGGTGGCCCGACTGCAGTTCAGCCCGGCTGCGCACCGCAAAGTCAAACGGTGGCTCATGCAGGGCGACTTTGATGTGCTGCACCTGCATGAGCCGAACGCCCCCAGCCTGTCGATGCTGGCGCTGAACGTGGCCGAGGGCCCGATCGTGGCGACGTTTCACACCTCGACGACCAAATCGCTGACGCTGAGCGTGGTGCAGGCCCTGCTGCGGCCGATGCACGAGAAGATCATCGGCCGCATCGCGGTCTCGGATCTGGCCCGGCGCTGGCAGATGGAGGCCCTGGGCTCGGACGCGGTGGAGATCCCCAACGGGGTCGACGTGGCTGCGTTCGCCACGGCGCGGCCCCTGCCGGGTTATCCGCGAGCGGGGCGGACAGTGCTGTTTCTCGGCCGCTATGACGAGCCACGCAAGGGGATGGCGGTGCTGCTGGGGGCGCTTCCGGCGCTGGTTGAGCGGCACAACGACGTGCAGGTCTTGATCGTCGGTCGAGGCGATGAGGACGAATTACGCCGCAGCGCAGGGAAATTCGCGAGCCATCTGCGTTTCTTGGGGCAGGTCGACGACGCCGAGAAGGGGTCGGCCCTGCCCGGCGCCCGCGGGTGCTGGGCCCCCAACACCCGGCGCGGGAGCTTCGGGGTCGTGGTGACCGACGGCGTGGGCGGCCCGACCCCGGTGGGCGCC
>CAXYUC010000200.1:0-7161 GCA_964292075.1 uncultured Mycolicibacter sp.
CTTGCCCTCGGCGACGACGGCCTCCGCGGGCGCGGCGGCGGCGTCGGGTAGGGGGGCTTTGCGCCGGCGCGCGCTGGTGCCCGCGGCCCGGCGGGCCTGCTGGCTCGCGCCGGCGACTAGATACATCGTGGCCAGACTGTCGCCGGGGGACGGGGGTGGTGCCGGCGGCGGCGGGGGCGCAGGTGGTGCCGGTGGCGGAGCCGGCGCAGGCATGGCCGCCGGTGCGGGAGCCGGGGCCGGCGCGGGCGCCGGCGGTGTGGGAGCGACCGTCAAGCCGGCGAACGGCGGGGGCACGATCGGGGCCAGCGGGACCGGAACGGCGTGCAGCGCGGCCAGGCCGGACAACCCCGCCAGTCCGGCCAATGGTGCCGCGGCCAGTGGCGCCAGCGCGGCAGTCAGCATGGGCAGCACTACCGGAATCAACACCAGAGCCTGCTCCAGCAGCGTCTTGAGCAGCGCGACCACGTCGGTGATGATCGTGCCGACCGCTTCCACGGCGCCGAACATCAGCGTGAAGGCAATGGTGCTGGGGTTACCGGAGGCGAACGCCGCGGCGATATCGGCGCCGATGAACGCGAATGTCTGCGACAGGTAGGCGGCGAAGGACCCGAAGTCCATCGGATAGCCGATCGCGAACGCGAGGTTGTAGGGACTCAGGAAGCTCAGCGGGTTACCCAGGACCGGTAGCCAGGGGTCGAACCCACTGAACAGCGCCTGGAAGAAGGGGTTGCTCCCCAGCTCGTTGATCATCGGCTGCAGCACATTGTTGTAGAAGTCGATGTAGCCGCTGTTCTGCAGCCATTCCATGATCTCGTTCTGCCGATCCGGCGGGAGCTGGGGCTGGCTGGCGTCCGCGGACCGCGCTTTGGCGATCTGCGGCGCCGCGGTCGTTTGCGGGCTCGAGGCCACCGCGGTGCCCGCGACGGCCTGGTAGGTGGCCATCACCGTGGCGGCCTGAAACCACATCCGGCCGTAGTCGGCCTCATTGAGCGTGATCGGGATGGTGTTGACACCGAAGAAGTTGGTGGCCACCAACACCGCGTGGGTGGTGTGGTTGGCCGCGAGCTCAGCCAGCGTCGGCATCGCCGCCAGTGCGGTGGTGTAGGCGGTGGCCGCGGCCTGCTGGGCGGTGGCGGTGCGGGCACTGCCGATGCCGGCCTGGATCAGCCAGGCCAGATAGGGCAGATTCGCCGCCACATACGCTTCGGCGCTCGGACCCTGCCACGCCCCGGCCTGCACCGCGCCCAGCAGCGCCGTCAACTCATCGGCGACCGCGCCGTATTCGGTGCTCAGCGTGCTCCAGGCAGCCCCAGAGGCGAGCAGTGGCCCGCCCCCCGGGCCGCCCGACAACAACGTGGAATGGACTTCCGGAGGTGACGCGATCCAGATCGGCGCGGTCACTATCGCCAGCTCTCTCGGGGTGCTCCGCCCCAAACCGAGGGTGCGACGACGTCAGTGTCTGACTCTCGGGGTGAGTTCACTCCCCGATGACAGTGGCGGGACCGCTCCGGAGTCGCACCGGATTCCTAACATCGCCATCGCCTTACCAGCGCATTGTCGCACGCCGGGTGCCCTGACCATCGCCGACTGGGAAATCCACGACAACGCCGCCGGCGGGTCCGTCGGCCAATTCCCACTCGGCGCCGGCCGCGGCGGCACGGGGCCGCCCGACCTCAGTCCGTGGCGTCGATCGCGGCGTTCAGCGTCGGGCTGGGCCGCATCACCGCCGAGGTCAGGTCGTGGTCCGGCGCGTAGTAGCCGCCGATGTCCACCGCCTTGCCCTGCACCACGTTCAGCTCATTGAGGATGACGTCCTCGTTCTTGGCCAGCGTGTTCGCCAGCCCCGCGAAATGCTTGGCCAGTTCGGCGTCCTCGGTCTGCGCCGCGAGCTCCTGCGCCCAGTACTTGGCCAGGTAGAACTGGCTGCCGCGGTTGTCGAGCTCGCCGGTCTTGCGTGACGGGCTCTTGTTGTCGTCCAGCAGCTTGCCGATCGCCGAGTCCAGCGTCGCGCCCAGGATCTTGGCGTGGGCATTGCCGGTCTTGGCACCCAGGTCATCGAAGCTCGCGCCCAGGGCCAGGAACTCACCGAGCGAGTCCCAGCGCAGGTGGTTCTCCTCCACCAGCTGCTTGACGTGCTTGGGGGCCGAGCCACCCGCGCCTGTCTCGTACATGCCGCCGCCGGCCATCAGCGGCACGATCGACAGCATCTTGGCGCTGGTGCCCAACTCCAGGATCGGGAACAGGTCGGTGAGGTAGTCGCGCAGGATGTTGCCGGTAGCGGCGATGGTGTCCTGGCCGCGAATCAGCCGCTCGCACGTGTATCGCATGGCCCACACCTGCGGCATGATCTGGATCTCCAGGCCTTCGGTGTCGTAGTCCAACAGGTAGGCCTTGACCTTCTTGCGCAGCTCCGCCTCGTGCGGACGCTCGGTGTCCAGCCAGAACACCACCGTCATGCCCGACGCCCGTGCCCGCTGGACGGCCAGCTTCACCCAGTCCTGGATGGCGGCGTCGGTGACCGTGCACAGCCGCCAGATGTCGCCGGCTTCCACCTTCTGGGTCAGCAGCACTTCACCGGTGGCCAGGTCCACGATGTCGGCGACGCCGGCCTCGGGGACCTCGAATGTCTTGTCGTGGCTGCCGTACTCCTCGGCCTTCTGCGCCATCAGCCCGACGTTGGGGACGGTGCCCATGGTGGCCGGGTCGAACTGGCCGTGGGTCTTGCAGAAGTTGATCATCTCCTGGTAGATCCGGGCGAAAGTGGACTCGGGGTTGACGGCCTTGGTGTCCTTCTGCCGTCCGTCGGCGCCGTACATCTTGCCGCCGGCCCGGATCATCGCCGGCATCGAGGCGTCCACGATGACATCCGAGGGTGAGTGGAAGTTGGTGATGCCGTTGGCCGAGTCCACCATCGCCAGCTCCGGGCGGTGCTCGTGGCAGGCGTGCATGTCCTCGATGATCTCCTCACGCTGGGAGGCCGGCAAGGTCTCGATCTTGTTGTAGAGGTCGACCAGACCGTTGTTGACGTTGACGCCCAAGTCGTCGAAGAGCTTGTGGTGCTTGGCGAATGCGTCCTTGTAGAACACCTTGATGGCGTGGCCGAACACGATCGGGTGGCTGACCTTCATCATGGTCGCCTTGACGTGCAGGGAGAACATCACGCCGGTCTTGCGGGCGTCCTCCATCTGCTCCTCGTAGAACTCGCGCAGCGCCGTCACGCTCATGAACATCGAGTCGATGACCGTGCCGTCCAGCAGCGACACCTTCTCCTTGAGCACAATCGTCTTGCCGCTCTTGGTCGTCAGCTGCATCTTGACGTCGCGGTCACGGTCCAGCGTCATCGACTTCTCACCGTGGTAGAAGTCGCCGTGCTTCATGGTCGCCACGTGAGTGCGCGAGGCCTGTGACCACTCGCCCATGCTGTGCGGGTGCTTGCGCGCGTACTCCTTGACCGCCTTGGGCGCACGACGGTCCGAATTACCTTCCCGCAGTACCGGGTTCACCGCACTGCCCAGGCACTTGGCGTAGCGGTCGTGAACGTCGCGCTCCTGCTCAGACTTGGGGTCCTCGGGGTAGTCCGGCAGCTTGAAGCCCTTGCCCTGCAGCTCCTTGATCGCGGAAACCAGCTGCGGCACCGAGGCGCTGATGTTGGGCAGCTTGATGATCGTGGTGTCCGACAGCTGGGTCAGCCGGCCGAGTTCGGCCAGGTTGTCCGGCACCCGCTGCTCGTCGGTCAGGCAGTCCGGGAAGGCGGCCAGGATGCGGGCCGCAAGAGAGATGTCACTGGCTTGGACGTCGATACCCGCGGGCCCGGTGAAGGCCTGCACGATCGGCAGGAACGAGTACGTCGCCAACAGCGGCGCCTCGTCAGTCAGCGTGTAGATGATGGTCGGCTGGTCGGCGCACATGGCTGTTCTCCCGGCGTCAGGTTTTGGGTGTTCGATTGTTCCGCGTTGTACACGGCGGCATCAGTATCGCGTACCGCGCCGCGGCGTTCACCGCCGGTGAGCAGGTGGCGACACCTCTATGGGATGCGATAGGCTGCTTGACGGTCATGAGTGCCAGCGCGAAGCCCCGGCTTGCTGGCCGGCAACCCTCCAACCGCGGTGGGGTGCCCCGGGTGATGACCGGGTTGAGTAGCCACAAGCGGCTACGCGGCAAGCGCGGGTCCGCCACAACGGGCCCCCCGAGTAGACAGGGGAACCTGATGCGTGCCTCCTTGCGCCCGCTCACCCGTTGCTGTTGTCGCTGAACCCACGCCTAATCCGCAACGTCACCCAGCGACAACACACCTCGAGGAAACCATTCAGCAATGACCGCCGAGAACAACATCGACCCAAGTTCGCACTGGTCGTTCGAGACCAAGCAGGTCCACGCCGGGCAGGCTCCCGACGCGGCCACCAATGCCCGCGCACTACCGATCTACCAGACCACCTCCTACACGTTCGACAACACCGATCACGCGGCCAGGCTGTTCGGCCTGGAGGAGCCGGGCAACATCTACACCCGGATCATGAACCCGACCAATGACGTCGTCGAACAGCGGATCGCCGCACTCGAAGGCGGGGTCGCGGCGCTGCTGCTGGCCTCCGGATCCGCTGCGGCGACCTTCGCGATCCTCAATCTCGCCGGCGCCGGTGATCACATCGTTTCCAGCCCGCGGCTCTACGGCGGCACCTACAACCTGTTCCACTACTCGCTGGCCAAGCTGGGCATCGAGACCACCTTCGTCGAGGACCCCGATGACCTGGAGTCCTGGCGCGCAGCGGTGCGGCCGAACACCAAGGCCTTCTTCGCCGAGACCATCTCCAACCCGAAGATCGATGTGCTCGACATCCCGGGTGTCGCGGCGGTGGCCCACGAGAACGGCGTGCCGCTGATCGTCGACAACACCGTTGCCACCCCCTACCTGATCCAGCCGCTGGCCCACGGTGCCGACATCGTGGTGCACTCGGCCACCAAGTACTTGGGCGGGCACGGCTCGGCGATCGCGGGCGTCATCGTCGACGGCGGAAACTTCGACTGGACGCAGGGCCGCCACCCCGGCTTCACCACTCCCGACCCGAGCTACCACGGGGTGGTCTTCGCCGACCTGGGCGCACCCGCGTTCGCGCTGAAGGCCCGCGTGCAGCTGCTGCGCGACCTGGGTTCAGCGGTCTCACCGTTCAACGCCTTTCTGATCGCCCAGGGCTTGGAGACGTTGAGTCTGCGAGTGGAGCGTCACGTGGCCAACGCCCAGCGGGTCGCGGAGTTCCTGGAGGCCCGCGCGGACGTGCTGAGCGTCAACTACGCCGGTCTGGCCAGCTCGCCGTGGCACGCCCGGGCGCAGCAGCTGGCACCCAAGGGTGTCGGCGGTGTGCTCTCGTTCGAGCTCGCGGGCGGCATCGAGGCCGGCAAGGCGTTCGTCGACGCACTGCAGCTGCACAGTCACGTCGCCAATATCGGTGACGTGCGCTCGCTGGTGATCCACCCGGCGTCCACGACCCACGCTCAGCTCAGCGCCGAAGAGCAGCTGGCCAGCGGTGTCACTCCCGGCCTGGTTCGGCTGGCGGTCGGCATCGAGGGCATCGCAGACATCCTGGCGGACCTGGAACTCGGCTTCGCCGCGGCCTCGGCACAGCTCGGCGACACGCCGGCGCTGGCGGCCCGTTGAGGCGGTCCCCGGTGACGATCGCCGACGTGTCCCGGCAGCTATTGCCCGCCGAGGGAGAGACCGGCGTGGTCGCCATCGGGTCGCTGTCGCTGCAGAGCGGCGCGGTGCTCGATGACGTGCACATCGCCGTGCAGCGCTGGGGCGAGCTCTCGCCCGAGCGCGACAACGTCGTCATGGTGCTGCATGCACTGACCGGGGATTCCCATGTCACCGGGCCCGCCGGGCCGGGCCATCCCACCCCGGGCTGGTGGGACGGGGTGATCGGCCCCGGAGCCCCGATCGACACCGATCGCTGGTGCGCGGTGGCCACCAATGTGCTGGGCGGTTGCCGCGGGTCGACCGGCCCGGGCTCGCTGGCCCGCGACGGGAAGCCTTGGGGCTCAAAGTTTCCCGCAATCACGATTCGCGACCAAGTCGAGGCGGACATCGCCGCGCTGGCCGCGCTGGGCATCACCGAGGTGGCCGCCGTGCTGGGCGGTTCGATGGGTGGCGCCCGCGGGCTGGAGTGGATGGTGAGCCACCCGGACCGGGTGGGCGCGGGCTTGCTGCTGGCCGTCGGCGCCCGGGCCACCGCCGACCAGATCGGCACCCAGAGCACCCAGATCGCGGCCATCAAGGCCGACCCGGACTGGCAGGGCGGCGACTACCACGGCACCGGCCGCAGTCCCGAGGCCGGACTGGCGATCGCCCGGCGCATCGCGCACCTGACTTACCGCGGTGAGGCCGAGCTGGACCGGCGATTCGCCAATAGAGCGCAGGATGGCGAGGACCCGGCGCACGGCGGGCGCTACGCGGTGCAGAGCTACTTGGAGCATCAGGGCGACAAGCTGGTGTCACGGTTCGACGCGGGCAGCTACGTGACCCTCAGCGACTCGCTGTCCAGCTACGACGTGGGCGCCGGACGTGGCGGGGTGGCCGCGGCGTTGCGCGGCTGCCCGGTTCCCGCGGTGGTCGCCGGGATCACCTCGGACCGGCTGTACCCGCTGCGGTTGCAGGCCGAGCTGGCCGAGCTGCTGCCCGGCTGCGACGGACTGCAGGTGCTCGATTCGGACTGCGGACACGATGGCTTCCTGCTGGACACCGCCGGAGTCGGCAAGCTGATCCGCCAGACCCTGGACTTAGCGAGCTCGGCCCGGGACCGCCGGCGGTGAGCCCGTCCGAGCAGAGCCGCCGCGACCGCTCACTGTCGTTCGGTTCGCAGGCCGCCGCCTACGAACGGGGCCGTCCGTCCTACCCCCCGGAGGCGATCGACTGGCTGCTGCCGCCGGGCGCACGTGACGTCCTCGACCTGGGCGCCGGCACCGGCAAGCTCACCGCGCGCCTGGTGGAGCGCGGCCTGGACGTGGTGGCAGTGGACCCGATCGCCGAGATGCTCGAGGTGCTGGCCGCCGCCCTGCCGGGGACGCCGGCGCTGCTCGGGTCCGCCGAGCAGATCCCGCTGCCCGACAACAGCGTCGACGCGGTGCTGGTGGCCCAGGCCTGGCATTGGTTCGACCCTGCCCGGGCGG
>CAXYUC010000201.1:0-6974 GCA_964292075.1 uncultured Mycolicibacter sp.
AAAGACACCCATCGAACGCCTACGCGTTCACAACCTGCCCGTGAAGAACAGCTAGTGCCGCGACCACCGCTGAGCCCGAGGCTGCAGTTGAGGCCATCTGGGAGCAAATTCCATCCCAGGCGGCCGCGGCCACCAGCATTGGTCCAGCTCCTGGTCCGGTGTACATCCGCGCAGAATTGATCTCCGGCGGCAGCAGCGCGAAGTCCATCATTCTCTAACCACCCCTCCAGCCCAACTAGTTGATTTATCAACTAAATAAAAGCATAGCGGTGATAGTTGCGATGTCAACTAGTTTTGTCGAGGGGTCGGTTAGGGACGCGGCGCTCGGTTGGTGAACCGGTTACAGCGCCCGCACCGCCCCGGTCAGGTAGGGGTAGCCCTTGGCGATATTGCGCAACGCCAGATCCCAGCCGCCATCGACCTTGTCGATGTAGAGGCCGGGGCTGGCCGGCAGCAACATCGGATTGCCGAACCGCACCGTGTAATCCACCGCGTCCGGAAGTGCCCCTTCGATGTTGGCCAGAACCGTTGCCGCGGAGAACATCCCGTGCGCGATCGCGGTGGGGAAGCCGAACAGCTTGGCGCCGATCGAGCTGGTGTGGATCGGGTTGTGATCGCCGCCGGCCGAGGCGTAGCGCCGAATCTGCCCCGGGGTCACGCGCAGCACCGCGCTGGGCGGGCCCAGCTTGGGCTGCTTGGCCGGTGCGGGCTTCGGCTCGTCGGACAGGCTGGTGCGTTGCTGGTGCAAGAACGTCGTCACCTGATGCCAGGCGGGGTCGTTCCCCACGTTGACGTCGGTGACGATGTCGACCAGCAGGCCCTTGCGATGCTCCCGCAGGTTCTCGGCGCGCACGGTCACACCGACGGTGTCGGTGACCGCGATCGGGCGGTGGCGGGTGATCCGGTTCTCGGTGTGCACCGAGCCCATCGCCGCGAACGGGAAGTCGAACCCGGTGGCCAGCTCCATCACGGTGGGGAACGTGAGTGCGAAGGGATAGGTCAGCGGGACCTGATCGGCGAAGCGCAGCCCGGTGACGGCCGCATAGGCGGCGACGTGGTTGGGGTCGATGGCCAGCCCGTCGACGCGCAGCGTCCGGTTCGGCAGGGTTTGCGTGCGCGGAATGAAGGGCAGCGCCCCGGCGACCGCACGCACCATGTTTCTCATGCCGCTTGGTTGGGACATGCGTCTCATGCCCCCAGCATGGCTTGGCCACAGACCCGGATGGTGTTGCCGGTCACCGCATTCGACGCCGGGCTGGCGAAGTAGCCGATCAGCTCGGCGACATCGACTGGCTGACCACCCTGGAACAGGGAGTTGAGCCGACGGCCGACCTCGCGGGTGGCCAGCGGGATCGCCGCCGTCATCTCGGTCTCGATGAACCCCGGGGCGACGGCATTGATCGTGATGCCCTTCTTGGCCAGCGTCGGAGCCAGCGCTTCGGTCAGGCCGATCATGCCGGCCTTGGTGGCCGCGTAGTTGGTCTGGCCGCGGTTACCTGCGATCCCGGCCATCGACGACAGGCCGATCACCCGGCCGCCCGCACCGATGCTGCCACCCTCGACCAGCCCTTCGGTAAGACGCTGCGGCGCAAGCAGGTTGACTGCCAGAACCGCGTTCCACCGGGCGTCGTCCATGTTGGCCAGCAACTTGTCGCGAGTGATGCCGGCGTTGTTGACCAGCACGTCGGCCTTGCCCCCATAGTGCTCCTTGAGGTGCGCGGCGATCTGGTCGACCGCGTCGTCGGCGGTGACGTCCAGTGCCAACGCCGTCCCGCCCACCCGGGAGGCCGTCTTCTCCAGGGCCTCGGTGGCCTGCGGCACGTCGATCGCCACCACCTTGGCGCCGTCGCGGGCGAACACCTCGGCGATGGTGGCGCCGATGCCGCGCGCCGCACCGGTGATGATCGCGACCTTGCCCTCCAGCGGACGGTCCCAGTCGGCGGGGGCGGTCGCGTCGTCGGCGCCGACGTAGAACACCTGGCCGTCAACGTAGGCCGAGCGTGCCGAGAGGATGAATCGCAGCGTCGACTCCAGGCCGGTGGCGCCGGGCTTGGCGTCCGGCGACAGGTACACCAGCTGCACCGTGGCGCCGCGCTGCAGTTCCTTGCCCAGTGAGCGGGTGAAGCCCTCCAGCGCGCGCTGGGCGATCCGCTCGTCGGCACTGCCGGTGGCCTGGGGGGTGGTGCCGAAGACGACCAGCCGGCCGCAGCGGCCCACGTTGCGCAGCAGCGGGGTGAAGAACTCATGCAGCTCGGTCAGCCCGGCGGGCGAGGTGATGCCGGTGGCGTCGAAAACCAACCCGCCGAACGAGTCGGCCCACCGGCCGCCCAGATTGTCGCCGACCAGCTCGTAGTCATCGGCCAGGGCGGCCCGCAGCGGCTCGGCCACCCGGCCCGACCCACCGATCAGCAGGGGCCCGGCCAGCGCCGGCTCGCCGACCCGGTAACGGCGCAGGGCTTCGGCCTGCGGAACGCCGAGCTGCTTGGACAGGAACGATCCGGGGGCGGAGCCGAGGATCTGGGACAACAGGTCCGAGGGAACTTTGGGGGCCATCGTGCTGCCTTCCATGTGGGGACGTGCCTGGTGCAGGCCACGGTGTCGACAACGAACTTACTCCAGAGTAAGAATACTGGGTAGTATCGGGCCGACCGTCCCCGGCAACGCGGGGGACCCACCATCAGAGACGAGAGATCGTGGCACCTGCAGCTGCTGCTAAACCTGCCGAGGCACCCGCCGGCACGCGACGCCGTGTCGCCGTCCTCGGGGGCAATCGCATTCCGTTCGCGCGCTCCGACGGCGCCTACGCGAGCGCGTCCAACCAGGACATGTTCACCGCCGCGCTGGGTGGCCTCATCGATCGGTTCGGCCTGGCCGGCGAGAAGCTGGACGCGGTGATCGGTGGGGCCGTGCTCAAGCACAGCCGCGACTTCAATCTGATCCGCGAATCGGTGCTCGGCTCCGCGCTGTCGCCCTACACGCAGGCGTTCGACCTGCAGCAGGCCTGCGGCACCGGGCTGCAGGCGGCGATCTGCGCCGCCGACGGGATTGCCGCCGGCCGCTACGAAGTCGCCGCCGCCGGCGGAGTGGACACCACCTCCGATGCGCCCCTGGCGGTCGGCAACGAACTGCGCCGCACGCTGCTCGCGCTGCGCCGGTCCAAGACGAACCTGCAGCGCCTCAAGCTGGTTGGCAAACTGCCGGCCGCGTTGGGCGTGGAAATCCCGGCCAACAAGGAGGCTCGCACCGGCCTGTCGATGGGCGACCATCAGGCCATCACCACCAAGCAGATGGGCATCAAGCGGGTCGACCAGGACGAGCTGGCCGCGGCCAGCCACCGCAACATGGCCGCGGCCTACGACCGGGGCTTCTTCGACGACCTCGTCACGCCGTTCCAAGGGCTCTATCGCGACGACAACTTGCGGCCTCAGTCCAGCCCGGAGAAGCTGGCCACGCTCAAGCCGGTGTTCGGTGCGAAGGCCGGTGACGCCACCATGACCGCGGGCAACTCCACCCCGCTGACCGACGGTGCGTCGGTGGCGCTGCTGGCCAGCGAGGAGTGGGCGGCCGCGCGCAAGCTGACTCCGCTGGCCTACTTCGTCGACGCGGAGACTTCCGCAGTGGACTACGTCAACGGCGCCGATGGCCTGCTGATGGCCCCGACCTATGCGGTGCCGCGGCTGTTGGCGCGCAACGGGCTGACCTTGCAGGACTTCGACTTCTACGAGATCCACGAGGCGTTCGCCGCCACGGTCTTGTGCCACTTGGCGGCGTGGGAGTCGCAGGAGTACTGCAAGGAGCGACTGGGGCTGGATTCGGCGCTGGGCGCCATCGACCGGTCCAAGCTCAATGTCAACGGCTCGTCGCTGGCGGCCGGGCACCCGTTCGCGGCCACCGGTGGTCGGATCGTGGCGCAGGCCGCCAAGCAGATCGCCGAGGCTAAGGCCGCCAAGAAGGGCACAGCGAAGAACAAGCCGGTCCGTGCGCTGATCTCGATCTGCGCCGCCGGAGGCCAGGGCGTGGCCGCCATCCTCGAGGGGTAGCGCCGATCGCAAGCCCGGCGGAGCCGGGTGCAGCGGGTCGGCGCCGAGGGTAGCGCCGATCGCAAGCCCGGCGGAGCCGGGTGCAGGGCCAGGTTTGACAGACGGCGGAGCCGGGTAAGCGAGTCGCTGGTTGGCTTTGCGTGGTCCCCGCCCTCAGCGGTACCACCGGGCAGCCTTCCGGTGGCTCGCCGCTGAACTGAGGGGATTCAGCGGCGGGTCATTTGGGTCCGCCGGGTGCGAACGGCGCCGATCGCCTGATCCCACAACAGCAGTGCGCTGGCCTTCAATTGGGCTGGCTTCGCCAGTTCCCGGGCCATCAGCGCAATGGCTGCCGCCTTGGTCTGCGCCGATGCCTTCGAGGTGTGGCCGGAGTCGAATGGCGGCTGTGGGTCGTATTCGATCACGAGCTGAATGGCTTTGGCGTGGTCCTCGCCGCCGATCTGCGCGGCCAGCCACAGTGCAAGGTCAATCCCGGCCGACACGCCCGCGCCGGTGACGATATCGCCTTGGCGGACGATGCGTTCGTCACCGACCGGGGTCGCGCCGAACGCCTTGAGTGCGTTCAGTGCCGACCAATGCGATGTTGCTCGCTTGCCCTCCAGCAGGCCGGCGGCGGCCAGCACCACCGATCCGGTGCACACCGAGGCGGTCCAGGTGGCGGTCCGCTGGGCCCGTCGTAGCCCCTCCAATAAGACCGTGTCTCGGGCGGCCACCGTGCACCCGGGGCCGCCCGGCACCAAAATGACGTCGGGGGAGGGTGTTTCGTCCAGGGAGTGAGTCGCCCCGACCACGAGTACCCCCGAGTCGGCCGTTACCGGTCCCGGCTCATGCCACACGAAGCGCACCTGCGCGTGTGGCAGCTTGCGCAGCACCTCGTAGGGGCCGATGAAGTCCAGCGAGGTGAACCCGGGGTAGAGCACGACGGCGATCTGCACGTGGTATGCCTTTCAGGCGAAGGTCTTGCGGTAGTGATCGGGTGAGATGCCGAGTCGGCGAATGAAGGTGCGCCGCAGGGTTTCCGCGGTGCCGAAGCCACAGCGTCCGGCAATCGTGACGACGGTGTCGTCGGTCTCCTCGAGTTGTCGGCGGGCGGCCTCGGTGCGCACGCGCTCCACGTACGCGCCCGGCGCCATGCCCACCTCGTCGGTGAAGCGCCGGGTGAAATGCCGTGGACTCATCGAGGCCCGCGATGCCAGCTCGGTAATCCGATGCGGGCCACCGGGTTCGGATTCGATCAGCTCCTGGACATCACGGATCGGCGCGCGGCGGGAGCGCGGCAGCCAAGCGGGAACCGCGAACTGGGACTGGCCGCCGGGCCGCCGCAGATACAGCACCAGCCAGCGAGCCGCGGTCTGCGCCACCTCGGTTCCGTAGTCTTCTTCCACCAAGGCCAGGGCCAGGTCGATGCCGGCGGTGACCCCGGCCGCGGTCCACACCGCCGCCGAACTGCGCACGAAGATGGGCTCCGGGTCGACGGTGACCGCCGGGAATTCGCGGGCCAGCGCGTCGGCGAACGCCCAATGTGTGGTGGCCCGGCACCCGTCGAGCAGACCCGCCTGCGCAGCCAGGAACGCGCCGGTACACACACTGACCACCCGGCGGGCGTGGGCCGCGGCGCGGCGGACCCAGGTGACGGTTTCCGGGTCGGCCTGCGCCGCCTGAACGCCGACACCGCCGGGCAGCACCAGGGTGTCGACGGGCTGGTTCGGTTCGGGCAGGGGACTGGGCGTGAGCGCCAGCCCGCTGCTGGTGGCGATCGGCGCACCGTCGACGCTCGCCACCGTGACCTGGTAGCCGTCCTCGCCGCGGCCCTGACCGAGCAGGACGAGCGTTGCGGTGGCGAAGACCTCCGCGGGCCCGACAACATCCAGCGCCTGGATGCCGGGGTAACCGAGGATGACGACGTTGCGTGTCATGCCCCCCAGTGTCGGCGGTTCGGGCACCTGGCGTCTACGACATACATCCCACAAATCAGGACAGGTGAATGCCGGCAGCGGCAGCGCGCCGGCATGCCGATGGTGGCGGGCGCATCGTCGTGCACGACCTCGTGTGAGGTGATTCTCACTTGCGCGGGGCGCCTTCGAGGAGCGTATAGCCGGACGGATGTGGCAGAGGTGTGGCGTCCAACAGTTCGAACCCGGCGCTGGCGAACAGGTCGACGAATTCACTACGAGTGCGTTCCCGTCCGCCGACATTCACCAACATGTTGAGGTCACTGAGGTAGACCTGCGGCGGCAGCGATCCGTCTACCGCCGGAGGCAGCGCCGGTTCGATGACCAACAACCTCCCGTGGTCCGGGATCACCTGCCGGATCTGGCTCAAGATCCTCGAGCAGCGGGCGTCGTCCCAGTCGTGAATGACGCTTTTGAGCAGGTACAGATCGGCCCCCGTGGGCGCCGCTGCGAAGAAGTCGCCCGGGTGCAATGCGCATCGCTGCTCAAGGCCCGCGGCGGTCAGCGTGGTCTCGGCTTGTGCCAGACCTGCCTCGGTGTCGAACAGGATTCCCGACAAGTGTTTGTGGGCGTTCAAGATGCCCGCCAGCAAAGTGCCGTCGCCACCGCCGATGTCGGCGACCGTGTGGAAGCGGGTGAAATCGTAGGCGTTCGGCAGTTGATGGGCGGTCAACAGGGTCCCGGCTTGCATCGCGGCGTTGAACGCTGCGGAGAGCGCTGGCCGGGCGCTCAGGTAGTCGAAGAAGTCGGTTCCGAATACCTGGTTGAATGTGGTGTCACCGGTGCGCACGGCGTGTTCGAGTTCGCGCCAACCGGCCAGCATGGCTGGGTCGCCGAACAGCGTGACGAAGGTGCGCATCGAATCCGGACGATCCGAACGCAGCAATGCGCCGTCTTCGGTTAAGGCGAAGAGCCCAGGTTCGGGCTCGGCTAGTGTCGTGAGTCGTTAATTCGCTTGCAGTAGTTACCGATTGATTCGAGG
>CAXYUC010000202.1:0-6973 GCA_964292075.1 uncultured Mycolicibacter sp.
CGGATCAAAAGTCCATCTGGCGCGACACGCCCGCACATACCTACTTCCTACGGAAGTTCGGTGGCGACACCCCGTGGCCGGATGTGGCGGGGACAGCAAAGCTCGTCTGCGTCATCATCGGCAACGAGCGGGCCGCGACGGCGGTACCAGAGTTCGCCACCACGGTAACGATCCCTCCCCACCCTGCGGCGGCCGCCTAAGCGGCGGCCCCGCCCTACCGGTGGCCGGCCAACGGCACACCACCACTGCCGGTGGCGGCCACCAACCTCCGCCCTGCGGGCCGGATGCGGGTTCTTCCCGACCAGCATCCGGTCCGCAGGGCCGGGAGTGGTTCTGAGAGAAAGGATGATCTGTCATGCCATACGGGTTCGATCCCGTTAAGGAGGGGCCTGACCGCCAGGCGTGCGGTGTGGTGCGCATCGTGGGCCGCCGGAATCACCGGGCACCAACGACAGGGATTGTCTACGAGGTCCGCAACGTCGTCAGCGGCAGGGACGCAACGGCCACGCCGAGTGAATTGGAGCCGATCAGAGACCTGATCCGCTGATGTAGCCGGGCCGGCGGTGGCGGTCGCCGGCCCGTGTGCCCGCCTGGTGCGCGGCCCGCGGGTTGGTGTTCAAGCGGGGTTGTCGGTGGGTCGCGGTAGCGTGCGTGTTGTCAGGGTGAGGCAGTGCCTGACGGTAGGTCGAGTCCCGGTCGGTAGCCGGGGAGTGAGCCCGGGAAGGGGCGATCGTGGTGGCACAAGATGGTGATGAAGTGGGCCGGCTGGCCGCGTATGCGGAGCGAGTGCTGGCCGGTACGGGTTTGACCGTGGCTGATGCGGACCCCGATGCGGTCAAAGGCGACCTGCCGGTGTCAGGGTCGGCGGCAGCGGCGCTGCAGGACGGCTGGGATATGGCTCGTCGGGCTGGGCAGGTGGTCCTGTGACCGTCGAGTTCTACGACCTGGCCCAGCGGCTGTATGCGGCGCGATCTGGTCGGCCGGTACTGCGGGTTGCTGATGCCCTGGTGGCCTTGTCGGCAAGTGCGGTGTTTGTCGAGGCCCGTCGCGATGGTGACACGCTGACCGCGACGGTAGCCGCCGCGGCCAGCTCGGCGCGCACCGTGACCGGTGGTGCGGGAATCCTTTCGGCGCTGCATGGTGCTGGTGCGCGGTTCGGGCTTGAGTCCCCGTGTCAGGTGGTGGTGGCTGACGCGGCCGTGGTGTCACTGCTGGCCGGTGTTGCCCGCAGGCTGGCCGGTGACAGTGATCCGGTGGTGGCCGAGGCATCGGCGGTGATCGGGTGGTGGGCCGACCGGCTGGGCTACCCGGGCAGTGGCGCGGTGGTGGACGCGCTGGCGCAGTCGCGGCAACGGTTCGTCACGGCTGGACTGCCGACCGATGAGCGGTCGGGGACGTACTGGCGCAAGGTGTTCGGAGTCGGTGCCGGGGTGGCGGGTCTGGATGGGTGGGCGCGTGCCGTAACGGCGGGGACGCTCGCAGAGGGTTTGGCGGCGATGGCCGAAGATGACGCCTACAGCTACAGCATGGCTGGGCAGGCGTTCGGCAAGGGGCAGGATTGGACGGCTCCCGATGGTGCGCCGCGGGCCGCCCTTGGCCTGCGTCGTCGCTGTGATGCCGCGGAACTGTTTGAGTCGATCCTGTTGGAAGATCGGCTGTGGCGGCACCGTGCGGTACACACCGGCAATGTGTCCGGTGGGATTGTGGACTGGGGGGATCGCACTCGGTTCAGTGTGCAGTGTTCGCGGATGGACTCTCGGTTGCGTGAGGGCACCGCGGTGCGCGGTTGGGCTGGCGGAATCGACAGCTACGGGCGTGCAATGACGTTCGTGGGCGAGGTCATCACCGCCGAGGCCGTCGATGGGGCGCTGGTGCTGACGGTCGCCGGGGTGCGGGCCGACTCCCGGCCACCGGTAGGGGGGTGGGTATCGCTGATGCCCGCGGCGCCCAACGTCTCGCGTGTGCGGTCGTCCCTGTTCACCTACCGCCGTTTGCTCACTGGCGGCGGGTCGTGGATCGCCTCGGGAAAGCCGCCGACTCGCGCGCGGCGTGACGTGCCGCTCGACGTGCTGATCGCGGCGGCAGAAACCGACTGACGCCGCACCTGGCCCTGGCCCTTCCTGAACCCGGGGGCCGGGGCCGGATGTGGCCGGGTGTGGCGGCTAAGTATCGGGTGGCGGGTGTCGCAGCCGGGGTGCGCCGGGTCGCGTACCTAGCCTCGATAAGGGGAGGGGGTTGGGCAAGTGAAGGTCACAAGGCGATCGGTTTTGACGGGGTTGGAACACACTCTTGAGCTGGCGGTCACGGCCGAACAGCTGGAGGCGTGGAAGGCCGGGGGTGAGCCGATTCAAGACGCGCTGCCCCACCTGGCCGCCGGCGAGCGGGAGTTTTTGGTGTCGGGAGTTACGCCCGACGAGTGGGCTGAGCACCTCAGCGACCCTGCGTAGTTCTGGGCAGGCCAGCCGCGTCGTGATCGATGCGACGTGCGATCGGGTAAATGGCGTGGATCGATGAATGGGGGTGTGCAGTGGGGTTTTTCAGCTCGGATTGCGAAGGGTGCGGGCATCCGCTGCTGTCGCAGATGGCGACGGAGTCGGGCAACGCATGGATGAACCTGGGCGTGGCTATCAAACGTGATGGGTCGATCCTCAAGGAAACCTATGACGGCTACGGCCAGCTCGGTAACTATGACTATGCGATCGAGGATGCGACGGTCTGGCATCAGGCATGTTGGGCTGCGGCCGGCTCACCCACCGACTACCGGGGCGCGTCCAAGCCGTCGGCGGACCAGGGCTGGTTCTTTGCTGACGGGACGCACGACATGGCAGAGCCTGCCGCCGCCGGGGGCTAGCGGAGCGCATCCCGCTGGCCGTACCGGTTTCGCGCCGCTGTGCAGGGCGGCGCGGCCCACGCAACCGGCCGCCGACCGAACTTGTCGGTGGCCGGTTGTAGTGTGGCTGATATCAGGTAGAGCAACCTGGAAGTGCGTTTCACACCCGGTCTGTAGCCGGGGTAGGAGCCCGGGAAGGGGCAGTGGGAACAGATGCGTATTTTCAAGCCACGCAACATCAGTGGGGCTGCCGCTCCCAGTCAGGCAGGCGCGGGCGAGGGCCGTGAAGCGCCCACGGCGGCGGGCGATGTCGCCGCCAGTGAGCCGGTGCCGGCTCGGGTGCGGCCCGGTCGAGACCTGTTGCGGGACGCGATTACCGCCGAAGTGGTGCTGGGGGTTTGGTCGGGAGACCCCGCCGTCGTCGTGCCCGCCCCGCCAGGCAGCGGCAAGACCCGCCTGACGGTGGAGCTGTCGGGGCTGCTGGCCGACAGCGCGGACTTGCGAATTGGGATCGCGGCGCAGACGCGGGCACAGGCCGTCGAGATCGCTCGTCGGCTGGCGAAGAGTTGTGACCGCGAAATGGTGGGGCTGTTGTGGAAAGCCGGGGGTGTGCGCCCCGACTGCGGGGACTGCCCGATCATCAGCGGCCGCGGCCAGGTGTGGCCGTCCGGTGGCGGAGCGGTGCGCGTGGCGACCAGCGCCAAGTGGCTGTCCTCGGAGCCGGAGAGGTTGGCCGCTGACGTCTTGGTTGTGGATGAGGCCTACCAGTGCACCTACGCCGATTTGTGCGCGCTGGGGGCGATGACTGCGGGCCAGGTTGTGTTGGTGGGTGATTCGGGGCAGATTGACCCCGTTGTCACCGGGGACGTGTCTCGGTGGGCGGATAGCCCGACCGGCCCGCATCTGCCTGCCCCGATCGCCTTGGCGGCTGCGCATGGTGATGCAGTGACCACGATTGCGCTGCGCCATACCTGGCGGCTCGGCCCGGTCACCACTGCCCTGGTGTCCTCGGCGTTCTACGCCGATATGCCGTTTACCTCGCGGCGCCCCGCCGAGCACGTCTCACTTGGCGGGGTGGTGTTGCCGGAGTTGACGCACCGGGTGCTCACCGCCGCCGATGGTCCGACCTCGGCATCGGTCGCGAGCGCCGCCGTTGATCGGGTACGGGATCTGCTCGCTGGCGGCACCCTCACCACCGGTGCTGGCACGCGGCAGCTCACCGACGATGACGTGGCCGTGGTGGTGCCCCACGTGGCCCAGGCGGCTGCGATCCGCGCCATGCTGGCTGATCACCCCGGGGTGCTCTGCGGGACCGCTAACGCCCTGCAGGGGCTGGAACGGGCTGCGGTGGTCGCGGTGCATCCGATGGTCGGCAAACGGACCCCTGACCCGTTTTCGATCGACGCGGCGCGGCTGTGCGTGATGCTGTCGCGGCACCGCTGCCATCTCACCGTTCTGGCCGACGCGCACACCGGCACCGCGTGGGCCGATCATCGCGACGACGACGACGTTGCGCGGGCTGCCGATGTGTTCGACCAGCTGCTCGCTACCCCGGCGGTCTAATCCGCCGCTGGGGGACGCGGCCAGGCGCGCCTCTACGGGTCAATCCTGCACCGGCCTGGCGGTGCGGCAGGTAGGTGCGCCTGGCGGCGTGGTGCGAGGCCGTGAAGGCCTCGGTGCTCTGCGCGGCGACGCCAGGCGGTGTCTTACCGGCGTGCCACGATGGATGTGTCCAACGGCGCCGATCGGATGGACACCGTTGGGCAGTGTCCCCGGCCGGCCAGATGCTGAACACCGGTCGTACCCATAGATAGCGCGAACAGTTCGGAGGCCCACCGCAATGAGTAACCCGATTCGTATCCCGGAGGCCTTTGTGCAGGAGTTCTACAGCCTGGCCGTCGCGGGCAACAACGATGAGCCCCTGGCTATCGACCTGACGGTGGGTGGGTCGCGTCTGCTGTTGAGCAACGATGCCCCGGGATTCTCGCCGTACCTCGAGTTGCATGCCGTTGATGGGAACCGGGCCGAAGTGCGGATTATGTCGCTGTTGACCAAGACCGACGAGCGCTTTGTGGCTGCCCAGACCGTGGTGGCTCTCGATGACGTGGCCGCCGCAGCCAAGGCCGCGTTGGACTGCTGGCACACCACGCTGTAGCCCCGACACCCCGAGTTCTCGCGCCGCGCCCGCGCTCCTGGCGGCCGGGGGCCGGCGGCCCCGGCGTGTGGTGGCCGTGGGTGCTCTCGGCCCTAACGACGAACGGCGCAGTTGAAGGGCCACCAGGCTCAGCGTCGCTGAGTGCTACCGGAGTTGTCGGTGCCCCCAATTATCGTTCGTGGTGTCGCACACGGAAGTAGCTGCGCGGCAAGCGGATAGAGAAACTGCCCCGGCCTGCAGCCGGGGCGCGAGCCCGGGAAGGGGATCAACTGATGGGTTACTACGCCAACACCGTGGACAATGACTTCACCATCCCAGCCGAGAAGGTGTCGGCTGCACTGGCGGCGATCTGCGCCGAGGTTGGAGGTGAGTACGAAACCCTGGCCGACGCGGTCGAAGACCTGACCTACTTTCAGGACTCCGAGCAAGGCCCGGGCGCCGACTTCATGCTCGGCTACCACTGCGACAAGTACCTGCCCGCCACTGACACGGTGCTGGCTGTCTTGGGCCGTTTCGCTTCCGACGGCGCATATGTGCGGTTCTCGGGAGAGGACGACACGCTGTTCGGCTTCCGTGTCGTCGGCGGCAAACTGCGTGAAGAGTCCGGCAACTACACCTGGAGCCTGGACGACTCCCCGACAGCGGCGCACACGGAGGGCGCTAACTGACTGCGGGCCGCAGTCAGGCCATTTGGCTGGGTCGCGGCGGTGGGAAACCCCGCCGCGGCCACCTGTCGTCACCTGGATTGTATGAGGGGGCGTGTTGTCGGTGGGTCACGCTACTGTGAGTGCTGTCGGGCAGGGAAGTGGTTGCTCGACAACAGAAAACCTCGGTGGGTAGCCGAGGTGTGAGCCCGGGAAGGGGCGTGGTTTCAAATGATGGTTTCGGTGAAGACGATGGGCGAGTTGGTACTCGCTGTGCCCGGTGTGCTCGGATTCGTTCCGGCCTCATCGCTGGTACTGGTAGGCGCCGGTGACAACGGAGCGCTGGCCGGGACGCTGCGAATCGACCTGACCGACGCCGACGTGGCGATAGGTCAGATGGTGCAGATGGCAGTGAGATCCGACGCCGTTGCAGTAGCGGTGGTGATCGTAGATAGCGAAGGTGATCGCTGTCCGGTGTGCGAGCTGCGCCACCGAGAGCTGGCGGAGTTGGTGCGGACGGAACTGTCGGCACGAAACCTACAGTTGATCGGTACGGCGGTGGTGAATCGAATCGCCGAAGGCGGCCGGTGGCATGACATCTTCGACGCCAAGGTCGGAGGGGTGTTGGCCGACCCGGCGACTTCGCCGGCTGCGGCGGCCACAGTGTTGATGGGCCGCCGGATGTATGCCGACCGCAACGAGCTGGTCGATCTGGTCGCGTCGATCGCCGACCGGGCTGAGGCGCTGGAAGCGTTGATCGCCGCCCAGGAGAGCACCCCCGCTGCCCCGGTGACGGGTGACGAGATCGAGGTCGCTATCGCCGAGATGGCTCGGGAGATGGCTGCGGGCCGAGAGGTTGCCGATGGGCGGCTTGTCCGTGTCGCCCTGTGGCTTGCCGATGCCCAGCGCCGTGAGGTCGTCCGCCGTTTGGCGGCTGCTGAGGCTTCGGCCCCGGGATTTGATCTGTTGTGGACGGTGCTGGCCCGGGTTCTACCGGCTCGGTATCGGACCCACGCGCTCACCGTGCTCGCGTTGACCGCCTACTTGCGCGAGGATGGCCCGCTGGCCGGCATCGCCCTACAGGCGGCGCTCGATGCCGATCCGGCGAACAAGCTGGCCGCGCAGCTGGATGCGGCTCTGCAGACGGGCCTTCGCCCAGCTGAGGTTGCCCGGGTGTTCCACTCACCTCCGGCTGCCTAGCTGTGCGTTGCTCTCCTGTCGTCGAGCAAGTGGGCGGCCGGTGGTGTCGGCGGTTTCGTTGACGTTCGCAGGGGGATCACTGCATTGATTGTATGAGGGGGTTGGTTGTCGGTGGGTGTTTGTAGTGTGGTTGGTGTCGGGCGA
>CAXYUC010000203.1:0-6945 GCA_964292075.1 uncultured Mycolicibacter sp.
GCACTCAGAGGCCAACCACCCGCCAGTCGCGTACCCAACCTCTCAGGTCAGAACACCTAGCTATGCCCAACATGGGGCCGGCGCCCTGGACTCGTTCCAGGACGGCATGCGGGCCTCGCACATCGGGGCACCTTCTGCTGACACCGTGATCGGGCACAGCTACGGCACCACCCTGGTCGGTGCGGCGGCCAGTGCCGGTCATCAGCTGTCCGCCGACAATGTCATCGCGGTCGCCAGCCCAGGCATGCTGGTAGACCATGCCTGCGACCTGAACATCAATCCTGGGGGCACGGTGTACGCCATGACTGACCCGTCCGATCCGATCATCCCCGCCAACATCGTCACGTCCCACACCCTCGGCCCCAACCCGATGGGCGCGGACTTCGGGGCACGTGACCTCTACGCCGGAAGTGGCACTGGCGCAGGGCCAGCCGGACTCTTACCGGGCTCTGCCACGCACGGTAGCTACTGGAATCCCAACACCCCGTCACTGGCCAACATGGGCGCGGTGATCGCCGGCGTGCAAGCGCCCTACCCGGTAGGAGGCTAGCCATCGTGCGCAACGAGTACCGACGCGGCACTGCGCGGCTCCGGCGATTCACCGCACTTGCGCTGCTGGGGTTTCTGACAGTTGGCTGCCACACCGGACAGCCGCTAGGCCCGGCTGTCCCCACTGGGGCAACTATTGTGGGAGGTTCGATAATGACATCGGCACCCCCGCCGCCTTCGGGCTGGCAACTGCACCCCGTCATTCCCGCCAGCCAGCAAGAAGCTCAGGACACGGTGCTGCGGTACCTCACGCAGACGGTCAACGACTTGCCGAACGGCGTCACTTTCGACGCTAGCCGCTACGGCACAGCCGGAGGTAACACACCCTGCGAAGACAAACCCCACAGCACCACCGAGCTGTTCTCCGCGCTGGGCGATCTGAAAGCGCCGCCGGACATTCATCCAGACCAGCTTGTCTCCCTGGCTGGCGATGCGTGGAAACGTTGGGGCTGGTGGGTCTTCGAGCGCGACGGCATCCCCAAACCCAACCTCTCCGGGCTTTCACCGGACGGCTACGAACTACATATTGGCGTGCCGGGGCTTCCCGGATCGCCCCACATCACCGGTACCTCGCCCTGCTTCCCCACTGCGTTGGTCCGCGACGACATTCCGTTCCCGACGACGATCACGGCTGGAGCTGGGTGACCGGGCGCCGATGTCCTCGCGGGTTCGAGCTGTCCCCCAACGGGTCCGGATGCTACGGCGGCCGCAACCGGCACCGGCTCCAGCACCGCCCGCGACCGTTGCCGGATCGGTGCCACGCCGCGTGGGTCAGCGACAACGAGGATGGTTGAGACGCGGCACGGCTGCGCGACCCTGATGCACCCGAACCGGGTTCCGGCGGCCGTGATCGTGGCCTGGCTCGGCCACACCTTTCGACACCCTGACATACGCCCAGAAACGAGAAAAGCCACCTGTCGCCAGGTGGCTCTCTTGTGGTCCCGGCTGGGATCGAACCAGCGACCTTCCGCGTGTGAGGCGGACGCTCTCCCCCTGAGCTACGAGACCGGATGAACGAGGACGAACAGTAGCACGCCGAAGCAGCTAAGCATCAATGCGCAGGCCCCTTTTCGGGCGACTCGCCGCCCTGACATGCAGAGTTGTGTTGTCTCACATGTGTCCGCTAATGTTCTGCATCGCACCGGGCGACGATCTCGCCCGAGGCACGCGGATGTAGCGCAGTTGGTAGCGCATCACCTTGCCAAGGTGAGGGTCGCGGGTTCGAATCCCGTCATCCGCTCGAGGGTGTCAAGTGGCATCAACCCCTTGCGGTGGAGTGGCCGAGTGGTGAGGCAACGGCCTGCAAAGCCGTGCACACGGGTTCGATTCCCGTCTCCACCTCCGTCCCAAGGCTCTAAGCGCGGTTAGCTCAGCGGGAGAGCGCTTCCCTGACACGGAAGAGGTCGCTGGTTCAATCCCAGTACCGCGCACCAGACTCAACACACAGCGAAAACCCCTGCCGGCACCATGGTGACGACAGGGGTTTTCCGTTTGCGGCAACGCGGGCGTGTCGGACAGAGATTTCGGGTGTTGAGCGTGCGGCTCGGACCTCCGCGAGCCAGCCGGGCGTACGGCCGGAACATGGCGAACAATTTCGGCATCGCACCAGACGATAGTTTGAGGGGCAATACATGCTGCCCAAATGGTGGCCGCAGGGGAATCCAGGACGCGTCCGGTGAGGCGATAGGTCGAGACCGTTGGAAAGGATGGCGGGCATGGGGCAGGACAAACCGGTCGCTGATCCGGTTCGGCCGCCGCGGACGATGTCCGGCGCGGCGGGTGTGGTCGCCGGCTGGCTGCGGGCGAACCGCCTCGGACTGTTTTGCGTGGCGATCGTGGTCGGAATCGGTGCGGGGCTCGGTGCGGTGGCATTCCGATACCTGATCTTTGGCTTTACCTGGCTGGCGACCGGACACAACGAGTTCGGCCAACAGGGCTGGGTGCCCAGCGACCACCTGCCGTGGTTGGGGGTCGGGTTTTACGCCGTCATCCCCGTCATCGGTGGGTTGCTGTACGGGCCGCTGATCTCCCGGTTCGCCAAAGAGGCTCGCGGTCATGGTGTACCCGAGGTGATGATCGCGGTCGCAGAGAACGGCGGCCGCATCCGGCCCCAGGTGACGGTGGTGAAAGCACTGGCTTCGGCGCTGTGCATCGGCACCGGCGGCTCGGTTGGTCGTGAAGGGCCGATCGTGCAGATAGGCGCGGCGCTGGCGTCAAGCTGCGGCCAGTGGGTGCGTATGCCGGAGAACCGGTTACGCGTCCTGGTCTCCTGCGGGGCCGCCGGCGGCATCGCTGCGACGTTCAACGCCCCCATCACCGGAGTGTTCTTCGCCGTCGAACTGATCCTGCGTGAACTCTCGGTCGAAGCGATCTTCACCATCATGCTCTCGGCGATGGTTGCCGACGTGATCGCCCGCGTTTTCTTCGGCCCCGCCCCGTTCCTCACCCAACTCCCGGCGGGCATCGAGCTCAATCACATTGCCAACTATCTGTTGATAGCGTTGCTCGCGGCCATCGCCGGGGTGCTCGGAATTGTCTTCAAGAACGTGCTGTACGCGACCGAGGATCTGTGCGACCGAATATGGGGCGAGCGCCCGGACTGGGCGCGACCAGCGGTCGGCGGAATCGTGCTCGGCCTGCTGTTGCTCGCCGTGCCCCAGCTATACGGGGTGGGATACCCCGTCATGTACGCGGCCTTCGCCGGCCATTACGCCCTGTGGTTCCTGCTGATCCTCGCCGCCGGCAAGATGCTGGCGTGCAGCCTGACCATCGGCATCGGCGGCTCGGGCGGCGTGTTCGCACCCTCGCTGTTCGTCGGCGCCACCGCGGGCATGGCCTTCGGCCTCATCGTCCAGCACGTCATCGGCACGGCGGCGGGCAATCCGGCGCTCTATGCGATCGTCGGCATGGGTGCGGTGTTCTCTTCAGCCGCCCGGGCCCCGCTTACGGCGTTGTCCAGCACGGTCGAGATGACCGGTGACTTCACCCTGACGTTGCCGGTCATGTTGGCCGTCGCTGTCGGCACCACGGTCTCGCGCGGGCTGTCCTACGGCACCATCTACACCACCAAGCTGCTACGCCGGGGCATCGACATCGAGCGCCCCACCCCGACCTATGCCTTCGCCGAACTCACGGTCGCCGACGCCATGCATCCGTTCCCGGCGCCCTTCGACCTGGCTCATCCCAGGGGTGCCAAAACGCACGACTGGACGGCGCTGCTGGGCCCGGTGACCCGAATCCGCGAACCGCAGGCGTTGTTCTCCAACGACAGCCTCGCCCAAGCGTTGCGGCAGCTCGTCCGCTACGGCCGCGACGGCCTACCCGTGATCGACACCGAAGCGCGGCACGTTCGCGGTTGGCTGACCAATCAGAACGTACTGCGCGCGGTCGGCGCCTTGTTCACAGACGTCCACCCGGACGACACCGCCGGCCAGCAAGCCGCCGGGCGGGTGGACCCGAATGCGCCCAGCAGAGACCACGATCCGCGCAGCCAGCTCAACGGATATTGCGTCGTCGAGCACGCCCTGACATCCGATTCGACCGCGGTCGGCCGCACCCTCGGCGAACTGGAATGGCCTGCGGGTCACCTCCCGGTGTCCGTGGTGCACGATCGACATCTCCTCGACGCTCATCCGGCTGTGCGGCTGGCAGCGGGCGATCGCATCAACATCCTGGTGGCCAAGAACGGCCCGTGCGTAACCGATCCGGCGCCCCGAGCATGAGCAGCGGCCAGTCTGGGTCTGGCGGTATCAGGATGTGCTGCGCACGCTCTTGGCGGCGGCCTTTTCCGTGTCCTGCCCGCGTGGGCTAGCTCTTCTTGGCCTTCATGGCCATGCCGACCAGCGCGGTGACGACCGTGCCCAGCACGCCGCCGCCGACCAGGCTGCCGGCCGCGTTGGCGAGGTCGAATCCACCGGCGGCGCCGCTGGTGAGAACGCTGTCCAGTAGCCCGCCACCGGCGAGACCACCGAGGCCGCCACTGATCAAGCTACCGAGTCCACCCGGACTGGGAATCTTTGCCGACGCGTCGGCTCCTTTACCCCCGAGCGCGCCCCCGATAGCGCCTGCGATCAGCGATTCGAGCATGGTCTACCCCTTTGCGGACGGTGCGCGGCCTTGTTAGCTGCGCCCTACAGATCAGTTATAACGAAATCACGCTTCGCAAAGGCCGCATTTGCGGAGATCACCCGGAATCGTGGGCCGGGCCGAGGCCACCAACTGGTAGGCACCACAATCGGTAGCAATGCACGAAGCGGGAATTGCGAAAGGTGGCCCCATGAATCGACCCATCGTCGCCCTGTCGGTGTTCGCGCTGGCAGCCTCCGCAATGTCGGCGGCCTGTTCGAACCACACCGACCCGACGAGCGGGCCACCCGCGGCCGCCACATCCGGCGTGTCGGGCACGGCAACCCCAAAACCCGCCGGGCACACCGGTGACGCCCTGACCCTCACCCGAGTCGACGGCAGCACCGTCACCGTCACCTTGGAGAAGGTGATCAACCCCGCGACCGTCACGCCCGGCCCCGGCGATCCGGGCGTCACCTATGTCGCGACGCAGTTCACGATCACCAACCCGGGAACCGCAACCATGAATGGCGACGTCAACACCAACGTCTGGGCCTTCGGTTCCAACGGGCAGCGCTACGCGCCGGATCTCAACGATGTCAGCGAATGCACGAACTTCGACTCCGGCATGTTCCACATCGCCCCCGGTGAGTCCGCGACCGGTTGCGTGGTCTTCGCCCTGCCCGCCGGCGTCACCCCGGCGAAAGTCAGGTACGCCCCCTCATCGGGGTTCGCCGAAGGCTTCGGGGAATGGCTGTTCGCCTCCCCCAGCCGCGCCACACCACCCCCTAACGTCAACTAACGGTTGACGAAGCCAGAATCGTCAACCTAGAGTTGACGACATGGTCGATCCCACTCCGCTCACGCAGTCCGTCCGTCTCGACGACCTGATCAACGCCATCACCGGCGTGCACGACAACCCCCTGGAACGGTTGACCGATGCCGTGCTGGCCGCCGAGCATCTGGGCGAGGTCGCTGACCATCTGATCGGGCATTTCGTCGACCAGGCACGCCGATCGGGAGCTTCGTGGACCGATATCGGCACGTGCATGGGCGTCACCAAACAGGCAGCGCAGAAGAAGTTCGTCCCGCGCCCCGAGGCCGCCACCCTCGATCCGGAGCAGGGCTTCGCCCGGTTCACCCCGCGGGCACGCAGTGCCGTGGTGGCGGCCCAGAACGCCGCCCACCGGGCACGCAACACCGAAATCACCCCCGATCATCTGGTCCTGGGACTCCTGCACGATCCCGGCGCGCTGGCCACCGCATTGCTCACCGCGCAGCAGATCGACCCCGAAGCCGTTGCCGCCGCCGTCGCCCTGGAGCCGGGCGACACCGAGCCGCCCGCATTGATCCCGTTCAGCGGCCCGGCCCGCAAAGCACTGGAGTTGACCTTCCGCACCGCACTTCGCCTCGGCCACAACTACATCGGCACCGAGCACCTGCTGTTGGCGCTGCTGGAAGCCGAGGATGGCACCGGCCCCCTGCATCGCGCCGGAGTCGACCGGGCGCGCGCCGAAGCCGATCTGGCTCGAGCGCTGGAGGCGATCACCGCGAACCCGGCATCCCCCGGCTCGGAAACCACAAACTGAGCGGCGAAACCACCAGTCTGCAAAACTGCCGGGCCAAGGCTGCTGCGCCCGCGACCCCGATGTGCCATCATGCCCACAAGCAAACGAAGAGGACATGATGCATCGCTGGATTCTGGCCCTGATCACTTCCGTCGTCACCGCGTTGGCAGCCCTGGTAGCGCCGGCCGCCGGGTACGCCACGCCGACCACCACCGCGGAAGCGCCGATTGGGCGCCTCGGCGACACGCTGCGCATCCAATACCACGACGAGGCATTCGGCCCGATCGTCGCCGACGTCACCGTGCACGACGTGGTGCCCAGCGAGATCCCGCCGGGCTGGGGCGCGAACGGGACGCCGCGCTGGCGCAACCAGGGCGGTCCGTGGCGGGCGAACGTGACCATCCACCCGATCTCGGTGCCCAACCCCTACATCATGGCGGCCTCGGTCACCTTCGACGGTGTCACGCCCGGCGGCGACGCCTACGTGGCCAAGCACACCGACGACCCCACCACCCTGGACGCGCTACTGACCAACGCTCCCGCCGGCTCCACGGTCGACGGCGGCGTCTACTGGGATGTCTACCGCGGCTTGGTCACCCACGTAGTGATGCTGTCGCGCAACACCGGCCTGCGCCTGGCGCAGTGGAATCTGTGAGCTAGTCCGCGAGTTTGATGCGGTGGTCCAGCTTCGGCTCTCCTTCGTCGAGGCTCGCTGATATAGATCGAGTTAGTCCTTCTCAAACGCCTCCGGAGGTGTCAGGAA
>CAXYUC010000204.1:0-6870 GCA_964292075.1 uncultured Mycolicibacter sp.
CGCTGTACTGGCGGTTTCCGCGCCGGGTGGCCCCAGAGCCACGGCCGCCCCCCCGACCCGCGTGGTCAGCGTCAACGAGCCGTGCGCCGCCGGCAGCGAGCCGTTCTTGGCCCGGTATCACGGCGTTCGGGTGGAATGTGCCCGGCCCGGCGAGGATTACTCGGCCGGCCAGGTCGTGCCGATCCGGGGGGCCGCGGCCAAACAGCCACGGGTCCCCGCCGACGCCGTCACCGCCAGCGGCAGCGGCCTGGACCCCGATATCTCACCGGCCTACGCCGAACTGCAGGTCGACCGGGTCGCAAAGGCTCGGGGGATGCGCCCCGAGCAGGTCCGCGCCGTGGTCCGTGCTCACCAGAGCGGGCGACTGCTCGGATTCCTCGGTGAGCCCCGCGTCAACGTGGTTGCGGTCAACCTGGAACTGGACCACGAGCATGCTGTCCCCGGCTGCTGTTCCGATGGATGATTTTCCGGTGAGTGCTTATGGCTCGCGCGGCCGACGCGGGGAGTTGCGCATCTACCTGGGTGCGGCGCCCGGCGTCGGCAAGACGTTCGCGATGCTCGGTGAGGCCCACCGGCGGTTGGAGCGCGGCACCGATCTGGTGGCCGCTGTGGTGGAGACACACGGTCGGAAGAAGACAGCGGAGCTGCTCGGGGGCATCGAGGTCGTCCCGCCCCGCTGGATCGACTATCGGGGCAAGCGTTTCCCCGAGCTCGACGTTCCTGCGGTGTTGGCCCGACGACCACAGGTGGTGCTCGTCGACGAGTTGGCCCACACCAATACGCCGGGCAGTGTGAACCCTAAGCGGTGGCAGGACGTCGAGGAACTGCTTGCCGCGGGGATCACGGTGATCTCCACGGTCAACGTGCAGCATTTGGAGAGCCTCAACGACGTCGTCGCGCAGATCACCGGGGTTGAGCAGCAGGAGACGGTGCCGGATTCGTTCGTCCGTCAGGCGTCGCAGATGGAACTCGTCGACATCGCTCCGGAGGCGCTCCGTCGCAGGCTCGCCCACGGCAACGTCTATGCACCGGAGAAGGTCGACGCCGCATTGTCGAACTACTTTCGCAGCGGAAACCTCACGGCGCTGCGGGAATTGGCACTGCTGTGGGTGGCCGATCAGGTGGACGCCGCATTGGCGAAGTACCGGGCGGACAAGAAGATCACCGACACCTGGGAAGCCCGCGAGCGGGTGGTGGTGGCCGTCACCGGCGGCCCGGAATCGGAGACACTGGTTCGGCGTGCCTCGCGGATCGCCTCGAAGTCCAGCGCCGAGTTGCTGGCGCTTCATGTGCTGGCCGGCGACGGACACTCGGCGGTACCCAGTGCGCGGATGGGAAAGATCCGTGAGCTGGCGGCCAGTCTCGGTGCCTCGCTGCACATCGTCGTCGGCGACGACGTGCCGACCGCGTTGTTGGACTTCGCCCGGGAAGTCAACGCCACCCAGTTGGTGATCGGGACGTCGCGGCGATCCCGTTGGGCGCGTTTGTTCGACGAGGGCATCGGCGCGATGGTGGTGCGACGGTCCGGCAAGATCGATGTACACACCGTGACTCATGAAGAGTCCAAGCAAGGTTTCCGAATCACACCGATCTCACCGCGGCAACGTCGCGTGCTGCCGTGGCTGGCGGCGCTGCTCGTGCCGTCGGTGGTCTGTGCGATCACGGCGACATGGCTGGATCCGATGCTGCGCCTAGGCGGAGAGAGCGCGCTGTTCTTCATCAGCGTGCTGGCGGTGGCCCTACTCGGTGGTGTCGCCCCAGCAATTCTTTCGGCCCTGATATCCGGCCTGCTGCTCAATTACTTCCTGATCGAGCCGCGACACAGTTTCACCATCGCCGAATCCGATTCGGCGGTCACTGAGATCGTGCTGCTGTTGGTTGCGGTCGCGGTCGCGGTGCTCGTGGATCGCGCCGCCGAACGCGCCAGGGAGGCCGGCCGTGCGTCTCGGGAGGCGGAGTTGCTGGCACTGTTCGCCGGGTCGGTGTTGCGGGGCGCCGACCTTGAGACGTTGCTGGAACGCGTCCGGGAGACGTATGCCCTACGGGCGGTGAGCATCCTGCGTCGATCCACCCTCGACGGCGAGCAGGCCGGTCAGACCGTGATTGCCGCCGCGGGCAATGACCCGTGTACGACGGTCGACTCTGCGGACACCGCCATCGACGTCGGCGACAACGAATTCTGGATGCTGATCGCGGGCAGACAGTTGGCGGCGCGCGATCGACGGGTGTTGTCCGCGGTGGCCAAACAGGCGGCCGGATTGGTCCGGCAACGGGAGCTGACCGACGAGGCGAGTCGATCCGAGGCTGTGATGCGAGCCGATGAGCTGCGCCGCTCTCTGCTGTCGGCGGTCAGCCATGATCTGCGCACGCCGCTGGCGGCTGCGAAGGCCGCGGTGTCGAGCCTGCGCGCCGAAGACGTCGGGTTCTCGCCGGAGGACACCCGCGAACTGCTGGCCACCGTCGAGGAGTCGATCGACCAACTCACCGCGCTGGTCGGCAATCTCCTGGACTCATCCCGGTTGGCCGCCGGGGTGGTACGCCCCGAGCTGGGCCGGGTGTACCTGGAAGAAGCCGTGCAACGGGCCCTGGTCAGCATCGGCCGGGGCAAGACCGGCTACTTCCGTTCGGGCATCGACCGGATCAAAGTCGATGTCGGCGACGGGGTGGTGCTGGCCGACGCCGGATTGCTGGAGCGGGTGTTGGCCAATCTCCTGGACAATGCGTTGCGCTATGCGCCCGATGGCCCGATCCGGGTCAGTGCGTGTCGGGTCGGGGATCGGGTGCTGGTCAACGTTGCCGACCAGGGCCGCGGCCTACCGCCCGGTGGCGAGCGTCTCTTCGAGCCGTTCCAGCGGATCGGCGATCAGAACAACACCACCGGTATCGGCCTGGGCTTGTCGGTAGCGCGGGGGTTCGTCGAATCGATGGGCGGAACCATTGACGCCACCGAGACGCCGGGCGGCGGCCTGACTTTGGTGGTGGATCTGGCTGCGCCGCAGGAGAGATGACTAGTGCTTCCAGACAACCTTGTCGACGCCCGCGGCGTCGCGGTAGACGACGCTGTCCGGCGCGGTGCCGTTCTTGACGTCGAAGTAGAGTCGGCCGCTGGTCTGGCTGCCCGCGGCGAGCGGTCCGTTGGGCAGGCCGTCGACCTCGTTGCCTTTCATCACCGCAAACGTTGAACTGTTAACGGCGCGTGCGTTGAAGTCAGCGATATTCGGAGTGGGAGAACCGCTTACCGCCCGGGCAGTCACATCCGAGTACCAAATGCCGTCGTTGTGCCCGCTGGGTTGCAGGTCCGTGACGGTGTAGTCGATGGCCCCGCCGGGGCTCTGAATCTCTTCGGTTTGGCCGAATCCGACCACCTGTGGGTCTGCAGAAGCCGGCGCCACCGCAAGCATTCCGACCGTCGTGACGCCGGCCGCTGCTATTGCCGTTTTCTTGGCGATCTGGGTGAACATCACGGTAAAACTCCTTCCGCTAGGTTCTCCCAGGCATATCCGCGCCGGCGGATTTCAAAACCTCAAAAATTCACACTTCGAATCGGTAGCCCATCCCCGCCTCGGTGAGCAGGTGTTTGGGGTTTGAGGGATCGTTTTCGAGTTTGCGGCGCAACTGCGCCAGATAGACCCGAAGATATTGGGTTTCCTTTGCGTATGCCGGGCCCCATACCTGGGTGAGTAACTCGTCGCGGCCGACCAGCTTTCCCCGGTTTCGCACCAACATCTCCAGCATGCCCCATTCGGTGGGGGTCAGGTGGACCTCGCCACCGTTCTTGGTGACTTTCTTGGCGGCCAGATCGACGGTGAACGAGGCGGTTTCGATGATCGGCTGGTCGGTGTCGGCGGTCGCGGCGTTGCGCCGTGCGGCGGCGCGCAGCCGAGCCAAAAACTCGTCCATCCCGAACGGCTTGGTCACGTAGTCGTCGGCGCCGGCATCGAGGGCCTCCACCTTGTCGGCCGAGTCGGTGCGCGCCGACAGTACGATCACCGGCACCGTCAGCCAGCCGCGCAGTCCGGCCAACACCTCGATGCCGGAGATGTCGGGCAGCCCCAGATCGAGGATCACCACGTCCGGGCGCTGCTCGGCGGCGGCGCGTAAGGCGCCGGCGCCGGTCGCCGCGGTGACGACTTCGTAGCCGCGCACCGACAGGTTGATCTTCAGCGCGCGCAGAATCTGCGGCTCGTCGTCGACTACCAGAACTCGTGTGCTCATCAGACCTCTCTCGCCGGTGCGGCCAGGTCCACCACCATGGTCAACCCGCCGCCCGGTGTCTCCGTCGCCGAAATGGTGCCGCCCATCGCCTCAGTGAATCCCCGTGCCACCGACAGCCCGAGGCCGACGCCGCTGGTGTTGTCGCGGTCGCCGAGGCGCTGGAACGGATCGAACACATGCGCCTCGCCGCCACGGGGCAGCCCGCGGCCCTTGTCGGCGACGTTGATCAGTTCCCGATCGCCGACGGGGCCGGCTGTCACCCCCACCACGCTGTCGGAGGCGTAGCGCAACGCGTTGTCGATCACGTTGGCCAGTACGCGTTCCAACAAGCCGGCATCGGCCATCGCCACCGTCGGGCCCACTTCGACCTTCACCTGGTCGAGCCCGCGGCCGCGGCCGAAGGTGTTGCTGCGCTGACCGATTCCGATCAAGGCGCGCTGCACTACCTCCTCCAGGTACACCTTGGTCAACTCCGGCCGGATCACACCCGCGGCCAGCCGCGAGGAATCGAGCAGGTTGCCCACCAGGCCGGTCAGCTGATCGACCGATTCCTCCACGGTGGCCAGCAGTTCGGCGGTGTCGCCGGGGGAGAAGTCCACGTCGTCGGCGCGCAGACTCGACACCGCCGCCTTGGCCGCCGCCAGTGGGGTGCGCAGGTCGTGGCTGACCGCCGACAACAGGGACCGGCGCAGCTCGTCGGTCCGCATCACCGCGTCGGCCCGGCCGGCCTCGGCGGCCAGTTCCTCCTGGCGGACCAGTCCGGCGGCTTGGCGAGCCACCACCGACAGCACTCGGCGGTCACGGGAGGCCAGCTGTCGGCCGACCATCAGCATCCAGAATTCGTCGTCGCCGACGTCGATCGCGGTGTCCGCGAGATCTACCGAGGTGCAGGGATTTTCACCGACCGAGGCGACGACTTCAGGCATCGCGGCGCTGTTCGGGACGCGGACCAGGCTCACCGCCCGCTGTGCGTAGGTTTCGCGAACCCGCTCCAGCAGGGTGTCCAGGTCCGCGCCGCGTAGCACCGACCCGGCGAACAGCGTCATCAACTCGGCTTCGCGGGAGGCGCGGCCGGCTTCCCGGGTTCGTTTGGCCGCGCCGTCGACCAGGACCGCCACCGCGACGGCAACCAACAACAGGACGACTTCGGTTACCGCCACGTCGTGTTCGGCGATGGTGAAATCACGTCGCGGAGCGAGCACGAAGTAGTTCAGTAATACCCCCGACAGCAACGCCGAGAGCACGGCCGGAGCGATACCGCCGAGCAGGGCCACCACCAGCACGCCCACGAAAAACAGCGCGCTCTGACCGGCGTCGAAGTAGCGGTCCAGCCAGCCCACCATGATCGCGCACATCAGGCACGGCACGATGACGGCGGCCAGCCAGGACGCCGCTCGTCGCTCCCGCGGCGAGATCGCCACTCCCCGAAAACTCGGCTTGGCGTCCTCGTAAGTGACGATGTGCACGTCGATGTCGCCGGACTGCTGCACCACCGCCGCACCGACACCCTCGTCAAGGATGCGGGCCCAGCGGGAGCGGCGCGAACTGCCGATCACCAACTGGGTGGCGTTGACGTCACGCGAGAAGTCCAGCAGCGCGGCCGGCACGTCGTCGCCGATCACGGTGTGCAGCGAGGCGCCCAGGCTGTACGCCAGTTGGCGGATCTAGCCCACCCGGGGTGCCGGCGCACCCGTGGGCCCCTTGCCGCCCAGGTCAAGCAGCACCAACAGGTCACCGCCGGCCTTTGACGCGATCCGCGAGGCCCGCCGGATCAGGGTCTCGGACTCCGGGCCACCGGTCACCGCGGCGACGATGCGTTCCCGCGCCTCCCAGGTCTCGGTGATCTTCTTGTCGGCGCGGTAGCGGGTGAGCGTCGCGTCCACCTGCCCGGCCAGCCACAGCAGCGCCAATTCTCTTAGGGCGGTCAGCGTCTCGCCGCGGAAGTAGTTGGCCAACGCCGCGTCGACCCTCTCCGGCGGATAGACGTTGCCGTGGGATAGCCTGCGGCGCAAAGCCTCCGGTGCGACGTCGATGAGTTCGATCTGCGCGGCTTGGCGCACGACCGCGTCGGGGACGGTGTCGTGCTGGGTGGTCCCGGTAATCTTGGCGACGACGTCACTCAGACTCTCCAGCTGCTGCACGTTCACGGTCGAGACCACGGTGATCCCGGCGGCAAGCAACTCCTCGATGTCCTGCCAGCGCTTGGGATTACGACTGCCCGCGGGGTTGGTGTGCGCGAGATCGTCGACCAGGACCACTTCCGGGTGGCGGGTCAGCACCGCGTCGACATCGAGTTCCCCGCCGGGCTCGCCGACGATCTCGATGCCCTGCAACAGCTCCGCGGTCTTGCTGCGGCCGTGGGTTTCGACCGCGGCCGCAACCACATCGGTACCGCGGCCGGTGCGGCGGTGCGCTTCACCGAGCATCGCGTAGGTCTTGCCGACCCCGGGCGAGGCTCCGAGGTAGATGCGCAGTTCTCCGCGCTCGCCGCTCTGCTTCACCAGTCTCACCAGACCATCATCGCGGCAACCGAGGGCGTCAGCCAGCGGCGACAGGCCGGGCCATCACAGTGGGTTTGACCCCGTACCGGGGGTTGCTGAGTCCGAGGCCGCCGCGGCCGGCAGCGGCGGGGGGGCGGGGAGGCGCCGGGAGGGG
>CAXYUC010000205.1:0-6805 GCA_964292075.1 uncultured Mycolicibacter sp.
GCCCGGCAAGGCGGTGTACGGCTACAACGTCAAGCTGCTCGACGACCAGACCGGTGCGGCGCCCCACGCTGCGTGCGCCCGTTCCGGAGACACCCCCGCCGGCCCGCCCTCAGCCGTTCCCGCCGGCTGATCGGCCGGCGCGCGGGGCGGCCGACGGTCCGGGCCCGGGCCCGCGCCGCGGGGATCTCCCTGGGCGGCGGGTTCCGGGAGGTCTCCGCAGAACACTTGGGGGCCACCACCGCACTGTTGGGTGCGCTGCGGGCGGCGATCGAGGCAGGAGTGCCGACCGTCGCCGAGTGCGGCGGGCTGGCGTACCTGTGCCGCCGGGTGGGCGAGGACGCCGGGGTCGGGGCGCTGCCGGGCCGTGCGGCGATGACGCCGCGCCTGACGCTGGGCTATCGGGAGGCCACGGCAGCGGCCGACAATCTGCTGACTCGGGCGGGACAGCGGGTCACCGGGCACGAATTCCACCGCACCCAGGTCGTTTTCGACCACCCCGTCGATGCGGCCTGGGAGCTTCCCCACGGTCCGGACGGCTTTGCCTCGACCAGTCTGCATGCGTCCTACCTGCACACCCATTGGGCCGGACATCCCGCACTGGCACAACGGTTCGCCGACGCGGTGCACGGTTTCAGCGGCCCGGACCTGCACCATCACGGTGATGTCGAGGCTGGGCCGGGGCTGCTCGACTTCGCGGTCAACGTCTACGCCGGGCCACGCCCGGACTGGCTCGAGCGCGCCCTGCATGCCTCCCTCGATGACGCGGTGGCGTACCCCGAGGCACCGGCGGCCCGCGCCGCGTTGGCCGCCCGGCACGGTCTCACCGCCGCGGAGGTGCTGCCCACTGCAGGCGCGTCGGAGGCCTTCGACCTGGTGGCTCGAATACGCCCGTGGCGCTGCCCGGTGGTGGTGCATCCGCAGTACACCGGGCCGCATGCCGCGCTGACCGCCGCCGGACACACCGTCGGTACGGTGCTGTGCCGGGCCGATGACGGGTTCGCGCTGCACCCCGACGCAGTGCCCGAAGACGCCGACCTCGTCGTCGTCGGCAACCCGACCAATCCCACCGGGGTATTGCATCCGGCGGACGTGTTGCGTGGGCTGCTGCGTCCCGGCCGGGTGGTGCTGGTCGACGAGGCGTTTCTCGATGCGATCCCCGGTGAGCCGGAAACCCTGTCCGGGCAGCGGCATCCGGGGCTGTTGGTGAGCCGCAGCCTGACCAAGCACTGGTCGATCCCCGGGGTGCGCGCCGGATACCTGCTCGGCGATCCCGCGCTGCTCGCCGACGCGGCACGACTGCAGATCCCCTGGTCGGTGTCCGCCTCGGCGCTGGCCGCCATGCTGTCCTGTTCGGATGAGCGGGCGGTGCGCGAAAGTGACTGCCGAGCTCAGCAATTGGCGTCCTGGCGAGCGTATTTGGACGACGGCCTGGCCGCGCGTGGGGTGCGGCTCGTGGCCGGTGTGGCTCCCTTCGTGCTGGCCCAGGTCGGCCACGGGGTGCATACGGCGTTGCGCGAGAACGGCATTGCCGTGCGACGTGCCGATACCTTTCCGGGCCTGGATGACAGCTGGGTGCGGATCGCGGTGCGGCCCCCGGATCTGACCGATCAGCTGCTGGCCGTGCTGGACCGGACGCGGCGGTGATTGCGGCCCGGGCGTTCGGGCTGGCGTTGGGCTACGCGGCCGACCGCGCCTGGGGTGATCCGCGGCGACTGCATCCGGTTGCCGGATTCGGGACGTGCGCGCTGGCGTTGGAGCGGCGGATCTACCGCGACACCCGGGCAAGCGGGGTCGCGCACGTTCTGATACTGGTCGGTGGCGCCGTCGGGCTGGCCTACGCCGGTGAACAGGCAACCCGGAATCCGTTGGCACGCACGGCACTGACCGCGGCCGTCACCTGGGCGGTGCTCGGCGGCCGGTCCCTGGAACGCGAAGCGGACACCGTGCACGCCTTCCTAGCTGCCGGCGACCTGGACTCCGCCCGGTCCCGGGTGCGCAACCTGGTCGGGCGTAACACGACCGCGCTAGGACCCGACGAGGTCGCGCGTGCCGTGGTCGAATCCGTGGCGGAGAACACCTCCGATGCCGTGGTGGCGTCGTTCGTGTGGGGTGCGGTGGCCGGTGTTCCCGGTCTGGTCGCGCACCGGGCCGCCAACACGCTGGATGCCATGATCGGGCACCGCAACGCCCGCTACGACCGATTCGGCTGGGCGGCAGCCCGATTGGATGACCTGCTGGGATTGCCGGCCGCCCGGTTGAGCGGTGCACTGGCCGCTGTTCTGGGTCCCGATCCGGCCGGCGCGCTGCGGGCGTGGCACCGCGACGCCCGACACCATCCCAGTCCCAATGCCGGGGTGGTCGAGGCCGCCTTCGCCGGGGCGCTGGGGCTGCAGCTCGGCGGGGTCAACACTTACTACGGAAATCGTCGTGAAGATCGCGCGCGGATGGGCTACGGTCGGGCGCCTGCGCCGTCCGACATTCCGCGGGCGATGCGGCTGGCACAACGGGTGGGTGTGGGAGCCCTGCTCACGGCGGCGGCGTGGTGCCTGATGCGAGGCGGATGAGGAGGTGGCGGTGGCAGCCCTCGACGGTGTCGAGTTTTCGACCGATGGTGTTCGGGTGGATAGGGATTGGCTCTGGAACGAGCTGGTCGAGCACACCTACTGGGCGAAGTACCGCACTCGCGCCATGTTCGACCGTCAGCTGGACAACGCGTGGCGCATGGTGGGTGCCTACCGGTCCGATGACGGGTCGATGATCGGGTTTTGCCGCGCGGTCTCCGACGGCGCGGCCTTCGCGTATCTGGCGGACGTGTATGTCTCGCGGGATGAGCGCGGCCGGGCGATCGGCAAGGGGTTGCTGCGGACGATGATCGACGAGGGCCCCGGCCGCGACTTCCGCTGGACGCTGCACACCGCTGACGCGCATGGGTTATACGAGCAATTCGGCTTTGCTGCGCCTGACGCGACGTACCTGGAACGCCCTTGCCGGCTGGCGCATATCCGGGACTGACCGCGCCGGCCGGTTATCCCCAGTCATGAGTCAATCCACGGGCGCCGCCTAACGCGGGACCTCGGTCCGCTCGAAGGCCGCGAGGGCCCTTAGCGTCAGGTCCATGCCTCCGCAATCCTGGGCGACGTTGATCGTCGGCGGTCTGGCCGCAGCCGGCGTCATAGTCACCTGGCAGCAGAAGAATCGGCCCGACCGGCGCAGCGAATGGTGGCGTCGCACAACCTGGGCCTTCGAGAGAACCTTTAGCGATAACGACGCCCAAGCCCGGCTCGGCTGGTCCATCTTGTACACCTTGACTTGGTCTAAGCTGGCGACTGTCGACGACATTGACATCGTCCAGGTGATCGCGGAACACGCCGCAATAGATGACGTCGGCGAGGAGGACGGGAATGACACCCGAAGAGACGGCTAAGGTTCCGGAAGACCGCGAGTCGGCGTCACGGGTCGAAGTCCGCAAGGCCGCCGCCCGGGTCGCGGTCGAGGCCAGCAAGAGGACCGGCCGACCGGTAGATCCCAGGGTCAAAGAACTCGCGGAGTCCTGATCGCGGCGCTGCGTCCCGTCCCCTCTTGGGTTCAGCTATCGTGCCGCGAGCTGTTACAGCCACTATCGGGGCTCGCGGCCGCCGGTGCTGCGGGTAGTGCCAAACCCATTCCAGCCCAGGCTAATGTCGCAGCAGTCGAGTTACCGAGTCGGGAATCTGCCATAGGGTCGATCGTGAACTCGGCCACCGGGAACTCAGTGACAACAATTAGTTATGGCCGATCACGTGCCATACAGCGACTCGATCACCGAGGTACGCCGGGGTGGCCGCGGAACCCCCAGCGCAACGCGCTCGCAAGCGCGGCCTCGTAGTCCTCACGCATCGGGGCGGCCCGCGTCATGATCCAGTATGGGTGCGGCAACAGCAGACAACGCGGGGCCGCCGCGCCAGGCCCGGGTGCGCGCGGAAGCCTGAACGGCGCTGTCAACTCGACGGCATCGGGGTAGATCGACCGCAATGCCGCCTCGGCGTACTTGCCTAACCCGATCACCAGCCGGGGTCGAACGACGTCCAACTCACGACGCAGGTAGCGCCGACAATTCGTGATCTCAGCGGGCAGCGGGTCACGGTCCTCGGGCGGGTGGCAGTGGATGGTGTTGGTGATGAACACATGGTCGCGGCTGCCGTGTCCGGCGCGGGCCAGCGCGCTGTCAAGAATGCGCCCGGAACCTCCGGTGAACGGCACCGCCCCCATGCACTTCGCCGCCGGGCTTTCACCAACCATCACGACAGTCGCGGTGGCTGGGCCGCTGGCGATCACCGCTTCCGTGTCACCGGCCTTGTTCAGGCCGGGACACTTGTCACACGCCCTGATTTGTCTGTTCAACACAGCCATTTGCCGCCGCCGGCGGGCGGCGTCCGACGGGTCGGACACGTCGACGGCGCTCATCGTGCCGCTCGCGGCTCGCCTCTGATCAGCTCCACCACCGGAATAACCCGCTGGGTGCGTTCTCGGTAGGTGGCAAAGCCCGGGTAGCGCTGCGCCTGGATCCCGTAGAGCCGATCGTGTTCGGCGCCGGTGATCTCGGTGGCCGTCACCGCAAAGGTGTCGGTGCCGAGTTCGACAGTCGCCGAGGGATTCGCCCGCAAGTTGTAATACCAGCTCGGATGGTTGTCCTTGCCCTCGTTGGACGCGAACACGATGATCCGGTCGCCCTCGGGGAGATACATCATCGGGCTGGTGCGCTGCTGTCCGGATTTGGCCCCGGTGGTAGTCAGCAACAGGACCGGGGCCCCTTCGAACCGTCCACCTAGTTTTCCACCGCTGCTGCGGAACTCCGCGATATTACGGGCGTTGAACTCCAGGGTTCGCTGTGCGTCCACGGGCGACCATCTCCCTAGTCGATACCCACGAAGTGCTCGATCACCGGCGGTGATTCGTAGAAACCGTGCAACAGTGCACGCCACTGTTCGAATTCCGGCGACTTCCGGAACCCCTCGGTGTGCGCCTCAATGTTCTCCCACTGCACCAGCAGCAGGTAAAGGTTCGGCGACTCGACCGACCGGGACATCGAAATCCCGAGGAATCCGGGCTGGGCGGAGATCAGCGGCCGAGCCTTGGCGAACGCTGCTTCGAATTCGGCTTCGCTGCCTGGCCGGATGGGCAGTACTCCATGTTCCACAATCACGCCTGCCAGTCTGCCTGACGGCGTGTGGCCAGGATTACCGCCTAAAGACTCTTGTCTGTTACCGAATGACACAGATAGGTTACCTGCGACTGACAGACACAGATATCCCCGGAGGTGATGGGATGAGCGCTCTCGCCGCGGCAGTCGTCTTTGCCTGGTTGGGCATGGTGCTGGCGATTTCGTTCCTGGAAGCGCCACTGAAGTTCCGAGCGCCGGGGATCACCGTCCCGCTGGGGCTGGGAATCGGCCGGCTGGTGTTCCGGGCCCTGAACGCGGTGGAGGTCGTGCTGGCGGCGGTGGTGGTGTTGGCGGTGGCCATCAGCCGCCCAGGACCGATGGCGCTGGCCGGGGTCTGCATTGCGGTGGCGGTGCTGACCCTGCAGATACTGGTGATCCGGCCCCGGCTGCGCCGCCGCTCGGACGCGGTACTGGCCGCGCAGACCGCCCCACCCGGCGGGATCATCGCGCGCTCCCGCGCTCACTACGCCTACACCGGACTGGAGGTGGTGAAGGTTGCCGGACTGCTGACCGCGGGGATTGCGCTGCAAGCCACGGCAGTTGGCTGGTAGGACGCCCGGGCCGGGTCGACGTTCAGTCCGTTTCGTCACTTTTCGATGCGGCCCAGGTCGCCGGAAGCATCGGGACTCGCAGCGCGGAGCCGAAGTGGCCGTCGGTCGCGGTCGTCAAACCTGTGGCGCGCGGCGCGGGCGCCACATGCCGGCCGCCGGAACGCCCCGGAGGCTCGGCGCCACGCACCGAGTCCGGCGGCGGTGAAATGGTCCCCGCAGCGGTAACGGCCTCGACCACCGTTGCCGGCCTGCGGCGCCGTCGTTGCGCCGGTTTTCGGCTCGACACCGCAGCACGGGTCGTTGCCGCCGGAGCCTTTTCGCCGTCGGTGAGGGTCGGGTTGCTCGGGGTCTCGGGGCCGCTACCAGCGACCGCATGGCGAACCCGCGGCGGCGCAACAGTCAACGCCACCGCAACGCTGGGGACGGCCGCAGCGGGTGGGGGCGACGCAGGCGCCCCCGCAGCTCCGGCCCCCGGCGCCGGTGGGACCGCTGCTGCCCCTGGCCAATTCGCGGTCGCCTCCCCCACCAATGCGGGCGACGCCAGCGGCACGCGCGCCACCGTGACCGGCGTCGCCGCGGCGGGAGCGACTGCCGGTACCGCGTCGGCCCTCACCGGTCCGGCCCCAGCAGCCACGGCCGCAATCCCGGGCAGCGTCGACGACAGGATCTCGGCGATCTCGTCGAACGGGCCGTCGAACAGCACGTGGTAGAGATCAGTCAGCTTGCGGATCAGCTCCTTGATGCCGTAGGGGTCATCACTGTCATCACCGCCGCGATCGGTTTCACCGTTGTGCACGATCTCCGGCGCTGCCATGACGGCCGGCTCGGTGACGAGCGCGGCCTCGGCGGCCGCCTGGTAGGTCTCCATGGTGGGGGGCGCCCGTAACCACAACCGCGCCTCGGCGGCCTCCGGTCGGAAATAGCCCGTGGCCTTGTCCGGATCGACGCCTTCGGACAGCAGCTGCCAGAAGACATCGAGCTCCAGGAAGCCGTGGTCCACGGAAAGTCCGCATGCGCCCTTCTGCCTCTCGGCCGCGGGTTCTTTCAGCAGCTG
>CAXYUC010000206.1:0-6763 GCA_964292075.1 uncultured Mycolicibacter sp.
ACCTCTGATTTTGGTTCAGATAGTTCAGGTTCGAGTCCTGGCGACGGAGCTCAGATTTGTCCCACCCCTTTGGTGCGAGCGTGCACAGAATGACAGGCTAGGCGGCGTGTCGACGCACAAACACGCCCCCTCGCGCCAAGAAGACGCCCAGGACGCCGTCATCGTCTTGGCGGCCGGAGCCGGCACCCGGATGGTCTCCGACACCCCCAAAGTGCTGCATGAGCTGGGCGGGCGCAGCATGCTGGCGCACTGCCTGCAGGCGGCCGCCGGCGTCGGGCCCCGCCATTTGGTGGTGGTGCTGGGCCACGAGCACGAGCGCATCACCGGGCCGGTCGACGAGCTGGCGCAGGCCCTGGACTTTCCCATCGACATCGCCTTGCAGGACCAGCAGCTCGGTACCGGGCACGCGGTACTGTGCGGCCTGGCCGCCCTGCCGGACGACTTCACCGGCACCGTCGTCGTCACCTCCGGCGACATCCCGCTGCTGGACACCGCCACCCTGCAGGCACTGATCGACACCCACCGCGCCGCCCCGGCCGCGGTCACCGTGCTGACCACCACGCTGGCCGACCCCACCGGCTACGGCCGCATCCTGCACACCCAGGACGGTGAGGTCACCGCGATCGTCGAACAGGCCGACGCCACCGAATCGCAGCGGGAGATCCGCGAGGTCAACGCCGGGGTGTACGCCTTCGACATCGCCGCGTTGCGTTCCGCGCTGGGCCGGCTGGGCTCGGACAACGCCCAGCACGAGCTGTACCTCACCGACGTGATCGGCATCGTCCGCGGCGACGGCCAGGTGGTGCACGCCCGCCATGTGGACGACGCGGCGTTGGTGGCCGGCGTCAACGACCGGGTGCAACTGTCCGCGCTGGCGGGCGAACTCAACCGCCGGTTGGTGGCCACCCATCAGCGGGCCGGCGTCACCATCGTCGACCCCAGCACCACCTGGATCGACGTGGACGTCACCATCGGGCGCGACACCACGGTCGCACCCGGAACCCAGCTGCTCGGCCGCACCGCCGTCGGGACGCACTGCACGATCGGCCCGGACACCACCCTGACCGATGTCACGGTGGGCGATGGTGCGTCGGTGATCCGCAGCCACGCCACCTCGTCGTCGATCGGCGCCGGTGCGGCGGTCGGACCGTTCAGCTACCTGCGTCCCGGCACCGTGCTGGGTTCGGACGGCAAGCTGGGTGCGTTCGTCGAGACCAAGAACTCCACCATCGGCACCGGGACCAAGGTTCCGCATCTGACCTACGTCGGCGACGCCGACATTGGCGACCACAGCAACATCGGCGCCTCCAGCGTGTTCGTCAACTACGACGGCCAGACCAAACGGCGGACCACGGTCGGCTCGCACGTGCGCACCGGCTCGGACACCATGTTCGTCGCACCGGTCACCATCGGCGACGGCGCCTACACCGGCGCCGGGACCGTGGTGCGCCACGGGGTCCGGCGGGCCGCCCTGGGGGTGTCGGCGGGGCCGCAACCCACCAGCGAGAAGGGGGTACAGCGCAGGGGGCCCGGCAGCCCGCCCGCCGCGGCGGCCGACAGCGCGAACAGTGCCGAAGAACCCGGCCAGGCTCCACCCGATATGTCATCGTGAACTTGATCGCGTTGAGGCAGCCCGAGGCGAAATCGCGCACCGGGCTCCGTACCATAAGGCCCGAGTTAACTCGACCGAAATCCATAATCTTCTACGGCGGGGGCAGCACGTGAGCCACGACTGGACAGTCAATCGCAAAAACCTGATGCTCTTCGCTGGTCGTGCGCACCCGGAGCTGGCCGATCAGGTCGCCAAGGAACTGGACGTACCGGTTACCGCGCAGACGGCCCGGGACTTTGCCAACGGCGAGATCTTCGTGCGCTTCGACGAATCGGTGCGTGGCTGCGACGCCTTCGTGCTGCAGTCGCACCCGGCGCCGCTGAACCAGCACCTGATGGAACAGCTGATCATGATCGACGCGCTCAAGCGCGGCAGCGCCAAGCGGATCACCGCGATCCTGCCGTTCTACCCCTACGCGCGCCAGGACAAGAAGCACCGCGGCCGTGAGCCGATTTCGGCTCGGCTGGTGGCCGACCTGCTCAAGACGGCGGGCGCCGACCGGATCGTCACGGTGGACCTGCACACCGACCAGATCCAGGGCTTCTTCGACGGCCCGGTGGACCACATGCGGGCCCAGCCGCTGCTGATCGGCTACATCAAGGAGAACTACGGCCACTCCGACGTCGTGGTGGTCTCCCCCGACTCCGGCCGGGTGCGCATCGCCGAGAAGTGGGCGGACTCGCTGGGCGGCGTGCCGCTGGCGTTCATTCACAAGACCCGCGACCCGTTGGTGCCTAACCAGGTCAAGTCCAACCGGGTGGTCGGCGAGGTGCAGGGCAAGACCTGCGTGCTGATCGACGACATGATCGACACCGGCGGCACCATCGCCGCGGCGGTCAATCTGCTGCGCGAAGACGGCGCCAGCAACGTGATCATCGCCGCCACGCACGGGGTATTGAGCGACCCGGCCGCCGAGCGGCTGGCGGCCTGCGGGGCCAGCGAGGTGATCGTCACCAACACCCTGCCGATCCCCGAGGACAAGCGATTCCCGCAGCTGACCGTGCTGTCGATCGCTCCGCTGCTGGCCAGCACCATCCGGGCCGTGTTCGAAAACGGCTCGGTCACCGGGCTTTTCGACGGAGACGCCTGACATGGCTGACGCGGTGGTCTATCACAACCCGCGCTGCTCAACCTCACGCAAGACGCTCGATTTGCTGCGCGACAACGGTATCGAGCCGACGGTCGTGGAATACCTGAAGACCCCGCCGTCGCGTGCGGAGCTGGCGGAGATGATCGGCGCCGCCGGGATCGGTGTGCGCGACGCGGTGCGCACCGGTGAGGCGGTGTACGCCGAGCTGAACCTGGCCGATGCAAACGATGACGAGCTGCTCGACGCGATGGCCGCGAACCCGATCTTGATCCAGCGGCCGTTCGTCGTGACCGGTAACGGCACCCGGTTGGCCCGTCCGATTGACGCGGTCCGCGAGATCCTGTGACCCCGCTGCGCTTGACGGTCGCCGCCCTGGCGTGCGCGACACTGATCAGCACGACGTCCGGGTGCGGCACCAAAACCCCTGACTATCACTCGATTTGGGGCAACGGCAGCACAACCACCACCTCATCGGAACCGGAGGCCCCGGTCACCGTGGGGCGCTACCTGGAGGATCAGGGAGTGGCCGCTGAGGCGGTGGCCCCCAACGCACCGACCGACCTGACCGTGTCGATCCCCACCCCGCCGGGCTGGACGAAGAAAGAAAACCCGATGCTGCCGGCCACCACGCTGGTCCTCAGCAAGGGTGAGAAGTTCCCCCGGGCGATTTTGAGTGTGGTCAAGCTCAACGGGAACTTCGACTCGAAAGAGGCCATCAGGCACGGTGTGGTCGACGCCCAACTCTCGCCGAATTTCCGGCTGCTGGACGCCTCGAACGAGGACTACCAAGGCTTCCCGTCATCAATGGTCCAGGGCACCTACGACATGAATGGTCAACGCCTGCACAGCTGGTTCCGGATGGTGATTGCCACCGGTTCGGCCCCGGCCGAACAGCGCTACCTGGTGCAGTTAGCGGTCACTGCCCCGGCCGACGAGGCGCCCAAGGATGCCGCCGACGTCGAGGCGATCATGAAGGGCTTCAGCGTCACCGCAAAGTAAGCCCGCGACCGGCACCGGACTGCGTCAACGGCTTGTTAGAGTGCGATTCACCCGTTGAAGGGAGTTCCGTTATGTCCCTTATTCGCCCATCATCTCTGAGCCTCGCGGGCCTCGGCGCAGTCGCAGCCGCCGCTGCGCTCCTCACACCAGCCACGGCGATAGCAGACCCGCAGCCCGGCTGCACCGCCGCCGATATGGCCAACGTGGCCACCGGCGTCGCCGCCTCGACGTCGGGTTACCTCTACGCGCATCCTGACGTCAACGAGTTCTACACCGCCCTGCACGAGCGGCCCGACGACGAGATTCCCGTCGCAGTGCGCAGCTTCTTCGCCGACCATCCGCAGGCCCACGCCGACCTGCTGGGGCTGCGCCAGCCGCTGGCCGACTTCCGCGCCCGCTGCGGATTGCCCCAGCCCGAACGCCCGCTGCTGGACCAGTGATGACGCGCCGCGTCTGGGTCATCGCAGCGCTGGCACTGACCAGCCTGCCGGGGGCCGTAGTCGTGTTCACGCCGGCCGACACCGCCACAGCAGGCTGCGTCGGGGTGGGCCGCCGCGTGTATGTCAGCGGATGCGCCGACCCGGCGCCACCGCCGGCCTACTACGCGCCGCTGCCCGAAGACGTGCCACCTCCACCGCCCCCACCGCCGCCGCCGGTCAACACCTGCGTGGGCTACAACGGGCGTTGGGTGCACGCCAACAACTGCAACTGAGTGCCACGGCGATCACTAGGGTGGCAGCCATGAGCTCTTGGACTGCCTCCGATCTGCCCTCGTTCGCCGGCCGGTCAGTTATCGTCACCGGCGCCAACAGCGGTTTGGGTGCCGTGACCGCACGTGAGCTGGCCCGAGTCGGCGCCGCCGTCACCCTCGCCGTCCGTGACACGGCCAAAGGCCAGGCCGCAGCGGCGGGCATGCCCGGAGACGTGACAGTTCGTGCCCTGGATTTGGCGGACCTGTCTTCGGTGCGGCAGTTCGCCGAGGACACCGCGAAGGTCGATGTGCTGATCAACAACGCGGGCATCATGGCGGTGCCCTACGCCAAGACCGTCGACGGTTTCGAGAGTCAGATCGGCACCAACCACCTGGGGCATTTCGCGCTGACCAACCTGCTGCTGCCCAAACTCACCGACCGGGTGGTGACGGTGTCGTCGGCCTTGCACCGGATGGGCTACCTCAGCCTCAAGGACCTGAACTGGGAGTCGCGGCGGTATTCGGCGTGGTTGGCCTACGGCCAGTCCAAGCTGGCCAATCTGCTGTTCACCAGCGAACTGCAGCGCCGGCTCGTGGCGGCGGGTTCACCGCTGCGCGCGCTGGCCGCCCATCCCGGCTATTCGAGCACCAACCTGCAGGGCCAGACCGGCAATCGGATCAGCGACCTGGTGATGCGCACCTTCGGCAACGGCCTTTTGGCCACCAGTCCCGACTTCGGCGCGCGACAGACCCTCTACGCGGCGTCGCAGGATCTGTCCGGTAATACCTTCGTCGGTCCACGCTTCGGCATTGTCGGCCGCAGCGGGTCGGTGGGCCGCAGCCTGTTGGCCAAGCGCGGTTCCACGGCCGCCGGGTTGTGGGAGCTGTCTGCGCAGCTCACCGGGGTTCAATTTCCGCTCTGAGCTGCCGATGCGCTAGCCTGACCAGGCGTCACGGCGAGGGCGGCCCCCATTCGGCCGCCGTTATCGGCGAGGACCTCCTAGGTGGTTGTCGCGATCTGGCCGTGCCTGATGCACGCCGTAGCAACCAAGGAGTCCCCCATGGCTAAGAACCCGACCACCAACCAGCTCACCGCGTCGGTGCGCACCGAAACCGGCAAGGGCGCCTCCCGGCGGGCCCGTCGTGCGGGCAAGGTCCCCACGGTCCTCTACGGTCACGGCACCGAGCCGCAGCACCTGGAGCTTTCCGCCCACGACTTCGCTGCCGTACTGCGGCACTCCGGCACCAATGCCGTGCTCACCCTCGACATCGACGGCAAAGAGCAGCTGGCGCTGACCAAGGCCCTGGACATTCACCCGATCCGTCGCACCATCCAGCACGCCGACCTGCTGGTGGTGCGCCGCGGCGAGAAGGTCACCGTCGAGGTCAACGTCGTCATCGTGGGCGGCGCCGTCTCCGGCACCCTGGTCACCCAGGACAGCAGCACGGTCGAGATCGAGGCCGAGGCGCTGTCCATCCCTGAGCAGCTGGCCGTCTCCATCGAGGGCGCCGAGGCCGGCACCCAGTTCACCGCCGGCGGCCTGGAGCTGCCCAAGGGCGTGACGCTGGTGTCCGACCCCGAAATGCTGCTGGTTAACGTCGTCGAGGCGCAGGCTGCCGAGGAGCCGGCCGAAGCCGAGGCGGCGGGCGAAGAGGCCGGCGAGGCTGCGGCCGCCGAGTCCGAGTAAGCCGAGCACCGCGTGGCCGAGTCACCACCGTTGCTGGTGGTCGGCCTGGGCAACCCGGGCCCGAACTACGCCCGCACCCGGCACAACGTCGGCTTCATGGTCATCGACCTGCTCGCCGAGCGAATCGGGTCGGCGTTCAAGCTGCACAAGAAGTCGGGTGCCGACGTGGCCACCGGGCGCCTGAGCGGGCGCTCGGTGGTGCTGGCCCGGCCACGCTGCTACATGAATGAATCGGGCCGCCAGGTGGGCCCGCTGGCCAAGTTCTATTCGGTGCCCACCGACGGCGTCGTGGTGATTCACGACGACCTGGACTTGGACTTCGGCCGGATCCGGCTCAAGCAGGGCGGTGGCGAGGGCGGCCACAATGGCCTGCGCTCGATCGCGACCGTGTTGGGCAGCAAGGACTTTCAGCGGGTCCGACTCGGAATAGGCCGGCCACCCGGCCGCCAAGATCCGGCGGCGTTCGTGCTGCAGGCGTTCACTGCCCGGGAGCGCGACGAATTGCCGACGATCTGCGAGCAGTCCGCTGACGCCACCGAACTGCTGATCGAGCTGGGGCTGGAACCGGCCCAGAACGTGGTCCACGCCTGGGGCTAGCGGGCCGAGTGTGAATTCGGCGACGCGTTCACGGGCTGTTGCGAAATTGGTGGGCGGGTTGTTGGGTGTCGGCATGTCCTGCCTGG
>CAXYUC010000207.1:0-6691 GCA_964292075.1 uncultured Mycolicibacter sp.
GCACGGCGGGTGGCGCAGGACCCGTGCACAAGGCGCCCAGCGGCTAACCCAACGGCCGAAGGCCCCGCACACCCGGTGCGGGGCTTTCGGCGCGGTCAGTAGTGGTAGCGGGCCTTGAGGATTTTGATCTCGTCGTCGGGAGCCCGATAGACCAGCCGGTGTTGGTCGTTGAGATCAGAGCCGAGCCAGAACAGGAAGTCTTCCCAGCCGGCGGCATCGAAGCGGATGCCCCTCCCGATCGCGGGCGACGGCCTCCATCAGCCGCCGGGCATTCTCTGGAGACGGCAACAGATAGACCATTTCCTGCCAGTACGAGATCATCGTGGCAACCGCAATGTGCGGCACCGAGCAGCCGGGAAAGCCCGAGATAGGGCACTGTGGGCGGGATTCGTCGCGGTCGATATGATCTGGACCGGCCGTCATGCCGGCCGAGGCGCCCTGGATCGACCTCGAACCGGGCCGGAGTCAACCCAGCCAGGAAGGAGAGCCGCGCGGCGAGGGCGACCAACCAGCCGACCCGTCCGCCGTCTCCGACGCGCCCCTGCCCTCGGCGCTGCAGGCGGCGCAGGCCGCATTTGCCGCGGCCGCCGACCTGGATGCGTTGGCCCACGCCAAAACCGAGCACCTCGGCGACAAGGCGCCGCTGGCGCTAGCCCGCCAGGCACTGGCCAAGCTGGACAAGACCGACCGTGCCGACGCAGGCAAACGCGTCAACGCGGTCCGCGCCGACGCCCAGCGCGGCTACGACGCGCGCTTGGCGGCCCTGCGCGCCGAACGTGACGCCGCCGTGCTGGCCGCCGAAAGCATCGACGTCACCTTGCCCTCGGCCCGCAAACCCGTCGGCGCCCGCCACCCGATCACCATGCTGGCCGAACACGTCGCCGACACCTTCGTCGCGATGGGCTGGGAACTGGCCGAAGGCCCCGAGGTCGAAGCCGAACACTTCAATTTCGACGCGCTGAACTTCCCGGTCGACCACCCCGCGCGCAGCGACCAGGACACCTTCCAGATCGCCCCGCCCGGCTCGCGGCAGCTGCTGCGCACCCATACCTCCCCGGTGCAGATCCGCGCCCTGCTGGCCCGCGAACTGCCGGTCTACGTCGTTTCGATCGGGCGCACCTTCCGCACCGACGAACTCGACGCCACCCACACCCCGGTGTTCCACCAGGTCGAGGGGCTGGCGGTCGACCGCGGGCTGACCATGGCGCACCTGCGCGGCACCCTGGATGCGTTCGCCCAGTCGGAGTTCGGACCGGCCGCCAAGACCCGCATCCGGCCGCACTTCTTCCCGTTCACCGAGCCGTCGGCCGAGGTCGACATCTGGTTCGAGGGCAAGAAGGGCGGACCCGGCTGGGTGGAATGGGGCGGTTGCGGAATGGTGCACCCCAACGTGCTGCGCGCGGTGGGCATCGACCCGACCGAATACTCCGGCTTCGCCTTCGGCATGGGATTGGAGCGAACCCTGCAGTTCCGCAACGGAATCCCCGATATGCGCGACATGGTCGAGGGCGATGTCCGGTTCTCCCTGCCGTTCGGGGTGGGTGCCTGATGCGTATTCCCTACAGCTGGTTGCGCGAGACCCTGATCGCCGGCACGCCGGGTTTCGACATCGCAGCCGACGAGCTCGAGCGGGCGCTGCTGCGGATCGGCCACGAGGTCGAGGGAGTGCACACCCTGGGGCCGGTCACCGGGCCGTTCAAGGTCGGCCGGGTCGTCGAGATCGAGGAGCTCACCGAGTTCAAGAAGCCGATCCGGGCCTGCCGCGTCGACGTCGGCGAAGCCGAGCCGCGTGACATCGTCTGTGGCGCGAGCAATTTCGTGGTCGGCGATCTGGTGGCGGTGGCACTGCCGGGAGCGGTGTTGCCCGGTGACTTCGCTATCGCCACCCGCAAGACCTACGGCCGCACCTCCGACGGCATGATCTGCTCAGCGTCCGAAATACGGCTGAGCACCGACCATTCCGGCATCTTGGTGCTGCCGGCGGGCACGGCCGAGCCGGGTGCGGACGCCGCAGCAGTGCTGGGCCTCGACGACGTGGTCTACGAGCTGGCCATCACCCCCGACCGCGGCTACTGCATGTCGGTGCGTGGGCTGGCCCGCGACATCGCCTGCGCGTTGGACTTGGACTTTGCCGACCCGGCCGCGGTGCCGGCACTGCCCGCCGAGGGCGAGGCCTGGCCGCTGAGCGTGCGGCCCGGCACCGGGGTGCGCCGTTTCGCGCTGCGCAGCGTCACCGGCATCGACCCGGCGGCGGTCTCGCCGTGGTGGCTGCAACGCCGGCTGGCGCTGTGCGGCATCCGGGCGATCTCCCCGGCCGTCGACGCCACCAACTACGTCATGGTCGAACTCGGCCACCCGATGCACGCCCACGACCGGGCCCGCATCACCGGCGGATTCGAGGTCCGCTTCGCCGCGGCCGGCGAGACCGTCACCACGCTGGATGACATCGAACGCAAACTGGAGCCGGCCGACGTGCTCATCGTCGACGACGTCGCCACCGCCGCGATCGGCGGCGTGATGGGCTCGGGCAGCACCGAAATGCGCGACGACTCAACCGATGTGCTGCTGGAGGCCGCGATCTGGGACCCCGCGGCGGTGTCGCGGACCGCGCGGCGGCTGCACCTGCCCAGCGAGGCCGCCCGGCGCTACGAACGCTCCGTCGACCCGGCCATCTCGGTGGCCGTGCTGGACCGCTGCGCGACACTGCTGGCCGAAATCGCCGGGGGAGTCATCGGATCGGGGCTGACCGACTGGCGCGGCGACCCACCGGTGCAGAGCTGGAGCCCGGCTCCCGTGGAGATCGCCGCCGACCTGCCGGACCGCACCGCGGGGGTGAGCTACCCCGAGGGCACCACCGTGCGGCGGCTGACCCAGATCGGCTGCGCTGTGGCGGCCGCCGGTGACGTCCTGACCGTCACCCCACCGAGCTGGCGGCCCGACCTGCGCCAGCCCGCCGACCTGGTCGAGGAAGTGCTGCGGCTGGAAGGACTGGAGTCCATTCCGTCGGTGCTGCCGACCGCACCGGCCGGGCGGGGCCTGACCGCCACCCAGCGCCGGCGCCGCGCGATCGGCAAGTCCTTGGCCCTGGCCGGCTACGTCGAGGTACTCACCACGCCGTTCTTGCCCGCCGGGGTGTTCGACACCTGGGGTCTGGCAGACGAGGACCCACGCCGCGCCACGGTGTCGGTGCTCAACCCGCTGGAGGCCGACCGGCCCCAACTGGCCAGCACCCTGCTGCCCGGATTGTTGGAAGCTTTGGGCCGCAACGTGTCCCGCGGCATGAGTGACGTCGCGCTGTTCGCGATCGCCCAGGTGGCACAGTCGGCGGGGCCGGCCCAATTCCCGGCCGTCACGCCGGTCCGACGCCCGACCGCCGACGAGATCGCCGGGATCGACGCTGCCCTGCCACGCCAGCCGCAGCACATCGCGGTCGCGTTGAACGGCCTGGCCGAACCCCGCGGGCCGTGGGGTGCGGGCCGGCCGGTGGGAGCCGCCGATGGCATCGAAGCGGCGCGGGTGATTGCCCGTGCCAGCGGCGTCGGGGGCACGCTGCGCTCCGGGGCATACCTGCCGTGGCATCCGGGGCGCTGCGCGCAGGTACTCGTCGGCGAGACCCTGATCGGCCACGCCGGCCAGCTGCATCCGGCGGTCATCGAACGCGCCGGCCTGCCCAAAGGCACCTGCGCGGTCGAACTTGACCTGGACGCCATCCCGGTGTCCGGGGCGCTGCCGGCTCCCCGGGTTTCGCCGTTCCCGGCGGTGTTCCAGGACCTGGCCCTGGTGGTCGATGACAAGGTGACCGCCCAATCGGTGGCCGACGCGGTGCGCGAGGGCGCCGGTGACCTGCTGGAGGACATCGCGCTGTTCGACGTCTACACCGGGCCGCAGGTCGGCGAGGGCCGCAAGTCGCTGGCGTTCGCACTGCGCTTCCGGGCCGCCGATCGCACGCTGACCGAGGACGAGGCCAGCGCCGCCCGCGACGCCGCGGTAGGCTGCGCCGCCGAGCGACTAGGCGCCGTGTTGCGCGGCTAGTTCGCTACGCGAACGTGGCGGGTGGTAGCGAAAAGTGGCGGGCAGGCCGCGCTTTTGTGCATTCGTCCGGCAAATAGGTAAATCCCGCTGACCGGTTCGTCTTGACCAGCCAACCTCCAGTAGATTGCCACGAAAACCGCAGCCCATGATGCATGTCCTAACGAAAACGTTAGGGCTACGTTAGCGCCAACTTAGGCAAGCCCGCGCTCGTCGGGTGGTTTGCGGGAGGGGTGCGCTGATGAGTGGTCGCAGCAGCAGTGGGCAGCACGGTCGGCTGCGTCGTCGCGGGCGGGGCGCTACCAGTGCGGTGGGGGCGTTTTTGGCGTTCGGGGTGACGCCACTGGCCGGCGGCCCGGCGGCCCATGCTGATGACCTGGGTTTGGACACCATCATCGACTCGGTGCTGGGCGGCGTGGGGGGTGTCCCGGATGACTCGGACGCGCTGACTGCGGCGAGCACCAGTTTGGCCGACAGTTATCAACAGCTGTACTTATCGATCCACCAGGGGATTGAGCAGGCGATCACCGACCTCCAGCCGTTGTGGGACGTGGTCAACCTGCCCACGGTGCTTCTCCTGGGGCAGGACCTGATCGGTAACGGTTTGTCGATCGGTCAAGCCATTCCGATCATCGGCGGCACTTGGGAGGGGACGAACACCTCCCTGCTGGGATCGCTGCTGGGTGGTTTCTTGCCGGTCGGCAACCTCGGTGATGGCGGTTTCCTGTTCGGCGACGGCGGTGCCGGTGGTGAGCTGACCGGTGTCACCGGGGTGTACGCCGGTGGGGATGCCGCCTGGTTCGGCAATGGTGGCGTTGGTGGTGACGGGATCGCTGCCAGCGTCAGCAACGGTGCCGTGACCGACGCGACCGCCGGTGGTGCGGGCGGCAACGGCGGCTTCTTGTTCGGTAACGGCGGCAACGGTGGTGTTGGTGGTACGGGGTGGCACAACGACATCGCGGCCCACGACGGTGTTGCGACGCTGCATCTGGCCGGCGACGGCGGCAACGGCGGGAACGGCGGCGTTTTCGGGTTCGGCGGTGCCGGTGGTACCGGTGGCACCGGCGGCGCCGGGATGACACCGGACGCGGCAAACCCGTTGGGGTTCGCCGGCGGCGCCGGGGGTAACGGCGGTGTCGGGGGCAACGGCGGGTCGGCAATCGGCGACAGCGGTGCCGGCGGTGACGGTGGCGCCGGTGGCGCCGGGGCCAACGGCATCGATGGCACCCTGGGCACCAACGGTGCGGCTGACACGGCCGGCACGGCCGGCACCAACGGTGGCGCCGGTGGTGCTGGTGGTCAGGCCGGCTCCGGGGTGGGTCGCTTCAGCGGTGCGGTCGGCGCGGCCGGCGCCGGCGGTACTGGCGGTATCGGCGGTAATGGTGGCGCCGGCGCGCAGCACAACGGTGCTTATGTCACCGCGGGCGGTAACGCCGGTACCGGCGGTACCGGCGGTACCGGCGGTACCGGCGGCACCGGTGGGATCGGGTTGGACGCCGCCGGTGGGGTCGGCGGCGCGGGCGGTGTCGGTGGTAACGGCGGTGCCGGCACGTCCGGTGGTGCGGGCGGCGTGGGCGGCTCCGGTGGCGAGTCGGTGGCCGGTGGCAACGTCGGAACCCGCGGGACCCGCGGGAACGGCCGGAACGCCCGCCGCCGCCTACAGAGCCTCGGGGGAGGCCTCTACAACGGTGTGGCCGGTTCCGGTGGCACCGGCGGTTCCGGTGGTGCGACCCTGGATGGTGGCAATGGCGGTGCCGGCGGTGCCGGCGGCAACGGGGGCGACGCCCGGGGCAAGGGGGACGGGGCGGGGTACGGTGGCGGCGGCGGCCGGGGTGGTGACACCGCCAACGGCGGCAACGGCGGTGCGGGCGGTGTCGGTGGTAACGGCGGTAACGCCAGCGGCGACGGCACCGTCGTCAACGGTCCGAGCCAAGCCGGTGGTGCCGGCAGCGGCGGCGACGGCGGTAACGCCGCCCGGGGTGGCAACGGCGGCAACGGTGGTGACGCCGGCACGGTGGGAGCGGCCACCGGCACCGACAACCGCGGCGGTGACGGCGGGTCCGGTGGTAACGGCGGCAACGCCGGGCAGGGCGGCGACGGCGGTCACGGCGGTAACGCCAGCAACGGCGGTGCCGGCACGCTGAGCGGCGGTAACGGTGGTAACGGCGGTAACGGTGGCGCCAGCGCGACCGGGAGCGGCGGCAACGCGGGGACGGCCGGCAACGGTGCCAGCGCCAGCAGCAGCGACAACACCGATCAGACCGACGGCGGCAACGGCGGGACCGGGGGCCGCGGGGGGGGGGGGAACACCTGGGGGGCGGGGGACGGCACCAACCGGGGGGACAACGGCGGCACCGGTGGCCGCGGTGGGTCGAGCAACACTGGGACGCTGGGCAACGCCACCAACGGCGGCAACGGCGGTAACGGCAGCTATCTGGGCGGTGACGGTGGCACCGGGGGTGCCGGTGCGTCCAGCGTCAGCGGTAACGGCGGCGCCGGCGCCGCCGGTGGCGCCGGTGGGGGGGCCACCGGCTGGGAAATCGCTGGCGGCCGCGGATTTCCGGCCGGGGGGGGCACCGGCATCCGTGCCTTTCGGGGGCTCGGTGGGCGCGGCTTCTTCCGCCGGCGGCGGCGTGGGGGCGGCCGGCGCCGTGACGGGACG
>CAXYUC010000208.1:0-6598 GCA_964292075.1 uncultured Mycolicibacter sp.
CTTCCCCCCCGTTCCCCCGCGGGGGTTGGCCCGGGGTGCCGGCCCCCCCGTTGCCGCCATAACCACCCGAACCGCCGGCACCACTGAAGCCCATGACGCCGTCGCCACCGTCAGCGGCCTTGCCGCCGTTGCCACCGTCACCGCCATCGTTGCCCCAGCCGCCGTCACCACCGTCACCGCCGCGGCCGCCCGCACCGAACAGCGAGATGGCGTTGCCGCCCAGCGCGCCGTCACCACCGTTGCCGGCGGTCCCCGAGACACTGTCGAGCCCGTCACCGCCCCAGCCGCCGTCACCGCCGTTGCCCATCAGCCAGCCGCCGATACCGCCGATACCGCCGTTGGCGCTGGCCCCGCCGTCACCACCGAAGCCGCCGTTACCGACCATCCCGGCATCGCCGCCGTTGCCGCCGTTGACGCCCAACGCGGCGTCTTCGTCGGCGCCGGGGTTGTAGCCGCTGCCGCCGTCGCCGCACAGCCAGCCGCCGTTGCCACCGTCGGGACTGTCCACGGTGCCGTTGACGCCGTTACAGATCAGGCCACACGAGCCGTCAAACGCAAAGAGCGGGTTGATAATTGGGTCCACCAGGACACCGGGCCCCTGGATCCACAGCTCGCCGAGGTCGTGGATCGATGCGTACAGCTGGTCCTGGAACAACCCGGCGACCACGGACTCGGCCCCCGAGGCCCAGGCGTAGATGTCCGCACCGATCAAGGAGAAGTCCAGCGGGTTGCTCGCGGCGGCGACGTCGGGCACCGCCGAAGCCCCCAGACCCGCGGCGTCGAAGAGCTGATCGAACCCGAACAGGTCGTCGAAATCGGCGGACGCCGGTGATGCGGGCGCCACCGCCAGCGCCAGGCAGGCCCCCGCGAGGGTATGGCGGTTCCTGCTGAGACGCCCCTTACTGCCCCGATCGACCATTCCCGCCCCTTCCCCGCACCCCTGAGCAACTACTGAGTGGCCGGAGCTTAACCACCCAGACTTGGAGCCACAAGGGCGGTATCCAGCCGGAAAAATCGCCGCAAATGCGAAATTCTTTTAACGGCCCAACAGGCGCATCTTCTGCTCGTTGTACTCGTCGTTGGTGATCAATCCACGGTCACGCAGCTCGGCGAATTCACGAATCTCGGCGGCGATCCCCATCACCGACGGACCTGGGGTGCCCTCGGCGTCACCGGGCTGCGAATCCGCCGCCGTGTCGGCCGCCGCGCGCTGCGGCAGCGCAACCCTCGCCGACGATTCCGCCTCGGCGCCCCCGCGGCCGCGACTGACCGAGCCCGCCAAGGCACTGCCCCCCATACCCGCCAGAGCCATCTGGCTGAACGCGGTGCCGGCGCCGCTGAGCGATGCCGCCGGGACACCGCCGAAGCCCGGGCCGGCCAGCGGCTTGGAGTAGGACAGGCTCCGAATCTCCGGGGCGTTGGCCGCCCAATTGATCGGCACCGACAGGTTCCCGGCGGTAATCGCCTCGCCCATCGCGGCCGACATCGACGACACCCCGGGCAGCATCGGCCGCGACGGGGTCAACGGGGAGAACAGATCGATGTTGCGCAGGATCTCGTACTCCACGATCTGCAACTGATCCTGCTCGGCCAAGATCTCCCGGGTGCTGGCGTCCCCGGCCGCCCAGGCACCGGCAGACATGATCAGCCCCACCCCCGACACCGCACTCACACCCAACAGGTCGGACAGGCTCGGCAACGTGAAAATGTCCTCGATTCCCTGCGCCGCCCCGGGAACCGTTGCGGCCCCGGCCTGCAGCAGGGGGTTGCTCGGCGACCCGAAGATCCCCGAAGCCAACTGGCCCAGCAGGGACTGCACGTCTGACGACGACGACGTGGCCTCGGCGGTCCCCACCGAGGCGGCCTGGCTGGCAGGACCGGCGGGATTGCTGGTCTGCGGAGGTTTCTGGAACGGTGCCAGGCCGGTGGCGGCCGCAGATGCGCCAGCATAGGCATACATCGCGGCCGCGTCCTGGGCCCACATCTCGCCGTATTCGGCCTCGTTGGCCGCTATCGCCGCAGTGTTGGTGCCCAAGACATTGGTGGCGATCAGCAGCAGCAATTGGGCGCGGTTGGCCGCCACCACCGAGGGCGGCACCGTCGCGCCGTGCGCCGCCTCATAGGCCGCCGCCGCCGCGTTCGCCTGTGCTGTCGTCTGGTCGATCTGCGCCGCGGTGGCGGTCATCCAGGCCACGTACAGCGCCGCGGCCCGAGTCAGCGCCGCCGACGACGGCCCCAGCCAGGCCTGGGCCGTCAGCTCGGCGATCACCGATTCGTACGACGCGACCGCCGAGTGCAGTTCGGCGGAGACCCCGCCCCAGGCGGCAGCAGCGGCCCGCATCGGCGCGGAGCCCGGCCCGGTGTAGATCCGCAATGAGTTGATCTCAGGTGGCAGGGCAGCGTAGTTCATCACCGACCCCCTCCCTGGGGCGTACACCGGGCTCATGAAAGCGGCGTGTGTGTATTTGTAGCCCAAAAGCTAGCGGTTGGCCCGGCATTCCGGATTCGCGGAGGCCCTTCCGGCCCCGCGCCGAGATGGCGATCGCAGCTGCACGCTGCGATAACATGCGCGAGTGCGGATGTTAATCACCGCGTTTCGCGATCTGCAGTGGCGACTGCGCCGGTTCATCGTCGCCGCGGTGGGTACCGCGATGGTGTTTGCCCTGACCCTGGTGCTGGCGGGGCTGACCCACGGGTTCCGGGTCGAGGCGGAACACGTGGTCGATTCACTGAACATCGACGGCTACCTGATCCAGACGGCTGCGGTGGGGCCGTTCATGGGTTCATCGCGGTTCCCGCAGGCCGAAGCCGGCGACGTCGCCCGAATTCCGGGCGTGGACGCGGCGCTGCCGGTGGTCTACGGCAACACCATCCTGCAGGACGGCAAGTCGCCACTGAACGTGAATATCTACGGCGTGCCGAAGGCTGCGATGCCGCCGCTCACCGCGGGCCGCGCTCCGACCGAGCCCAACGAGATCGCCATGTCGACCACGCTCAAACGTGCCGTCGGTGACGAGATCGAGCTGGGCGCGGACAAGGTGCGGATCGTTGGCCTGGTGGAGAAGTCGACCACGCTGGCCGGCCAACCCAATGGCTTCCTGACCGTGGCGGGCGCGCAACGACTGATGTATTCGGGTCAGCCGGTGGTCTCCGCGATCGGCCTGCGGGGCACGCCCGCCCACGTGCCGCAGGGCTACCGGGTGGTGGACCGCACCGCTGCCGTCGACGACATGGTTCGCCCGCTGGCGGGTGCGCAGATGGCCCTGTCGTATATGTCAGTGCTGTTGTGGGGGGTCGCTGCGCTGATCGTGGGCTCCCTGATTTACCTGTCGGCGCTGGAACGCACCCGCGACTTCGCGGTGTTCAAGGCGCTGGGGGTCACCACGTGGATGGTGCTGGCCGGGCTGGCGCTGCAGGCGGTGGTCGTCGCGGTGGCCTCGGCGGTGCTCGGTGGCGTCTTGGCGGTGTCGATCGGGCCGCTGTTTCCGATGCTGGTGGCGGTGACCGGGTCGTCGTTCGCGTTGCTGGTCCTGACCGCGGTGGGGATCGGCCTGCTGGCCAGCCTGGCGGGTCTACGCCACGCGGTGGCCGTGGATCCGGTACTGGCGTTCGGGGGGCCGTAATTCATGGGAGACCTGCGGATCCGTGATTTGGTCATCGAATATGCCACCGGCGGCGGGGAACCGATCCGTCCCATCCACGGCCTGAGCCTGGACGTCCCGGCCGGCTCCCTGGTGGTGGTGCTCGGTCCCAGCGGCTGCGGCAAGACCACGCTGCTGTCGTGCTTGGGCGCCATCTTGAGCCCGACCAGCGGTCAGATCCTGTTCGGCGCCACCGATGTGACCACGCTCAGCCGGCGCGACATCACCTCTTACCGGCGGCGCACCGTCGGCATCGTCTTCCAGGCGTTCAATCTGGTGCCGAGCCTGACCGCGCTGGAGAACGTGATGGTGCCGATGTGGGCGGCCGGATGGACCCAGTGGTCCGCCCAAGAACGTGCCCGGGATCTGCTGTCACGGGTCGGTCTGGCCGACCGGACTCACCACCACCCCGGGCAGCTCAGTGGTGGCCAGCAGCAGCGCGTGGCGGTGGCGCGCGCCCTGGCCCTGGATCCGCCGCTGATCCTGGCCGACGAACCCACCGCGCAGCTGGACTACGTCCGGGCCGGCGAAGTCGTGCAACTGCTGCGGGTGTTGGCGGCCGGCGATCGCGTTGTGGTGGTCGCGACCCACGACACCCGGATCGTCCCGCTGGCCGACATCGTCGTCCAGCTGTCGCCGACCGCGGTACCGACGCGCCCGCAGCAGGCGCCGGTCCTGCTGGGACCGGGCTCGGTGCTGCTCGAGCAGGGCACCGTCGAGGACCTGATCTACGTTGTCACCGAAGGTGAGGTCGAGATCGCCCCCGATTCGGCGGGCGCCGGCGACGGGCTGCTCAAGATCGGCAAGCCAGACCAGTACGCCGGCCAGCTCGGACCCATGGTGCGGATTCCCCGCTCGGCGACGGTCCGTGCCCCACGTGAGGCAACCGTCGTGAGTTACACGGTGGACGCGTTTCGCCAGCAGTTCGGCCGCCCACCCGTTCCCGAAATTCCTAACGAACCGGCATCAACCTGATCAATACCGCGGCGTGCCGGGCGAAACCGAGCATGCGCCGCGCGATGATGCTGCACATGGCAGATTTGACCCGCCGGGCTGCTTTGCGCCTCGGGGTCGGTGCCGCGGGGGCTGCAGGCCTATTCGGCGCGGGTGTGGGGCGACACCCAGCCGAGTCGCGGGCGACCGGCAATACCTATCCGACCCGGGAATCCGGCACGTTCGTGTCAGCGGCCCGCGGCGGGGTGGAGACCAATTGGATCATCGCCCGCCCGCCGGGACAGACCGCCCCGCTGCGGCCGGTGATCGCCCTGCACTGCAAGGACGGCGACGCGGCCTGGGTGATGGACCTGGGCGTGGAAGAAGAGCTGGCGAAGCTGACCGCGGCGGGCCGGCCGCCCTTCGCGGTGGTGGCCGTCGACGGCGGCAACACCTACTGGCGCCGCCACAGTTCCGGTGAGGACTCCGGCGCGATGGTGCTGGGTGAGCTGATCCCCATGCTGCCGGCGAAGGGCATCGACACCACCCGAGTCGGGTTCATGGGCTGGTCGATGGGTGGCTACGGCGCGCTGGAGCTGGGCACCCGACTGGGTCCGTCGCGCACCGCAGGGATCTGTGCCATCAGCCCGGCCATCTACATGACCTACTTCGGTGCGCCCGCCGGTGCATTCGACAGTGTCGACGACTGGCGGACGAACTCGGTTTTCAACCTGGCGCCGCGGCTGGCCCCGTTCCCGCTGCGAGTCGACTGCGGGACCGGGGACAGCTTCGCCTACGCGACCAAGAGTTTCATCGGCCAACTGAATCCGCCGCCGGCGGGCGGGTTCTCTCCCGGCGGTCACGACGTGTCCTATTGGCGGGAACAGCTTCCGGCCGAGTTGGCCTGGCTGGATTCGTGATGCGGTAGCCGGTTCTAGGGCTGATTCATCGGGTTCATCGGGCTGGCCGGATTCGCCGGGTTCATCGGGTTCATCGGGCTGGCCGGATTCGCCGGGTTCATCGGGTTCATCGGGCTGGCCGGATTCGCCGGGTTCATCGGATTGGCCGGGTTGTCCGGATTCGCCGGGTTCAGCGGACTGTTGATGTTGGCCGGATTGGTCAGGCTGTTGGGGCCGTACGGGCCGACGTTGCAGACCGCACTCGCGTTGGCCATGCAGTCGCTGGGGCTGAACGGGTCGGGATTGGCCGGGTCCGCACCGGCGGTCCCGGACACTGCCAGAGCAAACGCCGCCAGGGCGGCGCAAACCGCCCCGGCCTTCGCGATCACGCCATGAGAGACCTTCAGCGCATACATAGAGCAAACCCCCTGTTCGACTTTTCCGGACCTTACCGCGCGAACCGGCGAAGCCGCAGGCTGTTCGTCACCACCAGAACCGACGAGGCCGCCATCGCCGCGCCCGCGATCATCGGGTTGAGCAGCCCGGCCGCCGCCAGCGGGATCGCCGCGATGTTGTAGCCGAACGCCCAGATCAGGTTCTGCCGGATGATGCGCAGGGTGCGTGCGGACAGCCGCAACGCTGTCGGAACCGTGCCGAGGTCGCCGCGCACCAGCGTCACGTCACCGGCCTCAATGGCGGCGTCGGTGCCGGTCCCCATCGCCATCCCGATATCGGCGGTGGCCAGCGCTACCGAGTCGTTGACGCCGTCGCCGACCATGGCCACCCGCCGACCCTGCTCCTGCAGCCGCTTGACCGCCTCGGCCTTGTCCGCGGGCAACACGTTGGCGATGACGTTGGCCGGGTCGATCCCGACCTGACCGGCCACCGTGCGCGCCACCGCCGCACCGTCACCGGTGAGCAGCATCGGGGTGATGCCCATGGCCTTGAGTTCGGCCACCGCGGCCGCGCTGGTGGGTCGCACGGTGTCGGTCAGGGTGATCGTGCCGCGCGCCAACCCGTCCCACGAGACCTCGACGGCGGTCCCGGTCTCGGGGGCAACAGCCGATCGCGTGACCTCGGCGCGCACACCGTCCACCATCCCGGTCACGCCGCGGCCCGGGTGGG
>CAXYUC010000209.1:0-6564 GCA_964292075.1 uncultured Mycolicibacter sp.
TTTGGCCCGCAACTACAGCGCCCTGCGGGCGCCCGCGGCAGCGCTGAAGGCCCTACCGGCCAAAGCCGTGGGCAAGGTGTTCCTCGAAGTCGCCGGGCCCGACGACGAGATCGCACTGGAAGCACCGGACGGGGTCGAGCTGAACTGGCTGCACCGCGGGGGACGTGCCGACCTGGTGGGGCAGGAGCGCGCCGGCGACAACGCGCCTCTGATCGAGGCGGTCACCACCACCCTGTGGTTGCCGGGCCAGGTTCAGGTCTTCATCCACGGCGAGGCCCAGGCCGTCATGCACAATCTGCGGCCCTATGTCCGCAAGGAGCGCGGCGTCGAGGCCAAGTGGGCGTCGATCTCGGGTTACTGGCGGCGCGGGCGCACCGAGGAAACTTTCCGGCAGTGGAAACAAGAACTTGCCGCCAAAGAAGCAGACGAAGCAAAGACAGGCTGAAGTCATGGCATTCGGGGATTACCAGTTCGAGATCTACCTGCAGGGCCTGGCCGGGGTGATGCCCACGTTGCCGATGACCTACACCGAGTTGGAGGCCAAAGCCGCTGCGGCGCTTTCTCCCTCGGTGTGGTCCTATGTGGCCGGCGGCGCCGGTGACGAGCGCACCCAGCGGGCCAACGTCACCGCCTTCGACGGCTGGGGTCTGATCCCGAGGATGTTCGTCGGCGCCGCCGAGCGCGACCTGTCGATCGAGATGTTCGGCTTGCGGCTGCCCTCGCCGGTGTTCATGGCGCCGATCGGTGTCATCGGGATCTGCGCCCAGGACGGACACGGCGACCTGGCCAGCGCTCGTGCCGCGGCGGCCACCGGAGTTCCGATGATGGTGTCCACCCTCACCGCCGACCCGCTCGAAGACGTCGCTGCCGAATTCGGTGACACGCCAGGGTTTTTCCAGCTGTACACGCCCAAAGATCGGGAACTGGCCGCCAGCCTGGTGCATCGGGCGGAGGCGGCCGGCTACCAGGCGATCGTCGTCACCCTCGACACCTGGGTCCCGGGCTGGCGTCCCCGCGATCTGGCCACCTCGAACTTTCCGCAGCTGCGCGGGCACTGCCTGTCCAACTACTGGTCTGACCCGGTGTTCAGGGCGGGGCTGGCCCAGCCGCCCGAGGAGAATCCGCAAGCCGCCATATTGTCCTGGATTCAGACCTTCGGGAACCCGCTGACCTGGGATGATCTGCCGTGGCTGCGGTCGTTGACCGACCTGCCGCTGATCGTCAAGGGCATCTGCCACCCCGATGACGTGCGGCGTGCCCGCGACGGCGGTGTCGACGGCATCTACTGCTCCACGCACGGCGGTCGCCAGGCCAACGGCGGACTGCCGGCCCTGGACTGCCTGCCCGACGTGGTGGCCGCCGCCGACGGAATGCCGGTGCTGTTCGACTCGGGCATCCGCACCGGGGCCGACATCATCAAGGCTCTTGCGTTGGGGGCCACCGCGGTGGGTATCGGCCGGCCGTATGCCTACGGTCTGGCTCTGGGCGGAACCGCCGGGGTCGTGCACGTGCTGCGCTCGCTGCTGGCCGAAGCCGACCTCATCATGGCCGTCGACGGCTATCCGTCACGGCTTGATCTCACCCCGGAAACGCTGCGGCGCGTCACCTGAGCCCCCGGGCGCCGTCTGAGACGGTGGTCGGTGTGGACGCGATTCTCGACGAGTTCGACGACTACCTGGCTTTGGAGCGGGGCCGTTCCGACCACACCCGGCGCGCCTACCTCGGCGACCTGCGCTCGCTGTTCGGATTCCTCGCCGAGCAGGGGCATACCGGCATCGAGGGCCTGAGCCTTCCGCTGCTGCGCAGCTGGCTGGCCACGCAGGCCGGCGCCGGCGCTGCGCGCAGCACCTTGGCGCGCCGCACCTCGACGGTCAAGACCTTTACCGCGTGGGCGTGCCGGCGCGGGCTGCTGGCATCGGACCCCGGCGCGCGCCTGCAACTGCCGAAGTCGCGCCGGACACTGCCGGCGGTACTGCGCCGAGACCAGGCGCACGACGCGATGATTGCTGCCAAATCCGGTGCCCAGCAGAATGATCCGCTGGCCTTGCGGGACAGGCTGATCGCCGAGCTGCTGTACGCTACCGCGGTGCGGGTCAGCGAACTGTGCGGCCTTGACATCGACGACGTCGACAGCTCACGGCGGGTGTTGCGGGTGGTGGGCAAGGGCAACAAGCAACGCACGGTGCCGTTCGGGGAGCCCGCAGCCGACGCGTTGCAGGCCTGGCTCACCCGGGGGCGGCCGTCGCTGGCGACGCTGGAGTCCGGCCCGGCACTGCTGCTCGGGGCCCGCGGCGGGCGCCTTGACCCGCGCCAGGCCCGCACCGTGGTGCACCAGACCGTCGCCGCCGTCGGCGGAGCACCGGATATGGGGCCGCACGGGCTGCGCCACACGGCGGCCACGCACCTGTTGGAGGGTGGGGCAGACCTGCGGATCGTGCAGGAGTTGCTCGGTCACTCCAGCCTGGCCACCACCCAGCTCTACACCCATGTCACCGTCGCCCGGCTGCGCGCCGTGCACGATCAGGCGCACCCGCGGGCGTGAGCGTGCGAGCAATCCTCGAACTGCCGTCGGGACCGGTCTCCTACCTGGACTTTCGCCCCGATAAGGCGGTCGCCACCGTGGTGCTGTTACACGGCGGCGGCACGGACAGCGCCGAGTTGTCCTGGGGCCAGGTCGGACCACGGCTGGCTGCCGGCGGCTTCCGTGTCATCGCTCCCGATCACCCCGGCTGCGGTAAAAGCCCGCTGCCCACCTGGCGGGTGACCCAGCAGCGGCTGGTCGCCTACGTGGGGGAGTTCATCGACGCGCTCGGACTGGATCACTACGCCATCGGCGGGTTGTCCCTGGGCGGGGGACTGTCGATCGGACACGTGTTGGATCGGCCCGAACGGGTCACCGCGGCACTGCTGTTGGACAGTTACGGGCTGATGCCGCGACTGGCCGGCGGCCGCCAGGTGTTGGCCTGGGCGATGCTGCGCACCGGCGTGCTGGATGCCGCCACCCGCTGGATGGCGACCAATCGCACCGCATTGACGTGGAGCCTCACATCGCTGATCCGCGATCCGGCTCAACGTACGCCCGAACTGATCGCGGAGATCATCGCGGCCGCACGGCAACCCGGCCTGGCCGCCTTCGAGCAATGGCAGCGCGACGAGATGTTATGGAACCGGCTGAAAACCGACTACACGGCGCAGCTGCCGTCGTTTCCGAGGCCGGCGCTGATCATCCACGGCGACAAGGACACCGGCGTGCCGCTTGCACGTGCCCGCGCCGCCGCCGCGCTGATCCCGCACGCCGAACTGAAAGTCGTTGCCGGTGCAGGGCATTGGGTCCAACGGGACCAGCCGGACGTCGTCATCGCCGCCATGCTGGATTTCCTGCGGCGGCGGACCGGGGCTTAGCTCAACACGTTGCTGATCGCCGCGAGGTCGATGGTGAGCGGAAACGGCACCTCGGCGGTGTAGGTAGTGGCCACCGCACCGTCGTCGACGTAGCCGGTGGTGCCCTCGGCCTGATGGCAAGCCCGCAGACTCACCGCGCCGGCCGGTTCCAGGTCGACGATCCAGTAATACGGGATTCCGGCGTCGGCGTATTCGGCCCGCTTGATCATGAAGTCGGTACGCCGCGACCCGGGCGAGGCGATCTCGACGACCAGCAGGGTCTCCGCAGCCGCCAGCATGCCGCCTTCGGCATCCACGCGAATTACGGCAGACCGCTCGACCACCACGAGATCTGGACGGCGTGACGTCCCTGGCCGATCCCCCCGATCCAGCTGCAAGTCGATATCGATGTCCTGAATCACCACGAAAGACGCCGGAAGCTGAGTCTTGAGCTGGTCACGCAGCACACCCGAAGCGAGCATGTGACGTGGTGACGGCGACGGCGACATGACGAGGTTGCCCTCCTGCAACTCCCAGCGGCACTGATCGTCCTCGCCAAGTTCGGCATACTCGGCGACGGTCAACAACCGGCCGGGCGGTTCGACCAGGGCTGTCATCGCCAACTCGCTGTCCGGCGCATGCTGTCCAGTGTTGCACGGCAACTCCCAGCGCGTCTTCGGCAGAAGCTACCCGCCCAGCGGCTTGAGCCGGATCGGCGTCGAGGCCAGCAATCCCAACGGATCGACGTAGTCGGCCCGCGACGCCGGTCCCCACATCGCGCCCCAGTGCAGGCAAGCGGCGCAGCCCGGATGGCCGGGCTCCAAGGTGCCGATCACCGATCCCGCGGCCACCAGCTGGCCGATCCGGACCGCCGCGGATACCGGCTGGTAGCTGGTGCGCAACCCGCCGGGATGGGCCAGTGACACAACCGGCTGCCCACCGGAACGTCCGGCGAACACCACCGTGCCCGCACCGGCGGCATACACCGGCTGGCCCGGTTCCCCGGCCAGGTCCACGCCCCGGTGGCCGCGCTGCCAATCCGGGCGCGGCGCGTCGAATCGCCGCACCACCGCCGGGCGCGGCCGCAGCGGCCAATCCAGCCGAACCGGGTCGCCGTGCGCCGGTGCGGCCAGCAAAAGGCCTCCGACCAGCAACAATGCCACGCATCGCATGTGCCCAGTTCACCTCGGCGGCCCCGGAGCGGGCCAGTCACCGCTGTGGACAAAGCACCTGGTTCATGGGTGGTTCCAGCTTCGCCTCTCGTTCCTCGAGGCTTGCTAAACCACCCGCTCGAACCGTGTAAACTCATTTGCGCAGTTCGCGTATGCGGGCTGACTTCGCGTGTCTGCACCACAACCGGATGCCGGGTGGTCCCCAACAGGGGTCCGACATCTCAGCAGGCACCAGGGCCCGGCCTCACCCGACGCCGGGCGACAACCGACACTAAGAAAGCTGGGTAGAACCATGGCCGTAGTGACCATGAAGCAGCTGCTGGACAGCGGCGCCCACTTCGGGCATCAGACCCGTCGTTGGAATCCCAAGATGAAGCGGTTCATCTTCACCGACCGCAACGGCATCTACATCATCGACTTGCAGCAGACGCTGACGTTCATCGACAAGGCGTACGAATTCGTCAAGGAGACCGTCGCGCACGGCGGCTCCATCATGTTCGTCGGCACCAAGAAGCAGGCGCAGGAGTCGGTCGCGGCCGAGGCCACCCGGGTCGGAATGCCGTACGTCAATCAGCGCTGGCTGGGCGGCATGCTCACCAACTTCTCCACCGTCCACAAGCGCCTTCAGCGGATGAAGGAACTCGAGGCCATGGAGCAGACCGGCGGCTTCGAGGGACGCACCAAGAAGGAAATCTTGATGCTGACCCGCGAGAAGAACAAGCTGGAGCGCAGCCTCGGCGGTATCCGCGACATGGCTAAGGTGCCGTCGGCCGTCTGGGTCGTCGACACCAACAAGGAGCACATCGCCGTCGGCGAGGCCCGCAAGCTGGGCATCCCGGTCATCGCGATCCTGGACACCAACTGCGACCCCGACCTGGTCGACTACCCGATCCCGGGCAATGACGACGCGATCCGCTCGGCGGCGCTGCTGACCAAGGTCATCGCCTCCGCGGTGGCCGAGGGACTGCAGGCCCGGGCAGGTCAGGGCAACGGCGAGGGCAAGGCCGCGGCCGAAGCCGTTGAGCCGCTGGCCGAGTGGGAGCAGGAGCTGCTGGCGGGCGCCACCACCGCGGCGCCCGACGCCGACGCCGCAGCTGCCGGCGCCGAAACCACCACCGACGCATCGTAGGAAAGGCACATAACAGTGGGGAACTACACCGCTGCCGACGTTAAGCGGCTTCGGGAGCTCACCGGCTCAGGCATGATGGACTGCAAGAATGCGCTGGCCGAAAGCGACGGCGACTTCGACAAGGCCGTCGAGGTGCTGCGCATCAAGGGTGCCAAGGACGTCGGCAAGCGCGCCGAGCGTGCCACCGCCGAAGGTCTGGTCGCCGCCAAGGGCGGCGCCCTGATCGAGCTGAACTCCGAGACCGACTTCGTCGCCAAGAACGACGAGTTCAAGACACTCGCCGACGAGGTCGTCACCGCAGCCGCGGCGGCCAAGACCTCCGATGTCGAGGAGCTCAAGAGCGCCAAGATCGGTGACCGCACCGTCGGTGAGGCCATCGAGGCGCTGTCGGCCAAGATCGGCGAGAAGCTCGAACTGCGCCGGGTCGCCTACTTCGACGGCACCGTGGAGACCTACCTGCACAAGCGGGCCTCCGACCTGCCGCCGGCCGTGGGTGTGCTGGTCGAGTACTCCGGCTCGGACACCGACGCGGCCCACGCGGTGGCGCTGCAGATCGCCGCGCTCAAGGCCAAGTACCTGAGCCGCGACGACGTTCCCGCCGAACTGGTGGCGAACGAGCGCCGCATCGCCGAAGAGACGGCCAAGGAGGAGGGCAAGCCCGAGGCTGCCCTGCCCAAGATCGTCGAAGGCCGGGTCACCGGCTTCTTCAAGGACGTGGTGCTGCTGGAGCAGTCGTCGGTTTCCGACTCGAAGAAGAGCGTCAAGGCGCTGCTCGACGAGGCCGGCGTGACCGTGACCCGCTTCGCGCGGTTCGAGGTCGGACAGGCCTAGGGCGTGTCTGACAAATGCGGTAGCCAGAGGGTGATTGCGCGCAGGACCGCT